>JBHJIX010000074.1:0-15071 GCA_050043025.1 Cohaesibacteraceae bacterium
GCGGGACGATTTGCGTCCACCCCGGCGTCCGCGACGGCGGCCTGGCTTGGCGTCGGATGACTCTCTGTCACCCTTTTCGTTCTGGGCGGACGATGCGGCCGTTGCCTCATCATCGGTCGTTGAAGGTGCGGTTGTTTCTCCGGCGCGCGGTATGGCTTTGCCAATCATCGCTTCAATGGCGTCGACATACTTCCGGTCAGATGATGCGGCGAGGGTTATCGCCGTGCCGGTTCGGCCAGCGCGACCGGTACGCCCGATGCGGTGGACATAGTCTTCCGCGTGGGTTGGCACGTCATAGTTGAAGACGTGGCTGACGGCAGGAATATCAAGGCCGCGGGCGGCAACATCGGATGCCACCAGCAGTGCCAGCTCGCCATTGCGGAAGGCATCAAGCGTTTGCATCCGGGCCCGCTGGTCCATGTCGCCATGCAAGCATCCAGCATTGAAACCGTGGCGCTTCAAGGAGCGCTCCAAAATAGCCACATCGCGTTTGCGGTTGCAGAAGATGATCGCGTTGGTCAGCTCGTCGGCGCCATTAATGGCATCGCGAAGAACAGCACGCTTGCCTTTGGGATCGCCCGGCGCCTTGAGCATGGATTGGGCGATCGTGTCGCTGGTGGAGGAGGCGCGCGCCACTTCCACACGTTCCGGCGTGTGCAGGAAGGTGTTTACGAACCGCTCGATCTCCGGCGGCATGGTCGCTGAAAAGAAGAGAGTCTGACGAGTGAAGGGCACCAGCTTAAAGATGCGCTCCAGATCCGGCATGAAGCCCATATCGAGCATGCGGTCAGCTTCATCAACGACCAGATACTCAACGCCCGTCAAAAGCAGCTAGCCACGCTCAAAATGATCAAGCAGGCTGCCGGGCGTCGCGATCAGAATATCGGCGCCCTTGGTCAGCTTCTTTTCCTGCTCGTCGAACGACACGCCGCCGATCAGAAGCGCCATCGTGTACTTGTGGTTGACCCCGAACGTTTCGAAGCTCTCGGCCACTTGCGCTGCCAACTCACGTGTCGGCGCGATGACCAGCGAACGCGGCATCCTGGCTCGTGCTCGGCCTCGCTCCAACAGCGTCAGAATCGGAAGAGAAAAGGCCGCAGTCTTGCCCGTTCCCGTTTGCGCCAGACCCAAAACGTCTTTGCGCGACAAGACATGGGGAATGGCTTCTGCCTGAATAGGCGTGGGTTCGCTAAAGCCGGCGCTTTCAACGGCCGACATTACCTTGTCGGATAGACCAAGGGTCGAAAATGGCATGGACAGACTGTTTTCCGTTCTGGAGGTCGGTTGGGTGGGCAAAAGGTGTCGGCCATCGTGCCGAATGTGAAAGCCTGATGCGCTCAAAAGCGCGAGGTGCGGCAGGACCGATAACGTGTCACCCGTACTTTTCATACGAGCCAAACATGTCACTGCGCTTGGTCACACTCATCACAAAACTGTGATGCGCAGCCAAACGCCTGCAAACCGTGGCTGGCTCATGCCTTTCGCGGGTGCAAAAGTCAAGGAAAAGGCCCCAGATCCGGGCGAAATCCGGCCAATTGGGACCAAAATGCGCGTCAAGGGTTAAGGTTTTCTCGGTGTGTTGCATCAAGGTCGAAAAACCAGCCGGCATCCTCGTCCGTTTTCCCCTTGCTGGACTAACTCCAACTCCAATGACCAAGGGAGAACGTTAGATGCGTTTTATGAACTGGATCGGAACCACCTTGATGGCGGCAACTCTGTCGCTGGGTGTTTCAACGGCCAATGCCGACAGCCATGCAGGTATGAGTGACATTGTTGATACGGCCGGCGAGGCCGGGTCTTTTACCACACTGGTGGCTGCCGTTCAGGCTGCCGGCCTTGAGGAAACGTTGCGCGGTGAAGGGCCTTTCACCGTGTTCGCACCGACCGATGATGCCTTTGCCGCGCTGCCAGAGGGAACCGTGGAGACCTTGCTGATGGAAGAGAACCGCGACCAGCTGGTCGCCGGCCTCACCTATCATGTGCTGCCCGGCAAAGTGATGTCTGGCGACATCGCCGGCCAGGAGCTTTCCGTTGCCACTGTCGAGGGATCGGAAGTGTCGGTGAACGCAACCGATGGCGTAATGGTCGATGGTGCCAACGTGGTCACCGCTGACATTGAGACGTCCAATGGCGTCATTCATGTCATCGATGCGGTGATCCTACCGCCAGCGGCCATGTAAGCTGTCAGGCTTGGAAGGGGCCGGGCGTTTGTCCGACCCTTTCTCTTGGGGGCTCAGATGTCCAGGTCTTCGGTGAAACGCGCATTGTCCTGGATGAACTGGAACCGTGCTTCGGGCTTGTTGCCCATCAAGGTTTTCACCGTGTCGCCAGTCGTTTCGCCATCCACCACCTTTACCCGCAGCAAGGTGCGCTTAGCCGGGTCCATGGTGGTCTCTTTCAGCTGAGCCGGCAGCATTTCACCAAGACCTTTGAACCGGCCGATTTCCACATTGCGCTTGCCCTTGAAGGCGGTCTTCATCAGATCATCCTTGTGGGCGTCATCGCGGGCGTACTCGACCACGCCGCCTGCCGATAACCGATAGAGCGGTGGCACAGCTATAAAGAGGTGCCGATTTTCAATCAGCTTGGGCATTTCGCGGTAAAAGAAGGTGATCAGCAGCGAAGCGATGTGGGCGCCATCGACATCCGCATCGGTCATGATGATCACGCGCTCATAGCGCAAATCCTCGTCACGATAGGCAGACCCGGTGCCGACGCCCAGGGCCTGAAGAAGATCGGAAAGCTGCTGGTTGGCGGAAATCTTCTCCCGTCCGGCGTTCGCGACATTTAAAATCTTACCGCGCAGAGGAAGCACCGCCTGCGTGTCGCGCCGACGACCCTGCTTGGCCGAGCCACCAGCGGAGTCACCCTCAACAATGAAGATCTCCGAACCTGCAGCGCCGGCCTTGGAACAGTCGGCAAGCTTGCCGGCAGGCGAAGCTTGCGGGTCGCACTCTTGCGAGCAATGTCCTTCTCGGCGCGCCGCTTCAGCCGCTCTTCGGCCCGGTCGATGGTCCATTCCAGAAGCTTGTTGGCCTGGTTGGGGGACCCGGTCAGCCAGTGATCGAACGCATCGCGGATAGCGTTCTCCACAATGCGGGACGCTTCCTGCGTGGCGAGCTTATCCTTGGTCTGACCGACAAACTCCGGCTCACGGACAAACACAGACAGCATCGCGCCGACGGAGGTCATCACATCGTCCGCCGTGATCTGGCTGCCTTTCTTCACGCCCGTCAGCTCGGCATAGGCCCGCAAGCCTTTCAAAAGCGCTGAGCGAAGTCCGGCCTCGTGAGTGCCGCCGTCTGGTGTTGGCACCGTGTTGCAATAAGAAGCCACCGAACTGTCGCCGACATGCCAGCAAACAGCCCATTCAACACCGCCATGCTTGCCAGCATTGGGCGTGCGGCCTGCAAAAATCTCGTCCGTCACCCGCCGCTCATTGCCTAGGGACTCAGCCAGATAGTCCTTCAAGCCGCCGGGGAAGGCGAAGGTCGCAGTCTGCGGGACGTCTTTTGTGCCTTCCAGGAGCTCGGGCGCACAGGTCCAACGGATCTCGACCCCGGCGAAGAGGTAAGCCTTGGAGCGCGCCATCTTAAGAAGGCGCGCGGGCTTAAAACGCGCACTCTTGCCAAAGATTTCCGCATCGGGATGGAACCGCACGGTCGTCCCGCGCCGGTTCATCGTTTCGCCGATTTCTTCTACCGGCCCCTGCGGGATGCCGCGTGAGAACGATTGCCGATAGATCTTGCGGTCGCGCGCGACCTCCACGTCCAATCGGTCTGACAGCGCGTTCACCACAGACACGCCGACACCGTGCAGGCCGCCGGAGGTTTCATAGACCTTGCTGTCAAACTTTCCGCCGGCGTGCAGCGTGGTCATGATGACCTCAAGCGCTGACTTGTCGGGCATTTTGGGGTGCGGATCGATGGGGATGCCACGGCCATTGTCGGTGACCGCCAGACTGCCATCAGCGAGAAGTTCGACTTCGATGCGGCTTGCATGGCCAGCTACCGCCTCGTCCATCGAATTGTCGATCACCTCAGCGAACAGATGATGCAGCGCGCGCTCATCGGTGCCGCCAATGTACATGCCAGGACGCCGGCGAACAGGCTCCAAACCTTCCAGCACCTCAATCGCGGAAGCGTCATACCCGTCTTCATTGGCAGCAGGTTTGGGCGTTGCCTTCGCCGCCGGCTTACGTGCGGGCTTTGGCGCCGGCTGCGGCGTGTCGTCAGCCGTCGGATCGATCTTGGGGGCAAGATTGCCAAAAAGAGCAGCGCTCATGGGAGGTGACCGGAGAAGGAAAAAGGGGAGTGACGAATCACTTGGAACAACCGTGCCACGCTCACGGGGTTGCTTGCAAAGGAAGGCTGCATACCGCAGACGAACTCTATCAAAAGGCTTGTGGGAAGGGCAGGTAGGATGATCAGTCTTCTCTACGAAGATCGCGCACTCGCGACCTTTTATGACACAGCGCTGCGCCCAGAACGCAGTGTCTTTGAGTGCTGCCTGAAACTCGCTGATGGAGCTGGCTCCGTTCTCGACCTTGGCTGTGGAACCGGAGAGTTGGCCATCGCCCTGACCGACGAAACGTCCTCACACCGACATGTGGTCGGTTTGGACCCCGCCGCGAGCATGTTGGCGCTCGCCGCCAGTAAGGAGGGCGGTGATCAGGTCCACTGGGTCCAAGGCGATGCGCGCTCAGCGCGTTTGGGTGAGGTCTTCGATTTTGTTGTTCTAACTGGCCACGCCTTTCAAGTCTTCCTGACGGAGGCAGACAGAGCAGCATGCCTTTCCACCATCGCGTGTCATCTTGCCCCGGATGGGGTCTTCGTTTTCGACACCCGTAATCCGCACTATACGGGCGCCAAGGAAAACAGCCGCGAGAAATCATTACGCCGTTTCCAACATCCCCAACTTGGGCAGATCGAAGCTTGGAACCAGTCGCGGTACGACAAGGAACAAGCGATCCTGACGTACTCCAATCACTATCGGGTTTTGGAAACCGGCGAGGAACGTTCAGGTCAGGATCAGATCGCCTACACAAGCCAGCCGGACCTTGCTGGTCTCATCAAGGCGGCGGGCCTGCGCGTTGATCGATGGCTCGGTGATTGGGATGGCTCGCCTTTCTCTGCTGAGTCTTACGACATCATTCCGGTCGGTCGTTTGGCGCCCTGAAGTCAGTGGCAACAACCGATCACACAGCAGCGCACGGCCCCGCTAAGTTGGCCTGCCTGTCTAAGGGGACTTACAAGGCGGGTTATCACGGATCGTCGGGCAAGGCTGGGTCGGATATTAGCATCTTAGAGGATGCTAACGTTACAGAGGCGTCGGTCAGGGCGATTAGCCAAATGGAGCGTCATCCGCGGTTTTCTTTCTTTGAAGGAGATGCTTCGGCCCATGCTCGAACTGCGCGATCTGTCTGTTTTCGTTGGCGATAAGCCGATTTTGCACAATATCGATTTGAAGGTTGGAGTGGGCGAGGTCCATGTGCTGCTCGGGCCGAATGGATCGGGAAAATCGTCCGTTCTCGCAGCCATCATGGGGCTTTCGCCCTTTGAGGTGACCCGTGGGTCCATCCTTTATCGCGACAAAGACTTAGATGGTCTGGGCATTGATGAACGGGCCGCGCTTGGACTTGGGATGGCCTTTCAACGGCCGCCGGAGTTGGACGGCGTTACGGTGGAAGAGTTCGCTGCTGCCCTGGACGCCAGCCGCGAGCTGACCAATGAATCGGCGCTCCTCAACATGGAAGACTTTGCCCAGCGCGACCTGATGGTCGGATTCTCAGGCGGGGAAATCAAACGCTGGGAAGTCCTGAAGCTCTTTCTCCAAGATCCCGATTTCCTGTCGTTTGAAGAGCCGGAGAGCGGCGTCGATCTTGAACATATCGCCGCCATTGGTGCAGCCGTTCGCAAGCTGGTTTCAAAACCGGCCAAGGATGGTTCGAAACGCGGCGCGCTTCTGATCACCCACACAGGGCTCATTCTGGAGCATATCGATGCCGATCAAGGGCATCTGATGCGTGACGGCAAGATTATCCACTCCGGCGCGCCCAAAGCCCTTTTCAAGCACATCCAAAAGCAAGGCTACGTCGCGCCGGCCGCCTAACGATTGCGCCACGCGAACACAACCACCGTTGCACGCCAAGAGGAGGCGACATGTCAGAGAGTATTGCCGATCGAGCTGGAGAACTGTCGGGAACCGAAGAGACGATCCTCCGCGAGGTCGGATACGATGCGCCGGCATCCCGAAGCGCGACTGCCGTCCTGATCGACCATGATTTGCGCGTTGCCTCATCGCAGATCGACGGCGTTGAGATTATGCCCATCCAGGAGGCGCTAATGCGTTACGACTGGGTGCAGAACCTCATGTTCAATATGATCGCGCCTGATGAGAACGAGCTTTTGCGCCAATCGGTGGAACTGCTCGACGACCCGATCGGCCACTTCATCTATGTTCATGATGGCACCAAGGTTCCCCATCCCATCCAAACCTTCACCGTGATGGAGAGACCCCAAGGTCGCCAGTTCACCCACAACATCACCGTGATTGGTAAAGACGCAGAGGTCGACATGATCTCCGGCGCTGCTGTGCCCGGCAACGTACATGCCGGGCATCATGTATCCATTGAGGAAACCTACATCCGCGATGGAGCCCGTTGCCGGGGGGTTTCGATCGAGCGTTGGGGTTCCAACATGCTGGTGGATTCTTTTTCACGCAGTGAGGTCGGCGCCGGCGCTGAAGTCGTATCCAACCAGATCATGCTGGCGGCCCTGCGGCGTCATCTCTCCGACTCCAAGACCTATATCGGCGCCGATGCGAGCTCCAACGAGCAGGCTATTATCTTCGCGCCGCAAGGCACCAAGCGGACCTTCGAGCTTGAAGTGTTCCTGACTGCTGAAGGCGCCCGCTCAGAGCATTTGGCGCGCATGGTTTCGGCTGGCGGCGAGATCATCAACAACAACTTGCTGGTCGGCCAGGCCCCGGGCACCAACGGCTTTCTTGGCTGCGACGGGTTGATGCTGTCGAGCGAGGGAGAAATCGTCGCAACGCCAAGCCTCAAAGCGGCAAGTCACGAGTCGATGCTCTCCCACGAAGCATCGGTCGGTATGATCGACAAGGACAAGCTCGCCTATTTGATGGCTTCAGGGCTGAGCGAAGATCGGGCCCGTGACCTGATCGTGCAGGGCTTTTTAAACCTCAATGACGTCTACATTCCCGATGAGATGCGGGCGCAGGTCACCGACATGATTGCCGCTGCCCAGTCCGGTGGAATGTAGGATTGCGTTGCTGCTTGAACGCGCCTCAGGGCGCGTTCAGATAATCCCGCCAGCTATGCTTGGGCGCGTCGCCAACCAGACGCTTGGCCTTTTCGCTGGAGTAGAAGGTCTGCGTTGGCCCCATCTCGCCAACCGGCAGATCGGCATAGAAGCGGTCGATCAGTTCAGGCGTGCTCGCAGCCACCGAATGATCGTCGTTTGAGACGTTGAAGACCTCATAGCCCAGGCCATCGGTTTTCAGGCAGCAATCGACCATGTGTCCAAGGTCGCGCGAATCGATGTAGGCGAAGAAGTTGCGCCGACGCAGGGCAGGCTCGGCCAGATAGGCCGGGAAGTTCTGCTCATACTCATGCGGTTCAATCACATTGTTGATGCGCAGGCCGTAAATGTCGAATCCTGAGCGGCGCTGGAAGCTGCGTGCCGTCGCCTCGTTCACCACCTTGGACATGGCGTAGCTGTCTTCGGGCACTGTGGGGTGTTCCTCATCGAGAGGAAGATAGGCCGGCTTGCTCTCTCCATCGGCAAAACACACGCCATAAGTCGTCTCAGAAGACGCGAAAATGACCTTCCTTATACCCAGCTTCACGGCAGCATCGATGACATTGTAGGTACCCATCGTGTTGACCCGGTAGCATTCATTGTCGGCGGTCATCAGGAGACGCGGGACAGCAGCAAAGTGCACCACAGCATCGAACGTCGGCACGCCGGTCCCCGGCTCCAACTCATCGAAGCTGGCATAGCTCGCCATCACGTCGAACATTTCGCCGGCATTGGTGATGTCGGCAATCCGGTTGTCCATACGCGATCCATCGACCCCGGGAAGGTAGAGCGGCACCTTATCGACATTGAGGATCCGGTGACCCTGTTCCAGCAGATAAGGAATGGCGTGGCGGCCGGCTTTGCCCGTTCCGCCGGTGAACAAAATACGCATCAAGAATCTCCCATAGGTTGGGAGAGGATGTAGCGGAGCCATGTGGCCTAAGGCCAGCGCAAGGCTGCCTGAAAACGAAAAAAGGGCGCCCAACTGGGCGCCCTTCCTGATTGATAAAGGCTGGTTGCTTAGACCGAGTAGTACATATCGAACTCGACCGGGTGGGGGGTCTGCTCGAAGCGGTCGACTTCTTCCATTTTCAGGTCGATGTAGGCATCGATCTGATCGTCGGCGAAAACACCGCCTTCGGTCAGGAATGCCTTGTCGGCAGCCAGGCTTTCGACTGCTTCGCGCAGCGAGCCCGAAACGGTTGGAATGTCCTTCAGCTCTTCAGGCGGCAGATCATAAAGATCCTTGTCCATTGGCTCGCCGGGATGGATCTTGTTCTTGATGCCATCAAGGCCAGCCATCAGCATGGCGGAGAACGCCAAATAAGGGTTAGCCGCAGGATCCGGGAAGCGGATTTCCATGCGCTTGGCCTTTGGCGAAGGCGTGTAAGGGATGCGACACGATGCCGACCGGTTACGTGCCGAGTACGCCAGAAGAACCGGTGCCTCATAACCTGGGACCAGACGCTTGTAGGAGTTGGTCGATGGGTTGGTGAAGGCATTCAGCGCTTTGGCGTGCTTGAGGATACCGCCGATGTAGAACAGGCTGGTTTCCGACAGGTCGGCATATTCAGAGCCTGCAAAGACCGGCTGACCATCTTTCCAGATCGACTGGTGGCAATGCATGCCCGTGCCGTTGTCGCCAAAGACGGGCTTGGGCATGAAGGTTGCCGACTTGCCGTAGGAGTGGGCAACCTGATGAACAACATATTTGTAGATCTGCATCTGGTCAGCGCAGGTCGTCAGTTCGGCGAACTTCATACCAAGCTCGTGCTGGGCAGCACCCACCTCATGGTGATGCTTCTCAGTCGTCACGCCCATTTGCGCCATGACGGTCAGCATCTCAGAGCGAATATCCTGGCAGGAATCCACCGGTGGAACCGGGAAGTAGCCTCCCTTGGTGCGCGGACGGTGGCCCAAATTGCCCATCTCATATTCGGTGTCGGTGTTTTCCGGCAGCTCGGTTGAATCGAGAATGAAGCCAGTGTTGTAGGGGTCGGCGCGGAAACGCACATCATCAAAGATGAAGAACTCAGCTTCCGGACCGAAGAAAACAGTATCGCCGATGCCGGTCGACTTCAGATAGGCTTCCGCCTTCTTAGCGGTCATGCGCGGGTCGCGAGCATAGGCTTCGCCTGAACCCGGCTCGAGAATGTCGCAGAACACAGCCATGGTGGGCTGGGCGAAGAATGGATCCATATGGGCTGTTTCAGGGTCCGGCATCAGCGTCATGTCGGACTCGTTGATGGCTTTCCAGCCGGCGATGGACGAACCGTCGAACATGATGCCGTCGGCGAACATATCTTCGTCCACCTGGCTGATATCCATGGTTACGTGCTGCATCTTGCCGCGCGGGTCGGTGAAGCGCAGATCGACGAATTTCACGTCGTTGTCGTTGATCGACTTCAGAACATCTGATGCTGTGGTCATGCTTACTCTAGTCCTTCAGTGTGCATGGCTGTTGTGGGTACGGATTGCTGCCAGCGCAGCGCGTGGGACGGGTTGGGCCGGTTAGACCGCGTCGGCACCGGTTTCTCCGGTGCGTATGCGGACCACATCCTCGACCGGCGAGATAAAAATCTTGCCATCGCCAATGCGCCCAGTCTGCGCGGCTTCGCGAATAGCTGCGACCGCACGATCAAGAAGGTCGTCCTGAAGCACGACCTCCACCTTCACCTTTGGGAGAAAATCAACCACATATTCGGCACCGCGATACAGTTCCGTATGGCCCTTCTGCCGACCGAACCCTTTGGCTTCGGTGACGGTGATGCCCTGAAGACCTACCTCTTGCAGTGCTTCCTTCACCTCATCCAATTTGAACGGTTTGATGATGGCCTCGATCTTTTTCATCGACCCCCCAATACTGTGTAGTGGTGCGCGGGGCGCGCACTGATCTTGGTCAAGCATGTTCCGTGCCAGTTTGCTCCGCCTTCTGCCGATAGCGCACGCCGCCCGTTGTCGTCCCGCCTTTTGACGGGGCAAGCCAAGCCAGTCCGTCCTGTTCGCCTGCGGGCGTTAACTCAATTTTGCCTAGAAAAGCGGCAGATGCGTAAGAAGGATGCAAGGCAGATCGCGTTTGAGTGGTCAAGAATGCTCGTCGCGCAGGCAGTTGCCCGATGAAAGAGCAGGATCGCGTTCAGCCTCCTGTTCGCGACGACATTGGATTAACGCGATAGACGTGAGCTTGCAGGTCTGGAGCGTGGCTGAAAGGCTGGACCAGCTCAAACAGACTTTCCTATGGATTTTCCTTGATGCGCGCGCAGTCTTTGCTATAGACGCGCCCCAGCACACCGCGCTTGGAGCTTGCGGGCGTGGTGGAATTGGTAGACACGCTGGTTTTAGGTACCAGTGGCGCAAGCCGTGGGGGTTCAAGTCCCTCCGCCCGCACCAATCAGACGCGAACCGTGTTGATCGAACCTGATGCGCATTAGGCCATTCAGTCGGGTTTGGTTGATTGATTTGAATAGGTAAGGAAATCGACCCCATGCAGGTCACTGAACCGCTCGCCGAAGGCTTGCAGCGCGAAATCACCATCACTGTTCCGGCACCCGCCCTGTCCTCCAAGCTTGATGACAAGCTGTCATCGCTGAAAAGCCAGGTACGTCTGCCGGGTTTCCGTCCAGGCAAAGTTCCGGTTTCTCATCTCAAAAAGATCTATGGCAAGCAGGCCATGGCCGAGGTGATCAATGAGACGTTGAGCGAATCGACCAACGCCGCAATTGCCGAACGCGAAGAGAAGCCGGCCAGTGAGCCTAAGTTCACGCTGCCCGACGATGAGGCAGAAGCTGAAGACATTATCGCCGGCAAGCGCGACCTGGAAATTGCCGTTTCCTACGAGATCATACCTGATTTCGAAGTGAAGAATTTTTCCGGTATCGCCATTGAACGTCCGGTTGTCGATGTCGACGACGCTTTGATTGACGAGCGCCTGAAGCAGATCGCTTCATCCAACCGCACCTACAAAGATGTGAAGCGCAAGTCCAAGGACGAAGACCAGCTGACCATTGATTTCGTCGGCAAGGTCGATGGTGAAGCGTTTGAGGGCGGTTCCGCCGAGGGTTTCAAGCTAGTGCTTGGCTCTGGCCAGTTCATTCCTGGTTTCGAGGATCAACTCGTCGGTTCCAAGGCAGGAGACACCAAAACCGTCGATGTGACCTTCCCAGAAGAGTATGGCGCCGAGCACTTGGCCGGGAAGCCGGCAAGCTTTGAAGTCACCGTCCACGGCGTCGGCGCGCCGGAAGACGCGGTCGTCGATGAAGCCATGGCCGTCAATCTGGGCATGGAATCGCTCGACAAGCTGAAGGAAGCGGTGAAGTCACAGGTCGAAAACGAGTTTGGCCAGAAAACCCGCATGAAGGTGAAGCGCCAACTTCTCGATGCGCTGGACGAAGCTTATGACTTCGAATTGCCGCCGACCCTTGTCGAGCAGGAGTTCGACAGCGTTTGGAAGCAGGTCACAGATGATCTGGAGCGCGCAAGCCGCACTTTTGAAGACGAAGACACAACCGAAGAGAAGGCCCGTGAAGAATATCAGGGCCTCGCCGAGCGCCGCGTGCGCCTGGGTCTCCTGCTTGCTGAAGTTGGCAACCAGAACAAAGTCGAAGTGACCAATGAAGAACTGCAACGCGCTGTGGTCATGCGGGCCCAGCAGTTCCCCGGTCAGGAGCGCGAGGTCATTGAGTTCTTCCAGAAGAACCCCGAGCAGCTTGCCGGCGTTCGCGCACCGATTTTCGAAGACAAGGTGATCGATTTCATCCTTGAGCTTGCCGATGTCACCGACAAATCGGTGCAGCCGGAAGACCTCGACGATGAGGAAGACGATCACGACCACTAATTGATCGCCGGACGGCGGTTGAACCAGACCAGGCCGTTCACCATATCGACAAAAGCAAGGGCTGCGATCGGCAAGATTGCAGCCCTTTTCACTGGCAAGCCTTGCCGCCGTCGATTGGGTGGCTAGGGTGCGCCCATTGAAGTTTCTTATCGGTGAGTCGCGGTCAGGGCAGGGGCCTTGGTCAATCCGCGGCGCCGGCCAACCAGCCGCTCACTGAAGCCCAAATAACCCGAGACGAAGGAAGCACCGCATGCGCGATCCCGTCGATCTGACCATGAACACGCTCGTTCCCATGGTTGTGGAACAATCTAATCGCGGCGAGCGCGCATTTGACATCTATTCGCGGCTTCTGCGCGAACGCATCATCTTCATGACCGGCCCGGTCGAAGACTACACAGCCTCGCTTATCTGCGCCCAGCTCCTCTATCTGGAGGCCGACAATCCCTCCAAAGAGATCGCGCTTTACATCAATTCGCCCGGTGGCGTCGTGACGTCCGGCATGGGCATCTATGACACCATGCAGTTCATCAAGCCGTCCGTCTCCACGATCTGCATCGGTCAAGCCGCCTCCATGGGATCACTGCTTCTGACAGCTGGCGCGAAGGCTTCGCGCTTCATTCTGCCCAACGCACGCGTCATGCTTCACCAGCCGTCAGGCGGATTTCAGGGCCAGGCGTCGGATATCGAGCGTCACGCTGCCGACATCATCAAGATGAAGAAGCGACTCAATGAGATCTATGTCACCCACACCGGGCGGGACTACGAGACGATTGAAAAGACGCTGGATCGTGATCACTTCATGACGGCTGAAGAGGCCAAGGAGTTTGGCATCGTCGATGAGGTCATCACCTCGCGTGCCGCCATCGATGGGTCCGACGACGACTAAAGCGCCAGCTGATCGTTGCCGAAATACCACCCGATGTCGGTAGCCTCCACAGGCTGGTTGACATTGCGTGGAAACCTTTGAAGTCTACGCCCAAAGAGATGCAAGGCTCGCGCGTTGTGTATGGAGCCATAGCCTCGGATAGCACGGTTTGGTCGCGTTAACCCTTGGCTGCAACAATCGAACTAATCTGGTGAATGAGTTCGGACGGCTGTGTAACATGATGCCGATCGGATCAGCCCAAGGTGAGGGCCGGGTCGCAAGCCCGGTTCGCGGCGGCCATTCCGCCCTGTCTGCCGGCGCGCTGTGCGCGCTGAATTGGAGAGAAACTAAATGAGCAAGTCTGGCAGCAGCGACTCCAAGAACACGCTCTACTGTTCGTTCTGCGGCAAGAGCCAGCATGAAGTTCGTAAGCTGATCGCTGGCCCCACCGTGTTCATCTGCGATGAATGCGTTGAGCTGTGCATGGATATCATCCGCGAGGAAAACAAAACCTCGCTGGTCAAATCCTCCGCCGGCGTTCCGACGCCGCAGGAGATTCTGACCGTTCTGGACGACTATGTGATTGGCCAGCCACAGGCCAAGCGCGTTCTTTCGGTGGCGGTTCACAACCATTATAAGCGCCTCCACCACGCCTCGAAGAACGCCGATATTGAATTGGCCAAGTCCAATATCCTGCTCATCGGCCCAACTGGGTGCGGCAAGACGCTGCTCGCCCAAACGTTGGCACGCATCATCGACGTGCCGTTCACGCTGGCGGATGCGACCACGCTGACCGAAGCTGGCTATGTTGGTGAGGATGTTGAGAACATCATCCTGAAACTGCTTCAGGCCGCTGACTACAATGTCGAGCGGGCGCAGCGCGGCATCGTCTACATCGATGAGGTCGATAAGATTTCGCGCAAGTCCGACAACCCGTCTATCACACGTGATGTGTCGGGTGAGGGTGTTCAGCAGGCGCTGTTGAAGATCATGGAAGGCACGGTTGCGTCCGTGCCGCCGCAGGGTGGTCGCAAGCATCCGCAGCAAGAGTTCCTGCAAGTCGACACGACCAACATACTGTTCATTTGCGGTGGCGCCTTTGCTGGCCTCGACAAGATCATCTCCGATCGTGGCCGCCAGACATCGATCGGCTTTAAAGCCGCGGTGGAAGACCCTGATGCCCGTAAGGTTGGTGAATTGTTTGCTGAGGTTGAGCCAGAGGACTTGGTCAAGTTCGGCCTGATCCCTGAATTCGTCGGGCGTCTGCCGGTTCTAGCAACCCTGATGGATTTGGACTTCGTCGCGCTTGTGCAGATTCTCAAAGAGCCGAAGAACGCTCTGGTGAAGCAGTATCAGCGTCTTTTCGAGATGGAAGAGGTGCAACTCACCTTCCAGGATGAGGCGCTGGAGGCGGTGGCCAACAAGGCCATTGAACGCAAAACCGGCGCTCGCGGCCTGCGCTCCATCATGGAGACAATCCTGCTCGACACTATGTACGAGCTGCCAGCCATGGATGGCGTGGAGCAAGTGGTCATCTCTGATGAGGTGGTCAGCGGTTCGGCTCGCCCACTCTACATCTATGCCGATAAGGAAGAGGCCCAGACGGCCGACGCGTCCTAAAGCTGGCAATCCCGAATTCAAGAAACGGCGCCTTACAGGGCGCCGTTTTTCTTTGCGGAACCAAGCAAACCGGCGATGGCAATCGATTGTGGCCAAGAGGGGGCGGGTAACTGGCGCAATCTGCCATTTGTCCCCAGACTTGGTGCGCCGACAAAAGAACCCAGGCACTCAACCGTTGAAAATAGTCGCAAGAGCGCCCAAGTTCTGGATCAACCTCAAGGCGATGCGACTCAATGGGGGCTGCGAGCCGGGAAAAGTGCCCGGTTTGGCTCCTGTCCGGCCGATCAACGCCTTTTCCTTCCGGCGCGTGCTCGCCATTTGACGCAACTGTAGCACCTCTATCGTTCGGCCCTGTCGGCCGACACTGGCAGGTGTTTTGTGTCCTTGGTTGCTGGTCTGTCGTACCATGTGCCCGTGCCCCCTCACAAAG
>JBHJIX010000075.1:0-11015 GCA_050043025.1 Cohaesibacteraceae bacterium
ATGGCCGATGATGACACTGCCTTCTCTTGGCAGGTGTCGGGCGGTGTTGGCTATGATCTGACCGCCCGGATCACGCTGGAAGGCATGGTGCGCTATCAAAGCATCATGGATGTGGAGCTCACCTCCACGGCTCTAGGCGGCAACCTGAACAGCGAGACATATCTCAATGCCACGTCTGGCCTGGTCGGTCTTCGCTACCGGTTCTAGGGCTCCTTCCGGCGCCCAGGCGACAACAAAAAAGCCCCGGCCAACTGGGCGGGGCTTTCTCATTCTGGGGCCTACGTACGGCCTACATGGCTGGGTCCTGAATGGCGAAGAACATGGTCTCGCCGGAGTGATCGTCGACGCCGTCATTGTCGGTCGAGACCCACATCGTGCCGTCCTCAGCAATGGCCAGACCTTCCACCTTGTCGAGCACATAGCCGCCCGTGGAGGTGAGGTAAGGCAGAAGGTCCACAACCACTTCAGGCTGTAGAACAGCAGGCGTCTCGCCCACGGCTACCATGTCCTCCATGGCCGCCATCGAAACACGGGTGATCTGCTTGGTCACTGCACGGTCATCGTGCTGGTTGTCGCGCTCGATGAAGTAGATGAAACCATCGTGCCCCACGATTTCCGACAGGCCGACCCAGCCGGCTGATGGCTCGGTAAGCGGGTAGTGGATTACGCCCCATTCCTCACTTTCCAGATCGTAGGAAAGCACCTTGGCATGATTGTCTGGATCGTCGCGCCACTCGCGCTGAACCGCGATGTAGAGTGTGTCTTCGACACGCGTGATACCTTCAAAGCCGAAGCGGCGTTCAACGCCAGCAAGCTCTGCTGGTAGGGTGATGTAGTCGTCGATCTCACCATCAGCTTCCACATGGTAGATCGCGTGCGGGACGAGACGATCGGTGCGGCCTTCGGAGGCGATCCAGAAGCCGCCCTCGCCATCAAGCGCGATGCCTTCCATGTCCATCAGCTGAGCCGGACGGCCTTCGCGGGTGACGTCGATGGCATCCACGATGCGGGCCGGGCTTTCCGACACGTCGATGTGGAAGATGCGCGGCTGTAGGCCGTAGAAGCTATCGGAAACGGCGTAGATCGTGCCGTCCTCGGCCATCACTTGGCCGGAGATCGCGCCCCAGCCGGTGAGCTCATCTATGCCGGCGCTGGTGAGGTGCGGATAGGCAGCCGGTGCCTCCTGATACTCAAACAGCATCACATGGGCGCGCGGGCCGGCATCATCGGTTTCGTTGGCCGACACCAGCAGATTGCGCTCGGGGATCGTCACATAGCCTTCCGGGCCAATGCCGGAAGGGAGAAGCTGCTCCAATACCGGATTGGATGGATCGGACACATTGTAGACCCCGACCACGGAACTGCGTTCAGCACCCACAAACACATAAGGTGTGTCGCCAAAGGTGTCGAAGGTTACGCTTTCCGGCTCGACGCCTTTGTTACCAGAGCGCTCTTCGGGGTAGTGGCCAATTTCAACTATAGCGTACTCAAAGTCGGTGCCCGACTCGTACACAATCTCGCCATCCTGGCTGAAGATCGTCCAACCGCGGCTGCCGCCATCCATGTCGCCTTCGTTGGCGGTGGCGAAATGGGTGTCATCGATCCACGTCACTGAGTCCGGCTCGCGCGGCACGGTGATGGTGTCGGAAAAGATCAGCGCGCCTTCTTCCTCGGTGTCGACGCCTTCCAGCGTCACCTCACCGGCGGAGAAGTGGCTGAGCACCTCGCCGTCTGCCGAAACCACAACCATGTGGTTGTTTTCCTGCAAGGTGACGACGATTTCGCCTTCCTCGTTGATCGCAACGAACTCAGGCTCAGGATCGTCCGGCGCGACGTCGGCAAGGCCGGTGATGTCCACTTGCATGGTGGAATCGCAGTCAAGCGAGCCGTCCACCACTTGCGTGATGGTGAGGAAACCGGCCGGCATCTGCCCAACACGGCCTTCGCCTAAATCTTCGTTGCGCTCATTTTCGATGGCCACCGCCACAAAGGATCCGTCAGGCGCGGCAGCGACACTGTCGGGCTGACCGCCAAGATCGCAGCTGGCCAACACCTCACGGTTCTCCACGTCGATGGCGTGCAGAACGCCGGAGGTGTTGATGTAGTCCTCGGAGGTGTTCTCGCCGACAAAGGCCGTGTTGCCCATGACCGAAACGGAGGTCGGCTCGCCCTCCAGCTCGATCACGCCGGCCGGCTCCGGGTTGGCAGGGTCGGAAATGTCGATGAAGCCAATTACCTCGGCCGGGCTGTCGGAATAGACCAGCGTCATGCCATCGGCGGTCGCGGAGATGATCTCTGCTGAGGTTTCTTCGGCATCCGGCGTGTTCAGGTGCACAGGGAACGATGCGATGCGGTTGAAGTTCATGCCGCCATGGCCATCGGCCAGAGCGGGGGCAACCAGGGCCGTTGTTGTGGCCAAGCCGACGCCCAAAGCGCAGCCAGCCGCTGCGAGCGTGCGAACCGCAGCAAGGGTGCGAAGCGGATGGTTCATGACGGGTCTCTCCCAGGTTTTTGGCATGAGAGAGCGGCTACCAAGCGGTCACTACAGTTTCATGACGTTTCACAAGGTCCCAGGCTCGGCCACATTTGTTGGCGGCAGGGCCGGCAAAGCTATATGAGGTTCATCACCGTTTGGAGTTCACAAAGGCCCACCAATGACTCTGCTGATTCTTTTCGTCGTGCTTGCCATCGGCGTGTCGTTCCTTTGCTCCATCCTAGAGGCGGTGCTGCTGTCCATTACACCGTCGTTCGTTGAGGCGGCGGAAGAAGACCGCCCCAAACTGGCGGCGAAGCTGAGGAAGCTGCGCGCCGACATCGAACGGCCACTGGCTGCCATTCTGTCCCTCAACACCATCGCCCACACGGTCGGCGCAACTGGTGCTGGCGCCCAGGCGGCGATGGTGTTCGACGATGCGGGCGTTGGCATCTTTTCCGCGTTTTTGACGCTTGGTATTCTGATCTTATCCGAGATCGTTCCCAAGACCCTGGGTGCCACCTATTGGCGTGGCCTGGCGCCCTTCATGGTGCGGGTGCTGCCAGTTCTTATCTTTGCGCAATTGCCGCTTGTGTGGATGAGCCAGGCCATCACCCGCTTCTTAAAACGTGGCGAGGTCGATGCAGAGGTTTCGCGCGATGAGATTACCGCGCTTACCAATGCAGGCCAGCGTCTTGGCGTCGTGGAGGAAGACGAAACGCGTGTGGTGGCCAACCTTTTGAGCCTTCCGGATATCGCGGCCCATGAGGTCATGACTCCACGCACGGTCATCGATCATGTGTCAGGAGAGGCATCGGTCGCTTCGGTGGTCGCAGGGCGAGAATCGTTCCCGCACTCGCGCTTGCCGGTCATCGGCGAGACCGTTGATGACGTTCGAGGCTTCGTGCTTGCCCGCGATCTCCTGTTCGCAGCTTTGAGTGATGAAAAAGACAGCCCCGTCTCTCAATTTGCCCGAGAAATACCGCGCGTGGCGGAAGCCATGGACCTCGACACGCTCTTCGACATCCTCATCGAGCGCGAGGCGCATATCGCCCTGGTCGAAGACGGCTACGGCGGAACGGCCGGCCTGGTTACCATGGAAGACGTTCTGGAAACGCTGCTGGGTATGGAGATCGTCGACGAGAATGACGAGGTCGCGGACCTGCGAAAAGTAGCCAAGGCCCGCGCCCGTCAGCGCCGCGACATAAAGGCTGGTTCGACAGCTGAATCTTCCTGACGACCGCACCTTCGACGCTGGCGAACTTACCGGTGATCGGCTGCCGGAAATCCCGGCAAAGCCTCGGCTCGCCGGCTGCTGGCAATTCACAGTTGCTTAACCCAACCTGCTAGCGACGCATTTACCACAGCGCTTTGCCGTTCAGTCACCATGAACAAAGCTTTAGCGCCCGTTCGGCGGATTCATCGCTTTGATTCACCAATCCCTTCCCCCTTTCACGGCTTCCTAGGTTCATGTGGGCTGCCCGTTCTTTCTTTGGGCAGCGTCGATCCGGTGTGTTGGTAGTCGAGGATGGACGGATGAAACTGGGATATGAGAGCAGCGAACTGTGGGCCAGCAAGGCCATGGTTGGACTGGTTGCTTTGGGCATCGCTTTTGGTTTGATGACGGGCGATTTGAAGGCGCAAACGGTGAGCCATCATGCTGGCTCGCCCTATGTGATGCTGCACGAGGAGCGCTCTTCGCCATGGCTGCTCCAGCTTCAGCCCGGTTATGCGCGCCAAATGCATCGTTATCAGCGATCGGTGAGCGGTCGGGTGGTGACCCGCCCGACGCAGCAAGCGGTCCGCCAATCCAGTCGGCCTGTCGCCGCGCGTCCGGCGACTGATCCGCGCCATCAGCCGCTCAATCCGATTTATCTGCCGCAAGTCGTCTCCTACGACACGCATCATCCAGTTGGCACGATCATCGTCGATCCGCACAATCGCTTCCTCTATCTGGTGGAAGCGAACGGTCAGGCCCGCCGCTACGGCGTAGGTGTTGGCAGGGCCGGTTTTGACTGGTCGGGCACGGCAACGATCCAGCGACGGGCCGAATGGCCAACCTGGACGCCGCCGGCCTCCATGATTGCCCGCGAGCCGCATCTTGAAGAATGGCGCCACGGTATGCCGGGCGGTATCGAGAACCCGCTGGGTGCTCGCGCGCTCTACCTTTATGAAGGCGGCCGCGACACGCTCTACCGCATTCACGGCACCAACCAACCCTGGACAATCGGCCACGCCATGTCATCGGGCTGCATCCGCATGCGCAATGAGGATGTGATGGACCTTTATGAGCGCGTGCGCATCGGCGCTCGCGTCGTGGTGATCTAAGCGCCGCTGCCCTTTTCAGCTTCCCCTGCGCGGATTTGCTTGACCATTGCGACGAGCATGCCGCGCAGGGCGTCGGCCTTGGTGATCGGCTTGGGATACCAAACGCGGACAAGCTCTTCCTTGCGGATGAGATCCATACCTTCCGCATCTAGAGAGGCAAGGTTCCAACCTTCGCCCGGGTCGCTGAGCGCCTGCATGGCATAGAGATTGATCGCGTCCAGATGATCATCGTTCATATGATCGACAGCGCCACGCTCTGAGGTATCAAGGCCCGGCGCAAGTGGGCTCATGACATCGCTGGCTTCCATCTCATAGGCCTTGCCATAACCGCCATTGAGCGACGTAGATGTCGGCTCCAGAAGCCAGAACGCAAAATCAGCAAAATCGACGTAGAGCTCTGCCTTGGGGTGCCGTGCCAGGTAGCGCCCGCGCAGCACTGCGCGTTCATCCACATCGGTAACCTTGCGGGCCGTGACAGCGACCGAAATACGCGGATGGGCCAGCGGATCGCCCTTGCCTGGCTCACCCAGCAAAACGGAAGCAGATGGGTTGGCCTCTAGCGCGGCAAAGTGCGGCGAAAGCTGTGAGATCAAGATGACCGGCGCGCCCGATTGGCTGGTCGCAACGCCGACCCGGCTGACATGAGGCAGGCCGGTCTCAGCATCCATCACGGCAAGTGCACCATGACGCGCGGTTCTGATGAGGGATTTGGCAAGCCGCCGCGCCTCGTCATCGACGGGCTGCAGCATGGCGGAGGGTTCAGATTTGTTCATACCAGCGACTATGCGGCAGCTGGGCGCTCTGTACCATCCGTATGAGCCAGAGGCAGGTGATGCTGTTTGCCATGCGATAGAGTGATCAGCGTCTCTGTCGGCACCTCGGCCCATTTCGATGCGTCGCCATCCAAAGGCTCGGAGGCCAATGTCCAACCACCCTCTTTCGTGGCCTGGACATAGAGGGTTGGGCAGCGGTCATCGCTGGCATGTCGGAAGGCATAGATGGTTTTGCCATCGCTGAACACGCAGGTGAGACGGACCGCATCCCTGCCAGCACCGTAGACGCTGTGCGCACGCAACAGGTCGAGAACAGCGAGGATCGCGGCGTGCGGATCGTCCTTCAGGCCATGGGTCAGAAGCAGAAGGAACAGGAGCTCAGAATCTGTGGAACCGCGCCGCGCCATGTAGAGCGAGTCTGTCAGCTTGGCCTCCAAAGGCCGACGGATACTGGCGAAGTCGCCCACCTGACCGTTGTGCATGAACGACCAGCCCTCATGAACGAAGGGGTGGCAGTTTACCCGCGAGGTCTCGCCGGTCGTCGATGCCCGCACATGGGCGAGGAAGAGTCGCGAACGGACCATGCGACAGAGACTGGGCAGATTGCCATCTGACCAGGCCGGTAGCACATCGCGGTAGAGCCCGGGCTCAGGATCATCATCGTACCAGGCGAAGCCAAAACCATCGCCGTTCACGGCCAGCTTGGCCTCGGTCGCATGCTGGCTTTGATCCAGCAGAGAATGCGCTGGCTCAACAATGATGCGGCCAAGCGGAATTGGAGAACCGAGATAGGCTGCCAGACGGCACATAATGGAAACCCGTGCTTAGTGCCGCGCTTCCAGGCGGGCGTTCATCTTGCGCACCAGACGGCTGGCAGTCGTTTCAAACAGCGGCGGGATGAACGCATGGATGAGAGCAGCAAGACCGGCGGCCATCATCGTGCCGGCAAAACCGAAAGCGAAACGCATATGCTCAAAATAAGTCTCATCCACACTGGCGGGATGATCGACGAAGCTGCGGAAAAAACGGACCACGCGGGAGTTTGCGGGCTGGTGGGGCTGAACATCATCCATCATGGCAAGGTCTTTCCGAGATCAAAGCGTTGAGAGGCATTAGCATCAGATAACGTTCATGATCTCATGAAATTGGCGGGTAGATGTCCCAATATGCCCTTTGATGTAGTTATTTCTTGGGATATCATCCCAATTATGGGACTAATAATCGATGAAATAGATCGCCGCATCCTGCGTATCCTGCAACAAGATTCGTCGTTGAGCATGGATGCGGTTGCAGAGGCAGTGCACCTTTCCCGCAACGCTTGCTGGCGGCGTATCAAGGCGCTGGAGGAGGCCGGAGTGCTGCGCAAACGCGTCGCGCTGGTGGACCCCGATGCAGTTGGACTCGACCTTTCAAGCTTCGTCTTGGTGCGCACCAATCGGCACGATGCGGAGTGGCTGGAAGCCTTTGGGCGCGCCGTTCGCTCGCTGCCGGAGATCATCGGCGCTTACCGCATGACAGGGGACCTTGATTACATCTTGCGGGTGCGGATCGGCAGCGTGCGCGAGTATGATGCTTTCTATCAGCGCCTGATCGACCAGGTGCCGATCTCTGATGTGTCAGCCAGCTTTGTGATGGAAGAGATCAAAGAGACGACGGAGCTGCCGCTTTAGTCCCGTTGCTATCCTTTGCCCGCGCCCTCATATCTTCGTCATGCCGTCCACCAGCACCCTGATCAGCAGCTTTGTCGTCATTGCCGCCGCAGCCATGGCCCTGGTGCTTTGGGCTAGCCAGAGCGAAGCCAATAAGGATGGTCTTTTAATCGCCGTTTTCTCGCCAACCGCCACCGAGCGTGAGATCATGCGGGCTGTCATCGCCTCAGATGGGGTGTTTGTTCGTTCCAGTCTGCCGGAAACGATTGTCGTTGCCCAAAGCGACTCACCGGGGTTCGCCGACCGTCTGCGATCCGAGGGCGCATGGCTGACTTACGGCCAATCTCCATTCGGCCCCGAACTTGCCGGCTGTTTGGCGCTTGCCACCGCTCCTTTCGAGCCGGCAGAGCTCGAGTGGTAACTTGGTCTGGTGACGACCTGTTACTGGACGCTTGCACCAACTGGTTTTAGGAAACGCCCCTCAACAGGCCCGGAGGGCGCAGAAATGGATGAGCACACTGGTGGATGCCTGTGCGGGCGTGTTCGGTTCGTGGCCAGAGGACAGCCAGAACGGGTCGGCCTTTGTCACTGTCTCGACTGTCGTAAGCACCATGGAGCTGTGTTCTATGCGGCGACGGTCTTCGCCAGCGATGCGGTGACTGTGTCCGGAGAAACGTCGAGTTATGAAGGCCGACACTTCTGTCCGCGCTGCGGTTCATCGGTCTTCGCGCGAACCGGCGATGAGATCGAAGTGCATCTTGGCAGCTTTGACGTTCCAGGGCAGTTCGCGCCGACGTACGAGCTATGGATGCAGAGGCGCGAACCCTGGCTGCCACCATTTTCCGAGGTAACAGGCCACACCGGCGACTGCTGCAAATGCGGTACGGGCTGAGGGTCGACCCGTGGCGCAGCGCACAATCCACGTCATTGTTCCCATCGCTCTTAAAGAGGTCATGGAAGAGCTGGGGCCCGATTTCGAGCGGGACATTGGTTATCGCCTTGGCACCACGCACATGCTCAACCCGCAGGTGCCCGGCTATGCTGCCGCCCATGATGACTGGGACATTGCCATCACCAATCCGTGGCACGTCAACGAGATTGTGGCGGCAGGCCATGCGCTTGCAGAAAGCCATCGTGCCCTGGCGCGTAGCCCGTTGGCGTTTGGCGCGCGGGGCGTTTCCGAAGTACGCCCTACGACTTCAAGTGAGGGTATCAAGGCTGCTTTGAAGGCGGCGGAAAAGATCGGCTTTACCGGCATTGGAACCAGCGGCGACAAGTTCCGCGGCCTGGCGCATTCTCTGGGCATCCTACCTGAACTGGAAGGCAAGTTGGTGCCTCTTGAAGGCGGTGGCCCGATGCGGGCATTGCAAGCCGGACAGGTCGATCTGGCCGCTCTGCCCTTGACCAACATCGCACCCGTCGCCGGAGTTTCAGCCGTGGCAGTGTGCCCAGAGGCGATGAACGTGCACATCGATATCTCGCTGTGCCTGCATCCGGCGGCACCCGATTCTGTCCACGATCTCGTGAATTGGCTTATCGACCCGCAACTGGATGACCGATTAGGTGCCCTTGGTGCGGAACGTTTCGCGCTCTGACGGTGGCCATGCCAGCGACCAAGCAACCCAGCCTTTAGCCCTTCAAGCGTAGTGCTTGCGTTTGGACATCTTTCCCAGACCAGGGTTCAGCGTGTTGGTCGGATCGCAGGTCTTATAGAACTCGGCGAGATCAGGCTTCGCAGCGTAGAGATGCCCCACATTGTGCTCGGCCGGGTATTCGGCGCCGCGCTCATCGAGCGTCTTCAGCATCTCTTTTTTTATCGCTGCCGCGTCGTGACCCTTTTTCACGATGTAATCGTGATGCATCACGTGGCAGAAGAGATGGCCGTAATAGAGCTTGTGTGAAACCCCTTCCTCGGCGTGGTCTGGCAGGATCTCGAACCAGTCGCGGTCGTTGCGACGAAAGGCGATGTCGAGCGGCAGAATGTCTTCCACGGTGCTGGTGTTCACCGCCTGGTAGCGGACAGCCGCACCGGCCGCAGCAAACCGGTGGAGCCCGGCAACCTTGCCTGCGCGTGGCGTGCAGGCGAACCAATCAACATCATCGCCCTTAAGGTTCTCTTCCAGGAAACCAGCCGCCTCCTCAACGCCGCCATCGCGCATCTTCAATATGAAATGATGCTCAAAACGGTCACGAAATGCCTCTATCCGCTTTGGCAACACGTTCGGCCAAAGCGCCATCAGGCCCTGCATCATGCGGTCGATGAGGTTCTTAGGCAGCAAAGGCAAAGCGTTGAGTCGCGCGTCCATCCAGCCCTTGAAAGCAAAGATCGCCGGCAGGCGGTCTGTGCCCAGCTTATCGATCAGGATCAACGTGTCTTTGCCGTAGCGTTTGGACATGTCGTAAAGATCGGCATGCATGTACTCGCCAGTTACCGGTAGGTTCTTGAAGCTCGACAAGATGTCACGGCGCAGCTTAGCGAGCACCTGGGTGTCGTTGGTCCCGACATAAAAGATCTGTTCGGTATCGGCCTTTGGGTAGGTGTCGAGCCGGACCGCGAACACAGCAAGCTTGCCAGCGCAGCCTGAGGCTTCAAACAAACGACGTTTGTCGGCATTGAACCGCGCAGGACTTGGCTCATCGACCTGGCGGACGTGATCGCGATATTCGGTATCGGAGGCTTTGCGGTTCGTCGCCTCCACATCGGCGTCGGTGTAGTCTTTGTTCTGAAGCCGCGTCAGGATCGTCACAGGGTCATCGCCAAGCTTGATGCCCAGATGGTTGACCAGTTGCAGCTGACCATCGGCATCGATCTGAGCGTAAAGCGCCAGTTCGGTGTAAGAGACGCCGCGTTCCACCAACGCCCCGCCGGCATTGTTGCATATCCCGCCAACAATGGACGCACCGATGGAGGATGAACCGATCACAGAGTGCGGAGCGCGGCCGTAGGGGCGGATGCTCTGTTCAAGGGTGAACAGTGTTGTGCCAGGGAAACTGACCACCTGCTCGCCATTGCTCAGCAGGTGAAGGTCATCGATCCGGCTTGTGCTGAGGATGATGGCATCACGATCATAGGTGTCGCTTGGTGTGGAGCCTTCCGTCAGGCCGGTGTTCGAGGCCTGAAAGATGATGATTTTGTCGGCCTCAACGCAGGCTTTGAGGACCTTCCACTGCTCAAGCAGCGTTCCCGGCTGGACAACAGCAAGCGCCGGACCTTGGCCTGAACGAAAGCCCTTGCAGAACCGCTGCATCGACTTGGCATTGGTGATGACATAGCGCGCCCCGACCACACCACGCAGCGTGTCGATCAAGTCGTCATTTGTACGCGTCGGCACCGGGGCGTCCATGGCTGTCTCCAAAGCTGGCGCCCCGCTTTTAAGCCTTGCCAACCGGACTGGCTATGCTGCCTTTCGGTAGCGCAGATTGTCGCGGCTGAGCTGATCGAGCTTGGTAACGCCCATCAACTTCATGTCGCGCTCAATCTCAATGCGCAGATTGCCAAGCGCCTTTTCAACCCCGGCCTGCCCTGCGGCTGCGAGAGCGTAGAGGTAAAGCCGACCGCCGGAACACGCCTTCGCGCCCACTGACATCGCCTTGAGGATGTGCGTACCGCGCTGGCTGCCACCTTCGCAGACCCCGTCGATCTTGTCGCCAACGGCATCGCAAATCTCGGCCAACTGATCGAACGGCGCGCGGGAACCATCGAGCTGTCTTCCACCATGGTTGGACACCATGATGCCCGTGCAGCCGATATCGACGGCGCGCGTGGCGTCCTCGACTCTCATGATGCCCTTG
>JBHJIX010000076.1:0-45750 GCA_050043025.1 Cohaesibacteraceae bacterium
CGACATGATGGTCTTCGCCGGGCTGGAGGAGGTGCCAGATCTTCTCAGCGCCTTCAAAACAAAGGTAGGACCCGCCGAGCATGAGGAGCGGTGTTAGAAGCCAGGGCGCGAAGGCACTGAGCAGCAGCGCAATCGGCAGCAGAATGATCAGCTTGTTGAAAAAGGAGGCGCGCGCGCTCTTCCAGATGATCGGCAGTTCACGCGTTGCCGGCAGCCCGGTAACATACTTTGGCGTAACGGCCGCATCATCGATGACGATCCCCGCTGCCTTGGTGCCGGCTTTGGAGGCTTGGGCCGCGACATCGTCCAACTGGCTGGCCGCCAGCTTTGCGATGGCCGCGACATCATCCAGAAGCGCCAGAAGTCCGCTCATATAAGCCTCCTCATCTCTGCCCCAGTTAACCGTATTCATGTTGGGGAACAACGCCAAAGGCAGCCGACCTTGCTGCCCTTGCCCCCCCAGCACAGCCTGTGCCATGGCTGCGCCGCGCATACGACGGCTCATTCCTTGAGCTGAGTGAGGAAATTCCATGTCTGCCAAATTCGCCGTGGCCGGCCTCGGCTATGTCGGTCTGTCTAACGCCGTGCTTCTGGCCCAGCGCTTTCCGGTCATTGCCTGTGATGTGTCTTCAGAGCGTGTTGACCTGATCAATGCCAGGCAATCGCCAGTCATCGATGCCGAGTTGCAGGACTATCTGGCCAACAAGCCGCTTGATCTGAAGGCAACGGTCGACGCTGAGACGGCCTACCGCGATGCGACACACGTGATCATCGCCACGCCGACAAACTACGACACCGATACCAATGCGTTTGACACGTCCACCGTCGAACAGGTGGTCGATCAGGTGCTCGACCTCAACGATCAGGCGCTGATCATCATCAAATCGACCATCCCAGTCGGTCTTGTCAGCCGTCTGCGCGATCAGTTCGAGACAGATCGCATCATTTTCTCGCCGGAGTTCCTGCGCGAGGGCAAAGCGCTCTACGACAACCTCTATCCCTCGCGTATCGTGGTCGGAGAGCGTTCCGAACGGGCCGAAGCCTTTGCCAACATGTTGGCTGAGTGCGCCATCAAGACGGACATTCCAACGCTCTTTACCGACCCGTTGGAAGCCGAGGCGGTGAAACTGTTCGCCAACACCTACCTTGCTATGCGCGTCGCCTACTTCAACGAGCTAGATACCTATGCCCAGATCCACGGCATGGATTCTCGCCAGATCATCAAGGGCGTCAGCCTCGATCCGCGGATCGGCGACCACTACAACAACCCATCCTTTGGCTATGGCGGCTACTGCCTTCCCAAGGACACCAAGCAACTATTGGCCAACTATCAGACAGTGCCGCAGAACCTGATCCGCGCCATCGTCGACGCCAACACGACCCGCAAGGACTTCATTGCCGATGCGATCATCGCCAAGAATCCGGATGTCGTCGGTGTCTATCGTCTGACCATGAAGGAAGGCTCGGACAATTTCCGCGACTCCTCCGTCCAGGGCATCATGAAACGCATCAAAGCCAAGGGCATCCCTGTCATCGTCTATGAGCCAGGGCTGAACGCGGTCCACTTCTTTGGGTCGGCCGTGGTGAGCGATCTGGAGGCGTTCAAAGCAGAATCCGACATCATTATCGCCAATCGCCGTTCGCCGGAATTGGCCGATGTCGATGCCAAAATCTTCACCCGCGATCTGTTCGGCGTCGATTGATCCTGATGGCTGAGACCAGACAACGTACGGCCCTCGTCACCGGGTCAGCTGGCTTCATCGGCTTTCATGTTGCCAAAGCCCTTTTGGCCGACGGATGGCGCGTGGTCGGCTTTGACGCGATGACCGACTATTATGATGTTCAGCTCAAGCAGCGTCGTAACCAGGGCCTGCTACAGAACCAGCACTACAAGTTTATTGAAGAGCGCCTTGAAACGCCGGGTGTCCTGCGCGAACTCTGCGCAACCGACCAGCCTGACTTGGTCATCCATCTGGCAGCGCAGGCGGGCGTGCGTTACTCCATCGATGAGCCGCGCAGCTACGTCGATGCCAACCTGGTCGGCACGTTTGAACTCTTGGAGGCAGTAAGAGCCACACCGACCGGCCATTTGATGATGGCGTCATCAAGTTCGGTCTATGGTGCAAACACCGAACTGCCCTACGCCGAGCATCATAAGGCCGACACGCAACTTTCCTTCTACGGCGCGACCAAGAAGGCGACGGAGGTTCTGGCGCACTCCTACAGCCACCTCTATGCGATCCCTGTCACCATGTTCCGCTTCTTTACGGTCTACGGGCCTTGGGGCCGTCCGGACATGGCACTGTTCAAGTTCACCCGTGCCATCCTGAACGGCGAACCAATCGACGTTTACAATCACGGCGATATGCGGCGCGACTTCACCTTTATCGCCGATCTTGCAGCGGCTATTGCCGCACTGGGCGCTGTCGCGCCAACAGTTCCTGGCGCGGTGGAAGATGAGGACCGTGACGAGATTGGTCTGTCGCCTGTTGCCCCTTGGCGGGTCATCAACATAGGCAACAATCAGCCGGTGCAACTGACAGATTTCATAGATGCTTTGGAACAGGCGCTGGGACGTAAAGCCGAACGCAATCTGATGCCAATGCAGCAAGGTGATGTGCCCGCCACCTGGGCAGATGCCACCTTGCTGGCCCGCCTCATCGACAGGCCGCCATCATCGCCAGCTTCCGAAGGTATTGCCCGCTTCGTCGCTTGGTATCGCGACTATTATCAGGTCTGATCTTCAGGCTGTCTTCGCATTGCGGACACGTCGGTTTTGGTGTTAATGCATACGAATGCATTAGGGTGCATGTCGTGACCGTTGGCCTGATACTTGGGCCGAACTGGAGGGATCACTTTTATGATCAGGCATTTGAAACGGGGAAAGCCAGAGGCCGAGCGCTCTGAGGATGATGCAAAGGTCCGGGCCATCGTTGAGGACACGCTGGCGCAGATCGAGCGCGAGGGCGATGCGGCCGTCCGCGAACTGTCAAAGAAGTTCGATGGCTACACGCCGAGCTCGTTCCGACTGAGCGAGGATGACATTGCCGCGCTGATGAACAAAGTTTCCGCGCAGGATATGCACGACATCACGTTTGCCCAGGAGCAGGTTCGTGCCTTCGCGCAGCAGCAGCGCAACTCCATGGTCGATATTGAGGTGGAGACGATGCCTGGCGTGGTGCTGGGCCATAAGAACATCCCGGTACAGTCGGTCGGCTGCTATGTGCCCGGCGGCAAGTTTCCCATGGTGGCGTCTGCCCATATGTCGGTGGCCACCGCCGATGTTGCCGGCGTGCCGCGCATCACCGCCTGCACCCCTCCTTTTAAGGGCGAGCCGAACCCGGCGGTGATCGCCGCCATGAAGCTTGGCGGTGCGCATGAGATCTATGTGCTGGGTGGTATCCAGGCGGTGGGCGCGATGGCCATCGGAACCGAGACGATCGATCCGGTGCACATGCTCGTCGGCCCAGGCAATGCGTTCGTGGCTGAAGCCAAGCGCCAGCTGTTCGGCCGTGTTGGCATCGATCTGTTCGCCGGCCCAACCGAGACCATGGTGATCGCCGACGAGAATGGCGCGGATGCCGAGCTCTGTGCCACCGATCTTTTGGGCCAGGCAGAGCATGGCTACAATTCGCCAGCGGTTCTGGTGACCAACTCTGAGAAGCTGGCACGTGACACGCTCTCTGAGATCGATCGGCTGCTAGACATCTTGCCCACCGCCGAGACAGCCCGCACTTCTTGGGAGGACTATGGCTAGATCATCGTTTGCGACAGCTATGAGGAAATGTTGCAGGTCGCCGATGACATCGCCTCTGAGCATGTGCAGGTTATGACCGACCGGGACGACTGGTTCCTGGAGAATATGACCAGCTATGGCGCGCTGTTCCTGGGTGCCCGCACCAATGTGGCCAATGGCGACAAGGTGATCGGTACCAACCACACTCTGCCGACAAAGAAAGCCGGGCGCTACACCGGTGGGCTTTGGGTCGGCAAGTTCCTGCAACCCCATTCCTATCAAAGGGTCCTGCCTGATGAGGCCGCCGCTTTGATGGGCGAGTACTGCTCGCGGCTTTGCATGCTGGAAGGCTTTGTGGGCCCTGCTGAACAGGCCAATGTGCGCGTGCGCCGCTACGGTGGGCGAAACGTGCCCTATGGTGAGGCGGCAGAACCAAAGCTCGCAGCCGAATAAGCCGTTGTTCTGTAGGATCAGATTGCTTCGGCAATGAGGAATTGATCAGATTACCGGCTTACTGTTCGGGCAGAAAGTGCACCTATGATGCTTCCCCAAACCCCTTCCTTCCGCCTTGATGGAAAACGAGCCCTTGTTGCCGGCGCATCACGCGGCATCGGGCTCGGTTGTGCCGTCGCGCTCGCCGAGCAAGGCGCCCAAGTGGTCTGCGCGGCCCGTGGTCTGGACGCCTTGGAGGAAAGTGTCGCCGCCATGTCTGAGAAAGGGCACAGTGTGGAGGCCGCTCAACTCGATGTCGCTGACCCGACCGAGCTCGCTGATTTCTTCGCCAGCCAGCCAGCCTTTGATGCCGTCGTCAACTCAGCCGGCATTGCTCGTCATGCGCCCGCCCTCGATACAAAAATCGAGGATTACCAGGCCGTAATGGACATCAATGTGCGCGGTGCGTTTGTGGTGTCTGCTGAAGCAGCACGCGGCATGATCGCGGCAGGTAAGCCCGGCTCCATCATCCATATCTCCTCGCAGATGGGCCACGTTGGCGGGCCAGAGCGTGCTGTCTATTGCGCCTCTAAGCATGCTCTTGAAGGCATGGTGAAAGCGATGGCCATCGAATGGGGCGAGCATCGGGTGCGCATCAACACCATCTGTCCCACCTTCATCCGAACGCCTTTGGGCGCGATGACCTTGCAGGACCCGGAGAAACGCAAATGGGTGGAATCCAAGATCAAGCTGGGGCGCGTCGGTGAGATCGAGGACGTGATGGGCGCTGTCGCCTATTTGGCGAGCGATGCATCCGCGATGGTCACCGGAACCTCGCTCCTGATCGATGGTGGTTGGACGGCCGAGTAGCCGGTCGAACCTTTTCGCCCGGGCCGATTTAGCCGGCTGATCCAACCTATGCAGCGGTTGATTGCATTGGTTTGCAATGTCATGCACGCTCCAACGGTTCAGTCGGGGAACAAACCAACCAGCATGTCCAGGCGAAAGGTCACCTCAATCGATGTGGCGCGGGAAGCAGGTGTCTCCCAGTCGGCCGTCTCGCGCGCGTTTACGCCCGGCGCGAGCGTTGCCGAGCAAACGCGAGAGCGCGTGTAAGAGGCAGCCGAGCGGCTGGGCTACCGACCGAATGCCATTGCCCGGTCACTGATCACCAACCGGTCTCACATGATCGGGATGGCGGTGTCCTACTTGGACAATCACTTCTACCCAGAACTGGTTCAGGGCATCTCCGACCACTGCCAAGAGCAGGGCTATCACGTGCTTCTGTTCACAGCCGGTGAGGGCGACCGTGCCGATCTGGAGCTTCAGCGGGCGCTTGATTACCAGATCGACGGCCTTGTTCTGGCCTCGGTCTCCCTATCCTCGGAGATCGCTGATCGGTGCCACAAGGCGGGCATTCCGGTGGTGATGGTCAACCGTGTGTCAAACGCGCCCACAGCTTCCAAAGTCGTCGGCTCCAACTATCTTGGCGGTCGAACAATCGCGCATTTTCTGGCCGATGGAGACCACCAGCGCATCGCTTTCCTGGCCGGCATCGAAGAGACATCGACCAACCGCGATCGCGAGCGTGGTTTTTTGGATGGCCTCACCGAGCGTGATCGGCTGCTCCACGCGCGCGCCGAGGGCAACTACAACTCTGAGCAGGCCGGGCGCGCAGCCATTGCCTTGATGCGCGGTGATGCGCCGCCAGACGCCATCTTCTGCGCCAACGATCATATGGCCATCGCTGCAATGGACGCGCTGCGGTTTGAACTCGGTCTGCGTGTTCCGGAGGATGTGTCGATCATCGGGTTTGATGATGTTGGCCCAGCGCAATGGCCGACTTATAGCATCACCAGCTTTTCCCAGCCGGTGGATGCGATGATCGAAGCGACCACCGACACATTGTTTTCGGCTATTGAGGCCGCCGTCGGCGGAGACGCGTTTGAAGCCGAAAGCATCGAATTGCCAGGCGCGCTGGTCGTTCGCCAGTCATGCCGTCTGCCCGCTGATGTTGAGCCTGGCGGCCACTGGGCGATAGAAAACTAAGCGGCGCCCGCAGACAAGCAACTGGCGCAGGTCCCGTGAACCTCCAGGACTGACGCATCGGGCACGAAGCCCAGCGTTTGCGCTTCGCTGGCCACCGCCATGGCAATGACGTCGTCCGCCACCTCTTTCACATGGCCGCACGCGGCGCACAGAAAGAAAACCGTGGGTCCACGAGCGGCCACATGTCCGCCACAACATTTGGCATGGGCACAGGCGATGTAGGCGTTGGTGCTTTCGAGCTTGTGGACCAGCCCACGCTGGGCGAGCCATTTGAGCGCACGATAAATCTGCGGCGGCGCGCGCAAGCCCTGATCGCGCAACTGATCGAGAAGCTGATAGGCCGACAAAGGTCCTCCAGCACTGGTAAGCGCATCAAGCACGAGGCGGTTGTTGCGGGTAAGATCAGCGGTCGCGGCCATGGACATGTGTCGGCTCCAAAGGACAATGCAAAAGGTCGATCCTCACAATTGACCTGTTATACTATAACGTACTATAGCCTGTTTTCCCCGGGCACAAGGCGCCCTTGAGCGGGCTTTTTAGCTTAACCAGTGACACACTCTCACGCTTCAAACCTGTGTCTGACGTTCAACGATCTGACCCTGGGCTACGGTTCACACCCTGCCGTTCATGGCCTCACGGGTGATATCGAACACGGCACCCTACTTGCTGTCGTCGGACCCAACGGATCTGGCAAGTCCACACTGTGGATAGGCATTGCCGGTCTTCTGACGCCGATGGGCGGAACTTTTGTCCATGCCGATGCCTGCCGCATGGCCTATCTTCCGCAACAGGCTGATATTGATCGAACATTCCCGGCAACGGTTTTCGACTTGGTCAGTCTAGGGCTGTGGCCGAAACGCGGTCTTCTCGGCCGTATGACACGTGAGGATCGCGAGTCTATCAAAACAGCATTACAGGCCGTTGGCCTAAACGGGTTCGCCAACCGCACTATCGACACGCTGTCGGGCGGTCAGCTGCAACGCGCCCTGTTTGCGCGCGTCTTGCTCCAGGACGCTGACCTTATCTTGCTTGATGAGCCTTTCAACGCAATCGACACAAAGACGGTGGAAGATTTGCTGGGCGTTATCGCACGCTGGCATGGCGAGGACCGCACGGTGATCGCGGGCATGCACGATCTTGATCTCGTGCGCGAACACTTCCCTCAGGCTCTGCTTCTATCGCGCGAACCGCTTGCATGGGGTGAAACCGAAGAGGTCCTGCACCCGGCCAACCTTTTAAAGGCGCGCCGGTTCAATGCGGCTTGGGATGAGCAGGCAGAATGGTGCGCTGATCATGATCACGCCCAGGGCCACGGCAATGTTCATCCGCTCCCTTCGGACAGGGTGGCCTGATGTCAGCCTATGACTTCCTGATCGCTCCGTTCGCCGACTACGCCTTCATGCAACGCGCGCTTTTGGGTGGATTGTTGATCGCCTTCTCAGCGGCCCCCGTTGGGGTGTTCCTTATGCTTCGCCGGATGAGCCTGACCGGCGATGCTATGGCCCATGCCATCCTGCCGGGTGCCGCGCTTGGCTTCCTCATTTTCGGGCTTGAGCTTCTTCCCATGACGCTTGGCGGCTTGATCGCTGGAGCTCTGGTGGCTGCCGGAGCAGGGCTGGTGGCCCGCATGACCGTGCAGAAGGAAGATGCCTCGCTGGCGGCCTTTTATCTCATTTCGCTCGCCTTCGGCGTGATGATCGTCTCGCTGCGCGGTTCAAGCATCGATCTGATGCATGTCCTTTTCGGCTCAGTCCTGGCACTCAACACCCAGAGCCTCATTATGATCGGGTCGATCACAGGCATGACTGTTTTGACGCTTGGGATCATCTGGCGAGCCCTTGTTGCGGAGTGTTTGGACCCTGGATTCTTGCGGTCCGTCAGTGCGCTTGGGCCCATAGTCCACTTCATCTTTTTGGCGCTGGTTGTGCTCAATCTGGTGGCTGGGTTTCAGGCGCTCGGCACCTTGCTGTCGGTTGGTCTGATGATCCTACCAGCCGCGACCGCCCGTTTTTGGACACGCACGGCTCTAAGCCTTTGTGCGCTCGCCGTAGCCTTAGCGCTGCTCTCCGTCATCGCTGGTCTTTTGATTTCCTACCACCTGGCCATTGCGTCCGGCCCTGCCGTCATTCTGGCAGCCGGCGTGATTTATCTGGCCTCTCTTCTTGTCGCGCCGCGCGGTCTCGTGGGGTCCAATCTCCCCAGCCACCGTCACAAAGTGGCGTAACCCAACAGGATAGGTTCATGATGCTTCGTTCAGTTTTGGCGTCTTCCGCTCTGCTCGCAACAACCAGTCTGATCTCACCGGCGCTCGCCGATGATCCGCTACGCGTGGTCGCCAGCTTCTCGATTCTGGGGGACATGGTGGAGGTCGTAGGTGGCGATGCCGTAGCCGTCACAACGATCGTAGGGCGTGGCGAGGATGCTCACGTTTACGAGCCCGTTCCGACCGACGCGGCGAACGTGGCCGAAGCGGACCTTATTTTTGTGAACGGCTTGAGCTTTGAAGGGTCGATTGAGCGCCTCATCGAGGCCTCCGGTACCACCGCGCCAGTTGCTGTGGCCAGTGTTGGCATCAATGTGCTGATGACCGACGAAGACGATCATAGCGATCACAGTGATCATGATGACCACGACGATCATAATCATGACGAGCACGCGCATGATGATCACGACGATGACCATGATCACGACGATCATGACCATGACGAGCATGCGCATGACGACGACGGGCATGATGACCATGATCATGACGAGCACGCACATGATGACCCCCACGACCACGATCATGGCCCTGAAGACCCTCATGCCTGGCAGTCATTGGACGCAGCGCAAATCTATGCGGCCAACATCGCGGATGCTTTGTGTGATCTGGATGCTGACAGCTGCGAAACGTTTGAGGCCAATGCTGCGGCCTATGGCGAGCAGCTGGAAGCGCTGCATCAACAGTATGAAGCCCAGTTTAGCGATCTAGAGGCGTCCGAGCGCGTCTTCATCACTGCCCACCAAGCGTTTGGCTACCTAGCCCGCGATTTTGACTTTACCATCCTTTCTCCCCAGGGTCTGTCAACGGAAAGTGAAGCATCGGCTGCCGATGTCGCGCGCTTGATCGATCAAATCCGTGAAACGGGTGCACAGGCGCTGTTTGTTGCGGCCACCGCCGCCCCGCGCCTACTGGAGCAGATTGCCAGTGAGACCGGCGTCAGCGTTTCCGACACGCCGCTTTATTCTGACTGGTTGTCAGATGAGGACGGCCCGGCGGCAACGTATCTCGCCATGATGACGCACAATCTCAATGCGCTTGTCGCAGCGCTTGTCACGAACTAATCGCAGCGGGCAGCGCCACTTTGATGGTGCTGCCCCCTCGCTCGACGGTCTCGTCAGTGGTTGCAACGTCGAAGACCCGCTGCACATGGTCTGACGTCAGGACCTTTTCTGGGTGTCCGTCGGCGACCAGACGTCCTTCGTGAAGAAGCCAGATGCGGTCCGCATAGCGGGTTGCCAGTCGCAGATCGTGGATGACCACGAGGATGCCAGTTGGCGATGATCCCTCCGCTTGGGTAACAGCCTGAAGCCGGTCCAGAATCGCAAACTGGTGGTGCGGATCGAGCGAAGCGAGCGGCTCGTCGGCAACCAGAAAATCCGCATCAACTGCGAGTGCCCGAGCGAGGCTGACCCGCATCTGCTCGCCCCCTGACAGCGTGGTCACAGCGCGGTGGCGAAGCTCAAGCAAGCCCAGATCGGTCAGCACCCGCTCGACGGTTTCATCGGTCTGCGTTTGGCCGTGCGGGTAGCGGCCCAATCCAACGACGTTTTCAACATCAAGCGGCCAGCTATGCGCTTGTCCTTGGGGCAGGTAGGCAATGGTGCGTGCACGGTCTCTTGCCGGTTTCTCGGCGAGCCGAACACCGTTCACGAGCACTTGTCCCTCCGCTGGAACCAGTCCAACAAGCGCCTTGGCAAGCGTCGACTTGCCGGCGCCGTTGCGACCGATCAGCACTGTCAACTCGCCGGAGCGCAGAACTAGATCGGTCGGGTGTAGAAGCGTTTTCTCGCCGATGGCAACGCCAAGTCCATGAGCCTCCAACTGGTTCATGGCGCACCCTTGAGAGCCAGTGCTCTGCGCTCCCGCATCACCAGCACCAAGAAGAACGGCGCACCGACCAACGCAGTGACAACACCAACTTTGAGCGGCTCTCCGCTTGTCGGCACAAGCCGAACAACAAGGTCAGCCACCAACAAGAGGCAGGCTCCAGAAAGCGCTGCCGGCAGGAGCAACCGGGCTGGATCATAACCCACGAGAGGCCGAACCAGATGTGGGGCGACCAGCCCGATCAAGCCGATGGTTCCTGCCACCGAGACGCCAGCACCGACTGCCATCGCCACACCAACGACAACGGCCAGTCGAACGCGCGCCACCGCCACACCGAGGCTTACTGCTGTCGCCTCGCCAAGGCTGAGCACTTTCAGTGACGACGCTTGCCAGAACAAAAGCACTGACCCCATTAGGATGAAGGGCGCGGCCATCGCCACATGCTGGAAGGATCGATCCTCTAGCGATCCCAACAACCAGAACGCCACCTCAAGTGCGGCGAACGGGTTGGGCGAGAGGTTAAGGGCGAGCGATGTGCCGGCGGCCGCAAAGCTGGAAAGTACCAATCCCGACAGAAGCAGAATGATGATCGGCGCGTCGCGTCCGGCTAGCGCCAGGAGAGCAACAACGGAAAGCAGAGCTCCGACCATGCCGGCGACAGGCAACGCAAAAGACAGCGCCCCTGCCATCCCTGAGCTGATGAGAATGACGGCCGCAAGTGCCGCTGACGCCGGCGCTCCGAAGAGCGACGGCGAAGCCAAGGGATTGCGCACCAGGCCTTGTAGAGCCGCGCCCGACAGCCCCAACGACCCCCCGATCAGGATGGCGAGCAGCGTTCTTGGCAGCCTGATCTCATACAAGATCAGGGTAAGGCGCTCATCAGTACCCGTGAGTCCAGCGATTAACCCGTCGATCCCGAGCGATGTCGTGCCAATGGCCATCGACAAGGCGCCAAGAAGAGTTAGGAGGCAAGCAAGGGCAAGATTAAGCGCCATTCTTCTTCCTTGCCCTGCCTCGGCCGGTCACTGCAAGGTCGCGCGAATGCCGGCAAAAACAGAAAGTCCTGGCGTGTTGAAGCCTGCCCGTTCTTCATAGTCGGCATCGAAAAGGTTCTCTACTCGCCCGAGAACCTCCATATGATCATGGGCCTGATAAGACGCGGTGAGCTCGACGCGCACTTAGGGATCAAGCTGCGTGGTGTTGGCATCGTCGTTGAACCAGTCGCCACCCACAGCCGTCGCTGTCGCGGTCAGGGAAAGCTTGTCGATTCCATAGTAGGTCAAGCTCAGCTGGCCTTCATGCTCGGGTCTTCTCTGCAAACGCAGGCCCGTGGTTACATCGTTGGCAACCAGGTAGGTGTAATGGGCCGACGCGTCCAGCTGCCCCGGGATCAAGCGGGTCTGACCTTGCACCTCGACACCATAGGTCTCAGCCTCGGTGATGTTGCGGTACTGAAAAATGGTTCCGTCATAATCGATCATGTTGTCGATCTGATTGTAGAACCCGGCGATGTCGACCGTTAGGCGCCCATCGAACAGAATCTGGTTGATGCCAACGTCAAAGCTGATGCTCTCATCAGGAACCAAGTCTGTATTGCCGGACGAGGAAAAACGTTGGAATAGGCTGGGTGCCCGGGCTCCTGTGCCTACGCTGGCACGCAGCCGTGTTTCCGTCTCCGTGATATCGTAAACGGCAGTTGCCCGACCCGTCAGGAAGGAGCCCGACTCGTCGAAATCGTCAAATCGCAGTGCCGCCGACAGATGAAAGTTGGGCGTCAACGAGAACTGATGCATGGCGAATGCGGCCAGGTAGGTCTCTGAGCCACGGTACTGCAGACCAGCCACAGCATCTGTCTGCTCGGCGCTCTGGCGTTCCATGCTGGCGCCAGTCAGCAATGTTCCATAGTCGCCAATGTCGCTCTCGCTGACCCATTCAACACCCAGTCGGCGTCCATCATAGGTTCGGTCAGATGATGTTCCCCGATCATCGAACGTGTCATTGACACCGCCATAGACTTTCAACGTGTTGACCCAGCGGTTATCGAAGATGGCGTGACGAAGCTGAGCTGAACCGTTCAGTGTCTGCAGAGTCCGCGTTGAGAGATTGTTGGCGGCAGATTGGTCAAACTCCGTCTCGGAGTCGTTACCTTGCAATTGGACGTCCAGGCTGAGCACTTCAGAGAAGTACGTCGTACCGCGCAGAAAACCACTCCACTGTTGTACACCGTCGTCTTCGTCATCCTCACTTCGCCTGGAGAATCCGTCTGATTGCGTGTGAGAAAGTGCGCCAAACACGCTGAAGCGGTCACCGCCATAGGACGCATCGAGTGTTTCGGTGTGCGTGCCATAGCTTCCGCCTTCCACCGATACCGATGCCTGCATGCCGCGGTTTGCCTGACGCGTCACGATGTTGATCACACCACCGATTGCATCGGACCCATACAGAGCAGATTGCGGCCCGCGCAAAACCTCGATTTGTTCGATGAGTTCTGGCGAAATCGAGCGAAAATCGAAGGTGTTGCGCACCGAGGTGGTGTCGCTGACCGGAACGCCATCTAGCAAAACAAGCGTGTGTTGTTGCTCCGCTCCGCGAATAAGAACGTCCGCCTGCGAGCCTAGGCCGCCAGCTTCAGTGAGGGTGATACCCGGGACTGTGCGCAGAATATCGGCAACGCTGGCATACCCAGCCCGCTCAATCTCCTCGCGCGTGATCACGCTGACCGAGCTGCCGGCACGAGCAATAGGCGTGGCGATGCCGCGAAACGGCGAAAAGACTGTGATTTCGGGCGGAACGGTAATGCCCGATTGGGCAGTGGCGCTTGGCGTGCCAAGACACACGAAAAAAAGCCCGGCAGCAATGACGGGCGCAAAAACACGGTGCATAAGAAGACCTTTACTGTTTCGATCCGGTTCGTCAGAACCACCCGTCACGAGATGTGTCCCGGGCCGACCGCATGGTTAAGCGAATGTTAAAAAGACCACAATCTGAGGAAGGGCAGAGACCGCTCTTTTTTCTCGGTCTTTTTGCATTGGCGTGCGCTCTGTCCGTACGGCCGGCACCAGCCGAGACGCCGCAGCGCATCGTCTCCCTCAACATGTGCACTGACCAACTTGTGCTGGCGCTTGCCGACCGCGAGCAGATCGTTGGGCTCAGCCGCTTTGCTGGCGATGTAACGCTCTCCCATGCAGCCGAGATGGCTGATGGCTTTCCGCATCTTCCAGCCGCCGCTGAAGCGGTCTTAACGCTCGAACCCGATCTCGTGCTGGCTGGACGTTTCACCAATCGGGCGGCCAAGGACATGCTGCGCCGTTTCGACTATCGGGTTGAGGAAGTGCCGTTTGTGCGTTCGCTGGATGACGCCCGAGAGGTGATCGGGCTGGTCGCCGAAATGGTTGGGCATCCGCAACGCGGCGATGCGCTGATTGCAGCGGTTGACGAAGCCTTGGAGGCCGTGCGCGCCGAACCGGACCTGTCCGCGCTCATCATTCAGCGTCGGGGTTATGCGACCGGTTCGGCAACGTTGACCGGTGAACTGATGTCCGCACTCGGTATCCGCCTGGCAAGCGATGATCTGGTGGGTGCGCGGGGCGGGTTCGCCGATCTGGAAACAATCATTCAATCTGAGCCGGATGTGCTCATTGTCAGTCAGTTGGGGCGCGCCAGCGAGGACCAGGGAACGGCCCTTCTGGCCCACTCAGCCTTGGAACAGCGCTACCCTGCCTCCCAGCGCATGGAACTGCCGGAGCGCCTTACCGTGTGCCCGGGGCCCTCATTGATCGACGCAATTGAGCACATTGCCGGTGAACGCGATCGACTCTTGCGGGGACGCCTTGGTGGCTGACTGGTTGGCCGCCAACGCGCTTGCGCTGCTCATCGCCATGGCGCTGGATGCTCGTTTCGGTGAGCCAGACTGGCTGTGGCGACGCCTACCACATCCCGTTGTCACTATTGGCGGTTTTATTGGCTGGATGGACAATCGATTCAACGCCGGCACGCCAAGTCAACGGCTATGGTCAGGGCCCCTCTGTCTTGTCCTGCTCCTATCATCGGTCGGCGTCTCGGTTGGGCTGTTAACAGTTCTTGCCTTCGCCCTGCATTGGATAATGGGGACCGCCGTCAGCGGGCTTATTGGCGCGGTCTTTCTCGCCCAGCGGTCGCTGTTCGACCATGTCCATACTGTGGCGGTTCCGCTCGCCTCAGGCGATTTGCCATCCGCGCGCGTCGCCCTTGGGCTCATCGTCGGTCGACAGACCGGGACCCTTGATGAGTCGGGTATTGCGCGCGCTGCGCTAGAGAGTCTTGCCGAGAACCATTCCGATGGCGTCATCGCGCCAGCCTTCTGGATGCTGATCGGCGGCGCGCCCGGCATCGCTCTTTACAAGGCGATCAACACCGCAGATTCCATGATCGGCTATCGCACCGAGCGCCATCTCGATTTCGGTGCTGCATCTGCAAGGTTGGATGACGTTGTGAATTGGCTGCCAGCGCGCCTTTCCGTGGGGTTGATCGCGCTCGGCGCGCTGATGGCACGGCTGCCAACACCGTCTTGGTCGGTCGTGACCGTTGGTGCACCAACCCATGCCTCGCCCAATGCCGGCTGGCCCGAGACGGCCTATGCCTCGGTCCTGGGCATCGCGCTGGGCGGACCGCGCACCTACGCAAGCCACACCGTTGAGGCGCCTTATCTCAACGACCAAGGCCGCAAGGAACTGGTGGCCAATGACATCAGCCGTGGATTGAAACTTTTTCGATCAACGTGTTTGGCAATGGCACTCGCCATTGCCATTGTGTTGGGCATCACCCTCGTGTTCTAGCAACGGCCAGCAATCCTTCCACGTCCAGATGCGCTTCCAGATGGTCAGCCAGACCATCCAATGCACTTTCGACACGTGCCTGGTAGGCCACTGAACCCTGTCCGCCCAATCGTTGAAGAAACGCGGCGCGAAAAGAGTCAGACGCGAAAAGCCCGAGCAGATAAGTGCCCATCACCAGCCCATCGTCGGAGACTGCACCGTCCGTTCCGGTCTCGAGGCTCAGCATGGGCGCCACGCCATCAGTGCTCGGCGTATCGCCGATATGAATCTCATAACCCGCGACCGCAGTCCCTGTTGCGCTATGCGTTCCTTGGCTCTGCCGCAAGGTTTTGTCGCCCGCTAGCACGGTGTCGACTGGCAGAAGCCCACGCCCATCCATCGTGCTCGCAATGCCTTCCACGCCGTCTGGGTCGGCGAGTGTACGACCCAACATCTGATACCCGCCGCATAGGCCCACAATCGTTCCGCCGCGGCGATGATGAGCGCGAAGATCGATGTCCCAGCCCTCGGTTTTGAATGCCTGAAGATCGGCCAGAGTCGTTTTTGAACCGGGTAGGATCACACAGTCTGCGTCGACCGGCAGCTGCTCACCGGGCTCAATGCCCCGAAGGTCAACGCCGGGCTCCATACGAAGTGGATCAAGATCCTCGAAGTTGGCGATACGTCCAAGACGCGGGACGGCAATAACGACATCCAACCGGCCTGTTTCCGCCCTGCTGTCGGCAAGACCAAGCACATCTTCCGCCGGCAGATCGTGCGCCTGCTCGAACCACGGCACAACGCCAAAGCTCGGCCAGTTGGTTCGCTCTGTGATGAGGCTAAGCCCTTCATCAAACAGGGATGGGTCACCACGGAACCGGTTGATGAAGAACCCGCGGACCAAAGCACGGTCCAGATCGGGAAGAATGGTGTGGGTACCGACGACACTCGCAATAACGCCGCCACGCTCGATGTCGGCGCAAAGCACAACCGGTACCTTGGCCGCCGCCGCAAAGCCCATATTGGCAATATCGCCGGCGCGCAGATTGACCTCGGCCGGGCTCCCAGCCCCTTCAACCAGCACAAGATCGGCCTTGCTTGCCAACCGCTCAAAACTGTCGAGCACCGGCACCATGAGCTCCTGTTTGCGCTGCCCATAGTCGCGCGCCGCCATCGTGCCCCAAACCTTGCCCTGCACAATAATCTGGCTGCCGACGTCGGTCTGTGGCTTTAGGAGAACCGGGTTCATGTGGACGCTTGGCAGCTGTCCTGCCGCCTGCGCCTGAAGGGCTTGGGCGCGCCCAATCTCGCCGCCATCAGCTGTGACAGCCGCGTTGTTCGACATGTTTTGCGGTTTGAATGGCAGGACGTTAAGCCTGCGCCGCGCAAACAACCGGCAAAGGCCGGCGACGATCACCGATTTGCCGACATTTGATCCGGTGCCCTGAACCATCAAGGCCGGCGTTGGCATGATGCTAGAACTCAATGCCTGCTTGAGCCTTCACGCCACTGCGGAAGGGATGCTTGACCATCGTCATTTCGGTGACGAGGTCGGCAGCCTCCACCAAAGCCTCAGGCGCGTTGCGCCCGGTGACCACAACATGCACATCTTCGGGCTTTTCAGCGCGCAGAAACTCCACCACGGAATCCGCGTCAAGGTATCCGTAGCGCAGAACAATGTTCAACTCATCCAGAAGGACCAGTTTATGCTCGCCACCGGTGATCAAGGCCTTGGCTTTATCCCAGGCAGCCTGCGCCGCGGCTATGTCGCGCTGGCGATCCTGGGTTTCCCAGGTGAAGCCCTCGCCCATCGTGTTGATCGTGACGAGGTCGGAAAACCGCTCAAGCACGGCGCGTTCACCGGTTTCCCATTTGCCTTTCACGAACTGCACAATGCCGACGCGCTGACCGTGGCCAAGCGCACGAAAAACCATGCCGAAGGCGGCCGTTGATTTGCCCTTACCCTTGCCGGTGTGGACGATCAGCAAGCCCTTCTCAATGGTCTTGGTCGCCAGGATCTTGTCGCGTGCAGCCTTCTTTTTGCGCATCTTCTCCGCATGGCGGGCGTCCAGTTCCTGTTCTGTCATGTCGCTCATGCGGCAGTCTCCCGTTGTCCCGTCAGGCTTTCTAAAAGCGCCAGGGTCGCGTTGCGGCGCGGTGCCCAAAGCCCGCGATCAAGCGCGTCTTGAAACCGGGCTAGCATATCATGCAGCGCTGGCTGGTTGGCCTCTTCGATGAAAGATCGCACGGTCTCATCAGCGATGTAAGCGCCAAACAGTGCGTCGAAATGGCGATCGGTCACCGCATTGGTCGTTGCCGCAAAGGCGAACAGATAATCCAGCGTTGCTGCCATCTCGAACGCCCCCTTATAGCCGTGGCGCATCACACCAGCGATCCATTTGGGATTGGAGGCGCGTCCCCGCACTACACGGCCTATCTCCTCCTGCAGGGTGCGCGGAAGCGGCGCTTCAGGCCGCGAATGATCAATAAGAAAGCTGCCCGGCGCCTCGACACGCAGGGTCTCAACCGTCGCGGCCAGCCCGCCCTCAAACTGATAATAGTCGTCGCTGTCGAGCAGATCATGCTCGCGATAGTCCTGGTTTTGCAGAACAGCCTCTGCGGCCGTCAACCGATTGCGCAGAAGATGCTCTTCCGCATCGCCTTGCCGCCCAGCTCCGTAGGCAAAGCCACCCCAGGCGAGGAACGCGTCGGCGAAATCAGAGCGATTGGACCAGCCACCCTCATCGATCAGCGCCTGAAGGCCGGCGCCATAAGCGCCTGGCATGGAGCCAAACACGCGGTAGCCCGATTGTCGGTCGGCATCATCAGGTGGCACACCGGCAGCGATCAATGATGCGCGGTCTACGCGTACACGGGCGGCGAGAGGGTTCATATCGTCTGGCTCATCGAGCGCCGCGACAGCACGCGACGCGCTGTCGAAAAGATCGATCTGGTGAGGGAAGGCATCTCGGAAGAAACCGGAAATGCGAAGCGTGACGTCGACCCGGGGCCGTTTTAGCTCTAACAGCGGTGTGACTGTGAAGCCTGTTACCCGGCCAGCGCCGCCATCCCATTGCGGCTCGGTACCGATCAGCGCCAGGGCCTGCGCGATGTCATCGCCGCCCGTGCGCATGTTGGCTGTGCCCCAGCAAGAGAGGACCGCGCTTTCTAGCCACTCGCCATGATCCTGAAAGTGGCGAACAAGCAATGCCTCTGCGGACGCCTTGCCAAGACGCCAGGCGGTAGGGGAGGGCACAGCCCGCACATCGACGGCATAGAAGTTTCGGCCCGTCGGCAGCACATCGGGACGGGCGCGGCTCGGCGCGCCAGAGGAGCCGAGCGGTACAAAGCGTCCGGCCAGTCCATCCAGAAGATGCTGCGTTTCATCATCGGCGCTTTGGACAAGTTTCGGCATCAAACTGCCTTCGATCCAACCCAGAACGGCAGCACTCTTTGGTCCAGGCGCGCGCGTCTCACCTTTCACCAACTGCAATGCGTAAGCTTCAAGGCGTTCCACAGCATCACCGACGGTACGCCATGGATCATCGCTCAGCGCTGCCAGCGGCTGTGGCTTGGTAAGCGCCCATGGTTGCCCGAACTCCCTCTTTAGCGGGTCGAAATCGAAACCAAGATCACTGGCGAGTGCGCGTAAGAGAGAGGCATCTTCCAAGTTGGAACCGCGCGGCAAACGGGCAATCGCTACCGTAAGGTCAGCGACCTGCTGCTTATCAGGCAGTGAGCCGAACACATGCAGCCCATCGCGAATCTGAAGCTCTTTAAGATCGCAGAGCGCGGTATCGAGCGTGATGAGATCGTCGGAGGCTTCGCCCTTCAGGCCGATATCCTCGGCGAGCCCGGTTTCCTGCGCAAAGCCAAGGATGTCGCTGGCCAGTGCCTTGGCGCGGAGCGGATCGCTGGCCACAGCCATGGCATACTCGTCGAGAAGCGCTTCCAGTTCTTGGAAGGGGCCGTGACTTTCTGCGCGCGTGAGCGGCGGTGTCAGATGATCGACAACAACCGCCGCCGTGCGCCGCTTGGCTTGGCAGCCTTCGCCGGGATCATTGACGATGAAAGGGTAGAGGACTGGCAGGTCACCAAGGATTGCCGACGGAAAACAACCCTCGGAAAGCGCCAGCGCATTGCCCGGCAGCCATTCCAAATTTCCATGCTTGCCGAACTGAATGACGGCGTCAGCTTCGCGCTGCAGGAAGGCATAGAAGGCAAGATAGGCGTGCGGCGGCACAAGGTCGGGATCGTGATAGGTCTCCGCTGGATCGATGTTGTAGCCGCGTGCTGGCTGAATGCCGATCCATTGTTTGCCGAAGGCATGCAAGGGCAAGGCAAAAGCCCCATGGGTGACATGCGGATCGTTTTCAGGCACGCCCCAGCGATCGACCACAGCAGCTCGGATCTTTTCAGATAGGCGATCGAAGAAGGTCTGATAATCTTCCAGCGACAACCGTGCTCCCGTCTTGGCAACAAAGCTGTCAGGCATGTTGGTCGGGCCAGCCAGCAAGGTGCCCATCAGCGCATCATCGCTCTGCGGCAGGTCGCCGACTTCATAGCCATCACCCTTCATCGCCTTCAGGAAACGAACCACGGATTGAGGCGTATCGAGACCGACGCCATTGCCGATCCGGCTCGCCTTGGTTGGATAATTGGCAAGGACAATGGCCACACGCTTATCGGGCGCCTGCAACTGCCGAAGTCTGGTCCACCGGGCCGCCAAGCGCGCCAGCGCCTCGGCGCGTTCTGCATGGGGTTCGTACCGAACCGGCGCGAAGGCCGTCAGAGCGTCGCGCTCGTCTTGACGCTTGAAGCTGACCGCCGGGCCGTGAATCCGGCCATCGAGCTCCGGCATCGCGACATGCATCACAAGGTCAGTGCCCGACAGCCCTCGCGAGCTTTCCTCCCAAGCCTCACGCGACACACCCGAGAGAACGGCCTGCAGCACCGGGGCTCCGGTCTGGCTGAGCGGCCCGCCATCATCACTGGACGAGGCAAAGGCCGTGCAGTTGATGATCACCGGCGGATCTATGGCAGGAAGGTGCTCGGCCAGGAATCCGGTCGCTTCCTCATCTTTAAGGCTTGGCAAAAACACTGGCACCGGACGCAGGCCATGGGCTGTCAGGCGCTCGCAGACTACCCTTATCGGGTCGGTCGTTCCCGCCTGAAGCAGGCTGCCATAGAAAACCACTGGAATGCTGCCGGCCTCAGCTTCAGCGTCGGCGGGCAGGGGGAGCAGTGTCTGCGGATCGCATAAGCCAACTCGAGCCAAGGTCGCGACGGCCAGTGTTTCGAGGTCCGGCAAAGCTCCCCGCGCCAAACCGTCCAACAAAAGCAGCGCCCGCAGCCGGTTTTGCGGCCCACCTGCCACGCACAATTGCCAGAAACGCCGAGCAAGCGACAGCGGCACGGTTGAGTACCCGGCAAGACCAGCATCCCAATTGGTTTCGCCTGGAACGACAAGGAGTTGAATCCCCTCGCGCCGCGCCAGCGTGCTGACTTGCTCCAGACCATAGGCCCAATAATCCGCTCCACCGATCAGTCGGATAACGATCAGTTTCGCTTTGCTCAACGTCGCCTCGACATAAAGGTCGACCGAGTAGGGGTGCTTGAGCTGCAACAGGCTCGCCAGCCGCAGGGACGAGGCAATGTCGGCATTCGCAGCATCAAGCGCAAAGGCCGAAAGCTCCGACTCCGCAGCCGAAAGAAACACGATGTCCCCTGGTGGCTGATCGAGATCGACCGGCTCATCCCCATCATCAATGCGCCCTGCCTGAGCAGCCAGAACGTGCATGTTAAGCGGCGCTTTCGACCAGTGCGGCTTCCGGCAAGGTGGGCAGTGGCGCAAGACCGAGCACGACCAAGCCCGTCTTACGCGTTCGTTCCGAGCCATCGAACTAGGATACGACACGCGGCCCGACGGCCTGCACAACGACCGGCGCCGGCTTGCTGGCGATCTCTGCAACGCCCTTGACGCGCAGAACACCCGGAAGCGCGCAAAGCTGCTCCAGATAAGCGTCGAGCGCCTGTTTGCTTTCAAAGGTTCCTGGATCAATCACGGTGGAAGCAAAAGCATCGTGATCATGATCGTGATGGTGGTGCTCATGATGATGGTGGTCATCGTCCCCATCATCATGGTGGTGGTGGTTGTGATCGGCCTCGCGACCGGCCATGTTGAACTCTGACTCTGAGCCAAGACCAATCAGAACGTCCGCCGGTAGACCTGCCTCGGTTGACCGCACGGTTCCAACGCCCGACCGGCGGCCATGCAAAGCAGCCTCCACCTTGGCCATTTCGGTCTCTTCTAAGCGGTCGGTCTTGGACAGGATGACGATATCCGCACAGCGCATCTGATCGGCGAACAGCTCATCCAGGGGCGTATCATGGTCAATGCTGTCATCGGCCGTGCGCTGGGCGTCGAGCTTCTCCGGCTCGCTGGCGTAAAGACCATGCGCTAGAGCCGCAGCGTCAGCCACGGTCACCACGCCATCAACCGTCGTCCGGGCCGCGACCGACGGCCAGCGAAACGCCTGCACCAGCGGCTGCGGCAGGGCCAAGCCGGACGTTTCGATAACGATGTGCTCAGGTGCCGGATCGCGCGCGAGCAGCATCTCCATAGTGGGCAGAAAATCATCGGCCACCGTGCAACAGATACAGCCATTGGTCAGTTCCACCACATCCTCATCGGCGCAGCCTTCTATGCCGCAGCCGGCGATCTGTTCGCCATCAAACCCCAGATCGCCAAACTCATTGACGATTAGGGCGATCCGCTTGCCACCAGCCTGTCGCAACAGATTTTGGATGAGCGTGGTTTTGCCCGATCCAAGGAAGCCGGTGATGATCGTGGCGGGGATGCGGTCGGTCATGAATTGGGTTCCTTCAAAACAAGCGGCAGGCCCGCTGCAACCAAATGAACGTGGGTGGAAAGGGCGGCGACCCGCTGATTGAGAATGCCCTGGGCATCACGAAAACGCCGGGCGAGAGCATTCTCTGGAACGATGCCAAGGCCGGTTTCGTTGGAGACGAACACAACCGGTCCAGCGCGGCGTTCGATTGCCTCGCAAAGACGATCCGTTTCGGCGGCCAAGTCAGCATCGGCAAGCAGCCGGTTGGTGAGCCAGAGCGTCCGGCAGTCAACAAGCGCGATCCGATCCGACGCGAGCGAGCTTGCCAGCTTGCCGGCCAGGTCGTGCTGCTCTTCAATCGTCTGCCATCCTTCGGCCGCGCGCATCGACTTATGGGCATCAATCCGCTCTTCCATCTCGGAATCATGGGCAGCAGCGGTCGCAATGTAGAGCTTGGAAAGCCCGCTCTCCCGGCACAGGCCTTCAGCGTGGCGCGACTTTCCAGAGCGTGCGCCACCGAGAACCAATGTGCAGGTGTGGGGAGAATCGACCATCCATCCCAAAACGTTTGGCCGTCAGGAGGATGGACGTGAAAGAGACCAGCCCCCGGCTAGCCCACAATCCGCCCCGGCACACCCCGTCCGGCTGGTTTCACACGCTTTGGCAGGTCTCCTGGCTCGCGGGGTCACCGGAGGATGCGCCTTCCCGTCCCTCAAAGGAACAGTGGCTTAAGCATCCGCCGCGCCGTTTACAGTTGCGGGGGCAGCTGTGGCTTTGACGAGCCTTGTGAAGTCCGTCGCACCACATTCCCTTTTCACCGCCGGTTAGGCGGCACCAAAGCTCTTTCCGTGTAGCAGCAGGAGACGATGCTTGGGAAGCACGACTTTGCGACCAATGATTGTCGGCGCCCGGGCCTTGCCCATTTGCATCGCCCAACCAAACCGCTAGAAGCATGCACGCTCGCAATCGCCAAAGCTCTGAACGTCCGATGCGCCCCACCCATCCGCTCTTCACCGGCCTGCCGACGACAATTTTCGAGGTGATGAGGCGGTTGGCGATTGAGCACGATGCGATCAATCTTGGGCAGGGCTTTCCGGATGTCGATGGACCCGAAGAGGTTCGCCGCAAGGCGGCCGATTCGCTGATGGACGGGCCGAACCAATATCCACCCATGATGGGACTGCTGGTTCTGCGGGAGGCGATTGCGGCAAGCGAGAAGCGGTTTTTCGGTATCGATCGTGATCCAGCCGATGTCTTGGTCACCTCGGGCGCGACCGAGGCGCTCTCTGATGCCCTTATGGCGCTGATCGAACCGGGAGATGAGGTCGTCGTTTTTGACCCGGCCTATGATTGCTACATCCCGTTGATCGAGCGCGCCGGCGGCAAGGCACGTCTCGTCCCACTTCAGCCGCCCCACTGGTCTTTTTCTGATGACGCTTTGGACGCAGCGTTTTCGGATCGCACCAAGGCCGTTTTGCTCAACAACCCACTGAACCCATCGTCCAAGGTCTTCAGCCGGGACGAGCTACAGCGCCTCGCCGACCGGGTCTTGCATCATGATGCCTATGCCATCTGCGATGAGGTCTACGAACACATTGTCTTTGGCGAAGCGGAGCACATCCCGTTTGCGACCCTGCCAGGTATGGCGGAGCGCACGGTGCGCATTGGGTCGGCAGGCAAGAGCTTTTCGCTGACCGGCTGGAAGGTGGGCTATGTATCCGGTCCGGCTGCCCTGATCGCGCCGATCTCCAAGGCGCATCAGTTCACCACCTTCACCACGCCTCCCAATCTCCAGATCGCGGTGGCATACGGGCTGGACATGCCTGACGCCTATTTCAAAGCGTTGGCCAATGATTTGGAAACCAAGCGCGATCGATTGGCCGCTGGTTTAGGGGCAGCAGGCTTCCCGACCTTGCCGGCTGATGGCAGCTACTTCTTGATCGCCGATATCGCCTCGCTTGGACTTGGCAACGATGTCGAGGCGGCCCAGCGCATGACGGTCGAAGCCGGTGTGACCACCGTTCCCATGTCCGCCTTTTATCGTGGCGAGGCACCAGACCATCTTTTGCGGTTTTGTTTCTGCAAGCGCGACGAGGTGCTGGACGACGCAGTGACGCGGCTTGCCGCCTGGCGTGAACGGGGCTTCAAGGCCGCCGCCTGACAGGTTGCGGCGCTCCTCAGGACAGAGCGCTGTTGTTTTCCACCAGCAGTGGCGGCGGCACATCGTCGGTCTTGGCCAGATCGCCGGTCGCCCGGTCCCATCCATGCATGCCAATCACGGCGCCATCGAGGGTGTCTTCAAAGATGTTGTCGCGGATGATGCTCGGTCCAACCCCATCGACCACTGAAACGGTGACACCCATGCTCGCGTGGCGCACGATGTTCTGAGAGATGATCACGTTGCGAAGGTTTGGCCCAAAGCCGGCGCGTATCCCCGCATAGGGGGCATTCTCAACAACGTTGGCGACCACCGTCGTATCGGCGGCCACGCTGATGCCGGTGCCATAGGTCGGCCAATCGGTCGGGAGGGTCGTTTCAAGCCTTAGGTTGCGCACCAGATTGCCCTGAACAACGGCCATACGCCCGCCTTCCGACAAGCTACCAACGCTGATGCCGTTGGCGGCATCATCGACCACATTGTTGGCAATCACCGCACCCTCAGAACCGAATTCGACATCGAGCCCGGACTCACCGGAGGCCGCGCAGAGAATGTTGACGATCTGTACGTTCGAGGCCGCGAAGCATCGCACGGCGCTGAAAACGCAGTCCCGGATCGTGTTGTTGGCAATCATCACATCGTCGGCGCGGAAGGCGTGAATGCCGTTGCCGAACGAGCCCGTGCCATCTGATCTCGCGCCGATCCGCGCGATGCGGTTGCCGATGATTTGCGTACCATCGTGCCCCGCGCTCCAGCGATGCACGAGGATGCCATTGTCGGCGCAATCGGTGACCACATTGTCCCGGATAGCGATACCTTGCCCATCGTTGGAAACAATCGCAGCACCGCGAGCGCCGGAGAGCTGGCATCGCTCGATCCGCCCTTCCATGCGATCGAACACAACGCCATCCTTGGCGGAGCCAAGGAACTGGCAGTCCTCAATAGCAATGTTGGTGCCCGTAGAAATGTGCAGAAGCGCAGGCGCATAGCCGGCCATGCGCCGATTGTCGCCCTCAATAACAAGGCCTTGCAGCCGGAGATTGTTGACCTCGTTGGCGAGCAAAAGATGCCCGTCACCGGCATAACGGATGCGCGAGCGACCAGGCACGCCAATGCTGCTGAGCCCCGACGGCAGGTCGATGTTGCTGACCAGATAGTCGCCCGCTGGCAGGAACAGAGGTTTGCCGTCTGCCGCCGCTTGATTGATCGCCAGCTGGAAGGCCGCGCTCTGGCTATCGACCGTCCCGGGACGAACGCCATAGGTCGCCGCGTCCATGGATCCACGGAGATCGGCCAGCACGGTTTGCGCGCGCGACCGCGACGGCGCGAGGAGCGCTCCACCAAGGCCGATGGCGCTGGCGTTAAGAAAGTTGCGTCGCGAAAGAACAGGTCGGCGTGCCATGCAGGCAGCAGCGCAAGGGCTGTGCCAGAGGGACCTGTCCTATTGTGAAACACCTAGAGATTGGCAGCTTTAACGATTTGTTCAACAGCCATTGAGGGCGCCAGAGACCCCAATCCGACAGCCTCTTCAGCCTCTGCAATCGCTGTTTTCAAAGCCGGGTCGCGGGTCAGTCGCTCTAGAGCTCGTTCGCGCAACATGTCGCGCATCCAAGCAAGGTTCTGGTCGGTCCGACGCTTGGAAAAGAGGCCCGCAGCTTCGTGCTTGGCTTTGTAGTCGCGGATCGTTGCCCAAAGGGTATCGAGGCCATCGCCGTGAAGGCCGGACTGGGTAAGGACTGGCACGGTCCACACTGGCGAGGTTGGCGCAAGGATATCGAGTGCGGCGCGACAATGGGTTGCTGCCTTGCGCGCAGCAGTCGCCATCTCGCCATCGGCTTTATTGATGGCGATGATGTCGGCGATTTCCAGCACACCCTTTTTGATGCCTTGAAGCTCATCGCCCGCGCCGGGGAGCATGAGGACGGTGAACACCTCGACCATGCCCGCGCCCGCCGACTCAGACTGGCCGATGCCCACCGTTTCCACGATCACGCCGTCGAAGCCAGCCGCCTCACACAGAAGAATCGTTTCACGGCTCTTCGCGGTCACACCACCCAAAGTGCCGGCCGAAGGCGAGGGCCGAAAGTAGGCCGCACGTGACGCGGCAAGCTTCGCCATGCGGGTCTTGTCACCCAAGATAGACCCGCCGGTTCGTGTCGACGAAGGATCGACGGCAAGAACCGCAATCTTATGGCCTTCCTCAATCAGCATGGAACCGAAGCGGTCGATGGTGGTTGACTTGCCGACGCCTGGAGCACCTGTGATTCCGACGCGGATGGAACCGCCGGTCTTCGGCATAAGAGTGTTGAGGAGCGCGCGTGCCGTTTCACGATGGTCCGCGCGGCGAGATTCCACCAAGGTGATGCCGCGCGCCAAAGCTGATCGGTCGCCGGCGAGAATTGCACCTGCCAGAAACTTGGCGTCGGGCCCGGTCGCCGCGCTCACGGTTCCCAGATCATTCGGTTAAGGACAGCCTCGTTCAGATCGTTGCCCGTCGGCATCGCACCGCCCTGCCACAGCGGAACGGAATAGACATAGGTGATGGCGCTTCCATTGCGTCCACAACCGGCCATGCCTTCCCAGGTCGATTGACCTTCCTGGCATTGCATGGCGTTGCCGCCGGTCTGCCGATAGGTCATCCCGACACGCGCGCCGCCTGGCCCTGGAACGTCTTCTGAAACAATTTGAATAGCCGAGATGCGTCCGCCGCCTCCTTGAAAGCGCGCCATCTGCAGGCCCGAAGGTCCGAAGGCAGCAAGCTGCGCCGAGACCGTCCCATTGTAGGTGGCGTTGACAGTTTCAACACGCGCGCCGCCAAGCGCTTGTGAGATCGCGCTCGTGGAAAAGGGCGTCGACTGATCAACCAGGCCAACGCCTGTTTCGCTCAGTTCGAGTCCGGGCACAGTTGTGGGCTGAACGGGCACAGCAGCAGCAAACTCCTCACGGCCTGAACAAGCCGCAAGAACCAAACAACCAAAGATCGAGAGCAGAACCCCGCGAACGCGGGCAGAAGAGAACGCAGACATGACCGGCGTTTTTGCGGATTCGACGCGCCGTGCCATAGCCTTGGTCGATTAGGTTATCGTCACCGCCGTGCCAGAAGCCGTGACCATCAGCATGGAGCCGCCCTGGCCCACCGTCTCATAGTCAAGGTCGATGCCGATGATGGCGTTGGCACCAATGGCTTGCGCCCGCTCCTGCATCTCCTGCATGGCAATGGTACGGGCCTTGGCAAGCTCCTGCTCATAGGCGCCGGATCGCCCGCCAACGATATCGCGAATCCCCGCGAACAGATCCTTGAAGATGTTGGCGCCGACAATCGCCTCGCCGGTAACCACACCGCGATAGTCGGTAATGGTCTTGTCTTGCAGGGTAGAAGTTGTGGTGAGGATCATAGGGCTTCTTTCGTTGGCGCTTTCACTCTGTGCCTTTGGCACAACCACTCAAGCGCTGGGCGCCGTCACTCAGCCGCCTGTTGGCCGTATCCTAGGCGCTGGTTCAAATCATCGATCAACTCAACTGCGGCATCGGCTATCACGGTACCGGGCGGGAAGATGGCTGCGGCACCGGCCTCCTTCAAGGCATCGAAGTCTTGCGGCGGGATAACGCCGCCGACCACGATCATGATATCGGCACGTCCTTCGGCTTCCAGCGCGGACTTAAGTGCCGGCACAAGGGTGAGGTGACCGGCAGCAAGCGAAGACACGCCGACGACATGCACATCGTTTTCCACCGCCTGACGGGCAGCTTCCTCAGGCGTTGCAAACAGCGGGCCGATATCGACGTCAAACCCAATGTCAGCAAAGGCTGAGGCTATGACCTTTTGTCCCCGATCATGGCCGTCTTGGCCCATCTTGGCGACCAGAATGCGCGGGCGCCGGCCATCGGCTTCCTCAAACGCATCGGTCATGGCAAGCGCTTTGACGATGGCATCGGACATGGCTCCGGCCTCCCGCTTGTAGACACCTGATATGGCTTTAATCTCCGCCCGATGCCGGTCGAAGACTTTCTCCATCGCGTCGGACATTTCGCCGACAGTGGCGCCGGCCCTGGCTGCATCGACGCAGAGCGCCAGAAGGTTGCCATCGGCTCCTGCGCCATCGGTGAGCGCGGTGAGGGCGGCATTGGTTGCGCTCTGATCGCGCTCGGCGCGCAGTTTCTCAAGCTTTGCCAGTTGCTGCTCACGCACCGCGGCATTGTCGACCTTCAGGATGTCGATCGGCTGTTCGCGCTCCGGCTTGTAGCTGTTGACGCCAATGATTGATTGCCGCCCGGAATCGATGCGCGCCTGTGTCTTGGCCGCTGCTTCCTCGATCCGCATCTTCGGGATGCCTTTTTCGATGGCCTTGGCCATCCCGCCGAAGCCTTCGATCTCTTCGATATGCTCCATTGCGCGTGCGGCAAGGTCGGCCGTGAGCCGCTCCACAAAGTAAGAGCCGCCCCACGGATCAATGACCCGTGTGGTGCCCGATTCCTGTTGCAGGAAGAGCTGCGTGTTGCGAGCGATGCGGGCTGAGAAGTCCGTCGGCAGCGCCAGCGCTTCATCTAGGGCATTGGTGTGCAGGCTTTGCGTATGGCCCTGTGTGGCCGCCATCGCCTCAACGCAGGTGCGGATCACATTGTTGAATACGTCCTGGGCCGTCAGAGACCAGCCGGACGTTTGCGAGTGGGTGCGCAGGGCCGTTGATTTGACGTTCTTCGGAGAGAACTCCTGCATCAGCTGCGACCACAACAGCCGGCCAGCGCGCAGCTTGGCAACCTCCATGAAGAAGTTCATGCCGATGGCCCAGAAGAACGAAAGCCGAGGCGCGAAGGAATCAATGTCCATGCCAGCGGCAACCCCACGGCGGGCATATTCGATGCCGGCAGCCAGCGTGTAGGCAAGCTCCAGATCCGCCGTCGCACCAGCTTCTTGCATATGGTAGCCGGAGATGGAGATAGAGTTGAATTTCGGCATCTCCTTCGACGTGTAGGCGAAGATGTCGGAGATGATCCGCATCGAAGGCGCAGGCGGATAGATGTAGGTGTTGCGGACCATGAACTCCTTCAGAATGTCGTTCTGAATGGTCCCGGCAAGCTTGTCTGGTGACACACCCTGTTCTTCAGCGGCGGTTATGTAGAGCGCCATGACGGGCAGAACGGCACCGTTCATGGTCATGGAGACGGACATGGTGTCGAGCGGGATGCCGTCGAAAAGCTGCCGCATATCGAGGATGCTGTCGATTGCAACGCCCGCCATGCCAACGTCCCCGGCGACGCGCGGATGATCGCTGTCATAACCCCGGTGGGTGGCGAGGTCGAAGGCAACCGATAGCCCTTTTTGGCCCGCTGCCAGATTGCGTCGGTAGAAAGCGTTCGACGCCTCAGCAGTCGAGAAGCCAGCATACTGGCGAACAGTCCAGGGCCGCTGGACATACATTGTGGGGTAGGGGCCGCGTACATAGGGCGCGATGCCAGGAAAGCTGCCAACATGCTCCAGTCTGGCGCGATCTTGATCGGAGTAGTTCCGCAGAACGTCGATGCCTTCGGGCGTTTCCCACACCGTGCCGCTGGCCGATGGAATGGTGGCCGGTGAGAAGTCCGGTATCGGCAGGGCGGCGAAATCGGGCAATTTGCTCATGCCGGTTCTCCCGTGTTCGACGGCTCAAGCGGTGCCAGCTCCAGCCGATCAGCATAGAGCTTCAGCCCCTCCTTGAGGCGGTAGGAGACCGGCGCAACATCCTCCACTTCGACCGGATATTCCGTTTCCAGTTGGAAGACGGTGGCGCCTGTGAGCTTGCGATCGCCCGCCGCGATCTCAGTGGCGCGTGCCTCCTGCGAGGTTTTCACACGCGCTTGGATCGCGCCGGACGCGAGCGAGCGCAGAACGCCGCCTTCGGCTTCGATAGTTTGGAAGGCGGACCATGCCTTCTCGCACAGCGTCTCTGTGTAGTGTTCGTAAAGCCCCGAACCCGCCGCTGGGTCTTTGCCCTGGTCCAACGAGCTCTCTTCCAAAAGCACCAACTGGGTGTTCCGCGCGGTGCGCCGCGCAAACCCATCAGGGAAACCGAGGGCTTGGGTGAAGGGCAGGGTCGTCACCGTATCGGAGCCGCCAACGGCTGCGGCAAACACCGCCGTGGTGGTCCGCAGCATGTTCACATGCGGATCGCGTTTGGTGAGCATCCGCAATGAAGTCTCAGAGTGAAGGCGCGGGGCAAAGGCGTTGATGTCGCAAGCTTCCATCAGCTTTGCATGCAAAAGCCGGAGCGCGCGCAGCTTGGCAATACCGGCGAACTGATCGGCGTCCACGGATACCATCAAAAGGGTGCGCTCGGCCGCAAGCGCTGGATCATCAATGCTACGCATCGCAAGCGCCAGACCGGCCAGGATGAAGCCCAATTCTTCGGCGTCCGTTCCACCGGCATTGTGCACAAGCCGGCCGTCGGCGCGGAAGATGGTCCCGCCGAACCCGAAGGCTAGAAGCTGATGGAAATGACGGCCCTGCGCTTCCAAAGCGGTTTGCTCATCGCCGCGCAGACCACCGGTGCCAGCCAGAATACTGGCCGGATCAAGGCCGAAATCGACATGGATGGAGGTGTTGGCCGGTGCAGAGGCATCCAAGACGGCGGCCAAAGCGCGCGCGTCACGCGCCCGGGCCGGTGAGGGATCAAGCGTCAGGCGAATGGCATCGGTCAGGACACCATCCAGAACGACCGGCAGATCGTCCGTTAAAACACCATAGCCATAGGCGCCAGGTGATCCTTGGCATGCCAGCATCAGGCCGGTCGCGCCGCCCTCAAGGTCAGCCATAGCCTGGGCATGCGCTTTAGCAGGGTCCGGATGATCAACCCTTTGGGCGATGGTCCATGGCACGTCGCCGCCGCGCATCGCAATCGCGGGAGCAGACGCCGTAGGGTAAAGCGGCTGAAGTGTAATGCCATCATCGGTTTGGTGAACGAGGCTGTCAGCAGATGCGCCTTTCAGTGCCTTGTCGACCAAGGCCTGCCATCGCGCAAATCCGCCATCCTCAAAACCCGCCGCGTTCATGCCCGAACTCATCGCGTCTGCCACTCCCGTTTGAGAACGTCTTTTACCTGTGCATGCGGTGCAACAAAAGGTTCCTGCCTGCTGATAGGCCTAAGCCTTTGGACGCAAAGTCTTTTGGCCGAGAGCTTTCGGCGCCGCCATAGTGATGCAGCGAGGGGCGTCGTACAGCCCAGCACCGACAGCAAGGCCCGGGCGGGTTTCATTCTTCCCAAACTGGGGCCTTTTGCTGCGGGGCTACGATCATTAAGCTGGCTATCACTCCCCCTTCGCCGAGGCGGCACCGTGCCGGCCATCGGAATCCGAGACACGGCAATGACAGACATTCTCTTTCTTTCCTTCGTTTTTCTCATTGCCGGTGTTGTGGCGGTACCGATCGCCACAAGGCTCGGTCTTGGCTCGGTGCTTGGCTACCTCTTGGCCGGCATTGCGATCAGCCCGATCCTGACGCTGTTCAATGTCGATGTGATCGCGATCCAGCACTTCGCCGAGTTTGGTGTTGTGATGATGCTCTTTCTCGTTGGCTTTGAGCTGGAGCCTATGCTTTTGTGGAAGATGCGCGGCCGGCTGTTTGGTCTTGGTGGTGGTCAGGTAGCCTTTACGGCCGCTGCCGTTGCCGCCGGCTGCATGGCCCTCGGCCAGCCCTGGACGGTGGCGCTCGCAATCGGCCTCATCATGTCTCTGTCGTCGACGGCCATCGTGCTTCAAACGCTCAATGAAAAGGGCTTGATGCGCAGCGATGGTGGCGAGGCGAGCTTCTCTGTCCTGTTAGCCCAGGATATCGCCGTTATCCCAATGCTCGCTTTCATCCCGCTGCTTGCGATGCCTGAGCTTATGGAGCTTGGCACGACGGCTGCGGGGCATGCCGATGTTGCACATGGCGAGGTTGCCCATTCAGATGCGGGCCATGGCGATGGTGGGCATGGAGACGGCCCCACGATGAGCCTGGTTGAAGGGCTGCCTGGCTGGCAAGCCGCGCTTGTAACCCTTGCGGCCATCGGCTTTGTCATCCTTGGCGGCAGCCTTTTGACCCGCCCTATATTCCGCTTCATCGCCCTTGCCCAGTTGCGTGAACTGTTCACCGCGACCGCACTGATGATCGTTGTCGGCATTGCCCTTTTGATGTCGCTGGTTGGGCTTTCACCCGCGCTGGGTGCCTTCCTCGCCGGTGTTGTGCTTGCCAACAGTGAGTATAGACACGAGCTGGAATCGGACATTGAGCCGTTCAAAGGGCTGTTGCTTGGCCTGTTCTTTATGACCGTTGGCGCGAGCATCAACTTCGCGCTGTTGTTCGATCAGTTCTTCATCGTTCTCGGCCTGACGATTGGCCTGATCGCCATCAAGGCGGGCGTGTTGCTCATCCTGTCGTTGATCTTCGGCGTACGGGGAAGCGACAAATGGCTTTTGGCCCTCGGCTTGGCACAGGCAGGCGAGTTCGCCTTCGTCTTGTTGTCCTTCACAGTTGCCAACGCCGTCATCCCGCCAGAACTTTCCGATCAGATTCTTCTGGTCGTGGCGCTGTCCATGCTTCTGACGCCGGCGCTTTTCATTGCCTATGACAGGCTGATTGCGCCGCGTTTCGCCGAAGGACAGCGCGATCCCGATGCCATTGATCGTCAAAGCCCGATCATCATCGCCGGGCGCGGTCGGGTCGGCGGCATTGTTGACCGCATGCTGACCTCGGCCGGTTATTCACCAACGGTGATCGACTTCAACTCCAAGCAGATCGACAATCTGCGCAAGTTTGGCGTCCAGACCTACTTCGGTGATGCCACCCAGCCCGATCTATTGAGCGCGGCCGGCATCGCTGATGCTAAGCTGCTGGTCGTCGCCATCGATGGTCAGGATCAGATCAACGACATGGTGCGCTATGTGCTGAAGACGCACCCGAACCTTCATGTGCTCGCCCGCGCGATCAATCGGGAACATGTGTACCAATTGTGGTCCAACGGATGACGCGACATTGTGCGTGAAACCTATGACAGCTCGCTCCGCATGGGACGTTCGGCCTTTGAAGCCTTAGGCTATTCCCGTTCCAAGGCCCAACGCATGGCCGACGCCTTCAACCAGATGGACAGGCGCGCCATGGTGCGTGTGGCGGATGCCTTCGATGTCTACCTGCCGATCACCGAGAACGACGCTTACATCGCCCGCGTGCGGGAGATTCTCGGGCCGTGGCAAGCCGAGCTTGGCAAGGAGATGGACGCTATCGCGAACGAGCCCGATCAGGAGGATGATCCCGACATCGCCAAGCCGCGCAAGTCTTCCAAGCTGGTCGACGGCGAGGAGGTCGACCCCGAGGAGAATGACCCCGTCAACCAGGGTTCACGCTCAGGTTAGGGTTCACGTCAGGAGCGAAGCAGATTGCGACGGCTCAGCGCGCTGAATCCGACCGCAACGAGAATGATTGCACCGACTAGGATCTCACGCACGTAGCTGTCGACCCTGAGCTGTGTCAGGCCGTTGTCGAGAATGCCCAGGATCACAACACCGGCAACAGTCGCAAGCACACGCGGTTGGCCATCGCGCGTGATGGTCATGCCCAGGAACACAGCCGCTATGGCGGTCAGCATAAGCCCGTCGCCCTGCGTTGGGTTCGCCGACGCGACCCGGCTGGCATACATCAAACCGGCGAGCGCGGCGCCCACGCCGGTGAAGGCAAAGGCCGTCAGCCGAAGGCTGGTCACCGGTAACCCAGCGAGCCTTGAGGCTTCGCGATTTCCGCCGAGCGCATATAGCCGGCGGCCATAGCTGGTGTGCTCCAAAACCACCCAGATGATGAAGATCACAGCCAGCGCGACGAGCGTCAGGTTGGGAAAGACCAGAAGCCGATCATCGGCTGAGCCGATGACCGGGCCGTTCCTCGCAAAGTCGCCGAACGCATCTGGGATGTCCCGGCCGAAGATAGTCCGCCCATCGCTGATGAGGAACGCAAGGCCGCTGAAAACGGTAAGCGTGGCGAGCGTCGCGACGAAGGGCAGAATGCCGATCAGGCTGACAACCAGCCCATTAAAAAGCCCGCCCACCAGCCCGACCCCCAAGGCCACGGCCAGCGCGGCTGGGATCGACCAGCCAGCGACAAAAAGCATGGCGGCAACCACGCCAGCGAGCGATGCCATCGCGCCGACGGAGAGGTCAAAATCCCCCATTACCATGACGACGGTCATCGTGGCGGCGACGACTGCCAGCATGCTGATTTGCTGAGAGATGTTGAGCAGGTTTCGAGGCGTGAGGAACGTGTCCGGCAGGCTGATGGCAAAAAACGCCACCACCGCCAGCATGCCAATGATGCCGCTGAAACGTCGGATCGTTCCGGTCATGCTGCCTTCTGCTCCTGATAGAACCGCGAAAGAAGGGCCGCCTCGGTCATCCTCTCGGACGAGACGATGTCGACCATCTGTCCCTCCTGCAGGATAGCAATGCGATCGGAAAGCCCAATCAGCTCCGGCAGGTCAGAGGACGTCATGACGATGGCTTTGCCGGCGTCACTCAACGCCCGAATGATCCGGTAGAGGTCAAAGCGCGCGCCGATATCGCCCCCGCGCGTTGGCTCGTCGAGCAGCAGCACGCTCGGATTGCCCGCCAAGGCACGGGCAAACATCACTTTCTGTTGGTTCCCACCGGAAAGCTGGCGGGTTGGCTGCTGGAGGTCGGCATATTTCAGCCGAACGCGCTCGCCTTCAGCATCGGCGATCTTGGTTTGGCGCTGCGGGTCGAGGAAATAGCGTCCTCGCGCAAAAGGCGTGAGGTGCGGAAGCGCAACATTCTCCGTGATCGAGCGATCGAGCATCAAACCCTCTGCGCGCCGCTCGCGTGGGATGTAAGCAAGACCCTGCGCCCAAGCTTCTGCCGGTTTGGTAGCCAGCGGTCTACCGTCCAGCAGCACCTCGCCAGCGTCACGATGCAAGTCGCCGATCAGCGCGCGTAAGAGCGAGCCGCGACCCGAGCCGGTCAATCCACCTAGTCCCAAAATCTCTCCCGGCTGAACATCAAAGCTGATGTTTTTTAAGCGCCCCGCAGATAGTGAGGAAACCCGAAGCGCCGGCCGCCCGGATGAAGGCAAGGCGCTGGTGAGTGCAGGAAAAAGACCGGAGAGATCGCGCCCGGTCATCGCATGGATAATCCGGTCTTGATCGGTGTCCGCTCGTAGAACGGTTTCAATATGCTGCCCATCCCGCAACACAGTGACCCGTTGGCTGAGGCGCAGCACCTCCGGCATTCGGTGCGAGACATAAAGCACACCAACGCCTTGGTCAGTCAGCGTGTTGATGACGGTAAACAGGCGCTCGGATTCTTCACCGGTGAGAGCCGCTGTCGGTTCATCCATGACATAGTGCCACGGATCACTTTGTTGCTCGTTCTTGATTAGCGTGCCGCAGATGCGCACCAGCATCTGATCGCCCGCGCCGAGCTCCGACATCGGTCGTTTGGGCGCGATATGACCGAGGCCTAGACGGGCCAGTGCCTCACCAGCTATGCGATGAACCTCTCTCCAGTTCACAAGCCCAAAGCGGGTAGGATAGGGATGGTCCAGAAACGTGTTCTCGGCGACCGAGAGGCCGCGCACAGGATGCAGTTCCTGATGAATGAAACGCAGTCCCGCCTGCTGTGTGGCAGACGGTTGGCCCAGCACCAATGGCTTGCCACCCATCAAGAGGGAGCCGCTGTCGGGCCTGTCAACGCCAGCCAGAACGCGGATCAGGGTCGATTTGCCGGCCCCGTTTTCACCCATCAAGGCGTGCACCTCCCCGGCGTTCAGCGTGAAGCTTACGCCGTCCAAGGCTTGAACCGCACCAAACCGGCGGCTGATGCTTTGGATTTCCAGCCGGGTCATTTGGGAGGCCTATTCGGGATGAGGTTTGCGGCGCCGCGCTGAAACTCGGCGGCGCCTGCAGACTGCTTACTCGCCGACGTTCGCGCCAGTGATCAGCTGCGTCGGTACATAGATCACGCGCTGCACGAGCTCCTCGCCATCGATCAGACGGGCGACCGTGTCCGCCGTTGTGCTACCGATGCCCTGGAAATCCTGGGCGACAGAAGCTTCAAAGTTTCCACCCTGTGCTATCGCATCGCGCGCCTGCGGATTGGCATCGATACCTGTGATCACAATGCCTTCGCCTTCGCGGCCTGCAGCCTCGCTCGCCTGCAACGCTCCAAGGGCCGGCTGATCCCACGCAGCCCAAACAGCAGAGATACTCCCTGGCTCTGGATTGGCGGCGAGCAACGCTTCCATCTGCGCGCGGCTATCAGCAATGCCGCCGTCGCTGACATCCGGAGTAATGCGGTCGATCACCTCCATGTCGGGGAAGTTGGCGAACACCGCATCGGCGATCACCCCGCGCACCTGAACGGGCGGGAACGGATCGAAGGTGAACATCACCACATTGCCTTCGCCGCCAATGCGGTTGGCCACATACACCGCCGTCTCGGCAGCCATGCCATAGCCGTTGGATGTGATGTTGGCGGCGACCAGTGGATCGCTTCCCGCATCCATGCCGACAACCGGAATGCCAGCATCAGAGGCTGTTCGTAGCCCGGCGCCGACTTGTGCCGGATCGACATTGATAACGATGGCATCGACACCCTGTGTCACAACATCTTCGATGCGGCTGATAACAGCGGCGACGTCACCGGCCGTATCAATCACATTGATCGTCCAGCCCATTTCCTCTGCCGTTTCGGTGAAGCCCTCGACATAGAACTGCGTACCCGGCTGCGCCAAATAGGGGGTGATCACGGCCACTTCCTGGGCCGAGGCCGAGCCGACAAGGCCAATGGCGAACGCCAGACCTGCCAAAGCTGTGCGGTTGTTCATTGTTCTTCTTCTCCCTAAACGCAGAGTGCTGAGACGTGTGGGATACATGCCAGCAGTTGTAGGGCACGTCCATACTGCCTGCCGGAACGGAAAAGAGCATGAGCGCAGCCAAGCAAAGCCCCGTCTTGATCGGTATCGATATTGGAACCAGCTCGGTGAAGGCCGTGCTGTCGAGTGTCGAAGACGGGGTGCTGGATAGCTTTTCAGCCTCACACGGCATGGCAAGACCCAAGCCCGGCTATGCCGAGCAGGCGCCAGCCGACTGGATGAAAGCCGTTCACGGCGCGTTGGAACAAATTGCCCGGCACTCCGCAGCAGGTTCTGTCGTTGCTATTGGCGTGACATCCCAGGTCAACACGCACCTCTTCTGTGATGATACCGTTAAACCGCTCGCGCCGGCGATCACCTGGCAGGACACGCGCGCCGCCGAAGAAGGGGCAGGGCTTGATGGCCGGCTGGATATGGATGCCAAGATCGCCGCGCTTGGTGCTCCGATCCCCATTGATGCCAGCCATGCCTTGTCGCGCATGTCTTGGATGAAAAAGACGCTGCCTGACCTGTGGGCCAAGACCCAACATGTCTTCGTACCTAAGGACTATGTGATCGCTGCGCTGACCGGCACCGTGACGGCCGATCCGTTAGCCTCCGTGGGGTTGGTCGGGACGGATCTTACCTATGCTGACGCGGTTCTAGACTTGCTGCCATGCTCGCATGATGTGCTGCCGCCTCTCGCCGACCCTTTGTCCATCGCTGGCGAGGTGCGCGACGGCCTGCCGTTTGCTGGCGTTCCGGTGGCCGTCGGAACCATGGATGCTTGGGCGTCCATGTTCGGTCTGGGCGTCGCTCGTGAGGGCGAGGCCATGTACCTGTCCGGAACCAGTGAGGTGCTGGGGCTTATCGCTGAACAGAGCGCCGGCACACCGGGCATCATCGTCTTTCCACCGTGGCGAGGCATCACGCTGCACGCGGCGCCGACCCAATCCGGCGGGGCATCGCTCGCCTGGCTGGGGAGATTGCTGGGACGGGATGTTGCGGAGCTTTCTGGTCTCGCTGCCCAGGCTGTCATTGCTCCCAACAGCCCGCTTTTTTTGCCCCATCTGGAAGGCGAGCGCGCGCCATTTTGGGACCCGCACAGCCGGGCTGGTTTTGCCGGGCTGTCCACCGCAACGGGACCAGAAGAGCTGGCAGCCAGCGTGATGGAGGGCGTTGCCTTCTCCGCACGCCTTGCCATCGAAGCGATGGCGACAAGCGGCGGGCAACCTATCACCGCTCTGCGTCATGGGGGCGGAGGCGCGGTCTCCGACATCTGGTGCCAGATACGTGCCAACGCCCTTGGCCGCACGTTGCATCGTGTCAGCGTGTCGGAAACCGGCGCGTCGGGTGCCCTGGTCATGGCGGGCGTGGCGGCAGGTGTCATGGATGATCTCGCCGCGTCTACCCAAGCGCTGGTGACAATCGACCGTGTCTTTGAACCAGACCCAGCAGCACCAGACTTAGCAACGGATCGCTTTGAGCAGTTCAAAGAACTCTATGCAGGTCTCTCTCCGATCGCTCGTGCTTTAAACGGTGTTTCTCGCGTTTAGCCTGCTCGCAGGAGGCTCAGGACATCTGCGCCCGCGCGACCAAAAACGGGAACCCGATCCAGCGGACAGTCCGCTGAGATGTCCTGCCCACCGTCATAGCGCTTGCCGTTCCATCCGCACTGCCAGTCCGCGCCCTCGGGCAGGTAAACTTGGCGTGTCTCCGCTCCAGCATCGAGAACCGGTGCAACAAGCAGATCATCACCGAACATGTAGGCGTCTGAAATGCCGGCGACCTGATTGTCATTCGGAAAATCGACGAGCAGGGGTCGCATCGGAGGCAATCCGCTGGCCGAAGCGTCTCCCATCAGCTTGCGCAGATAGGGGCTCATCCGTTCGCGCATCTGCATGTACTGGCCGAGGATGGTCTCGACCTCCGGCCCATAGCTCCAGACTTCGTTGTCAGCGCCGCCAAAGCTGAACTCGTGACCAAAGCGCGGGTCGCGTTCGGCATGCTGCCTAAATCCGTGCAGGCGGAACACCGGACAGAACGCCCCCCATTGGAACCAGCGGATGAGCAGTTCCTGGAAGGCAGGATCTTTGATGTCGCCGCCCTTGAATCCACCAATATCCGTTGTCCACCAGCTGATGCCGGACAGCGCCATGTTGAGACCGGCCGTTAGCTGGCGACGCAGAGCGGCAAAGGTGGATTTCACATCACCCGACCATAGAACGAGCGGGAACCGCTGCGATCCAGCCCAAGCGCAGCGAGACAGAAGCAGGCCATCATCAACGCCCTCCTGTTCGAAACCGTCGGCGTAACCCTGCTGATGAAGGAACGGATAGATGTTGGCCTCGTCACGCCCGTCCCCCAGATAGAAGCGCAGATTGTCCGGGTGCATCGGGTACATTTCCGGCTCATTGGCATCGAGCCAGAAGGCATGGATGCCATGATCCAGGTAGCCTTCTTTCACCCGTTCCCAGTGAAAGGCGCGCGCATCGGGATGGGTGGCATCATAGAACCGCAGAGGGTTCCTCCCGTCTGGTTCACGGTCGTAGCAGATCGAGCCATCCATCGCCCCCCGGCGGCTATCTACCAGCCACCCATTCTGCACGAAGGTTCCATAGGTACCCGCGTTGGCATTCACCGATGGCCAGACGGACACCATCGGCTCAATGCCCAGCGATTTCAGCTCAGCGGCCATCGCTGAAGGATCGGGAAACTCATCCTCGCGGAACGTCCACTCGCCCATCTTGGTCCAGTGGAAGAAGTCTATGACGAGACAATCCATGGGGTGCCCGCGCTTGGTGTGCTCGTGCGCAACGGCCATGGCTTCGTCCTGCGTTTTGTAGCGAAGCTTGCACTGCCAGAAGCCCAGCGCCCAATCGGGCAGTGCCGGTGGGCGACCGGTGAGGGCGGTGTAGTCGGCCAGCAGGTCTTTCGGTTCAGGTCCAGCGATTACGACATAGTCGAGCTGCTTTGTCGCTTCCATGGACCAAAGCGTGCGGTTTTCCGCCAGTTCCACCCGGCCAACGCCAGGATTGTTCCAAAGCAGCCCATAGCCGCGTGACGAAATCAGGAACGGGATCGACATCTCCGTGTTCTTCTGATGCAGGTCGATCACGCAGCCCTTGAGGTCGAAGCGCCCATGCTGGTGCTGACCCATGCCGTGAAACCGCTCGCCCTCCTGCGCTTTGAAGCGGGTATCGACGGCCCACAGATCGCCGGCGTCGGCCTTGTAATGGCGCGTCCCAGGCCAGAGGATGTGCGGCGGCTCTTCTTCAAGAAGAATAGCGCCGGTTCCAGCATCCAGAAACCGTACTTCGAGCGCCGGGCCCATGCCGCGCGGCTGCAAGATCAACTCGGCCATCACACGTCCATTGCGGATCGTCGCTTTGTCGCCTTCGACATCAGTCGTGGCATCAACGACCGGAATTTCCGGCAAAAGCGCGCCTGGCCGGTCCTCATCCATCCAAGCATTCCGGGTCGCTCGGACGCGGACGGCGTTGGCGCCGACCGGGTCGATCCACACGGTCTCTCCTTGATGGCGGGCAACAACGCGGTTGCCCTCCAGCGCAAACGTTGCGGTCATTGGGTCATTCCTGTGTCAGAAGGTGCGAGCGGCGCAACAAGGGTTTCGGCGCGATCTCATGATGTTCGAAGCCTTCGGACGGCGCTTCCCCATCGCGGGCCAAATGCCGAAGCATCACGTCGCTCAGAAGTTCCGCGACATGCCGGTCTTCGGTGGAAAACGTCGAAAGCGGAGGTGCCGTATGCTCAGATCCTGGGAAGTTCTGCCCGCCGAAGACTGCCAACTCTTTTCCAACAGTTAGTCCGGCTTTCGCGGTTGAACGGAAAACGCCGAAAGCCAACGAGTCTTGGATGCACGCGAAGGCCCTGTGCGCGCGCTCTGCAAGCAAGGTGTCGGCTGCTTCCTCACCGCCATCCTCCGTCATGTAAATCCGATGGACAACTGGCGTGGGAAGGCCCAACTCACCGGCCTCATCCAATGCGCCGCGCACGTAGTTGTCGGCAAAATTGTAGCCCTGTGGTGCCGACAGAATATCGATGGGATGGTCGGTGGACTCGCCCAACGCGCGGACAGCCAATCGTCCAGCAATCGAATAATCGATTTCAACCAGCGGATGTTGCTCGGCCACATCCGTGCGTCCGAAGGTCACGAACGGCAGGCCGCGCTCCATCAGTAGGCCGACGCGCGGATCATCCTTGCGTGTCCGACCTAGGCTCAATCCGTCGGCCAGACCTTCGTCCAGGATCTGTTGGACGATGCTGGTTTCCTCATCGCGATCATGCGCTGCGAACACGGCCAGGCTTTTGCCAGCATTGCGCACGCGCTGATCGAGGGTCGACAGAAGTTCCAGGAAAATCGGGCTGGCGAACCGTTGCTGCGGCGGTGACAAAAGCACCGCCACCCGCTGTGATTTGCCCATGCGGAGTGCCCGCGCTGCCGCATTCGGTTTGTAGTCCAATTTCAAGGCAAGCCGCTGCACAGCCTCGCGGGTTTCGGAGCGGACGCGCGGATCATTGCGAAGCGCGCGCGATACGGTCGAGGCATCCATCCCCAGCTCGCTCGCTAATGTCTTGAGCCCGATCCGTTTGCGCATTAACGCCTGCTTCGCCGCCTTGCTATCCCAATCCCAAGTCCATGACTTTACTCGGGATTGGCGCAATCGCAACAAAAATACAAACGTTTGTATTGACGAAAGCGGTGGATTCATCGTCTCATTGAATTGGGAGGAATTGCCGATGATCAAGTTGGTGGCGCTGGTGCGCAAGAAAGCTGGCATGGACCAGCAAGCGTTCGCGCACTACTGGGTCAACACCCACGCTCCGCTGGCTGCTGCGATCCCTGGTATGCGCGGTTACCGCATCAACATCGCTGGCAATCCGGGCGATATGACGCCGGCCGGTTACGATGGCTCGGCTGAAATCTGGTTCGATGATTGTGCCGCCATGGAGGCAGGTCTCAGCTCTCCAGAAAATGATGTGGCCGGCGCTGATACGGCCCATTTCACCGAAAGCATCGAGTTTCTGGTCTGCGAGGAACACATCGTATTGCCGGGCGACGGGCAGGCCGCATGACAGCTCGCATGTTCCCGGTTTCTGGCCGTCACGACGGCAAGGTCTACGTTGTCACAGGTGGCGCGCAGGGCATTGGGAGAGCCTGCGCAGAGCGCTTTGTTCAGGAAGGCGCCAAGGTCGTCATCGCGGACATTGACGAGACAGGCGAGGACCTCGCGAGCGCCATTGGCGCTGCGTTTGAGCACACAGATATGTCCAATCCCGATGCCGTCCGGGCATTGGCAGCGGCGACCGTCGACCGGTTCGGACGCATCGACATTTGGCACAACAATGCCTTCACGGCCGTGTTCAAGCCTATCCACGAGCAGACGCTTGAGGAATTCAACCAGATCACCGGCGTTGGCATTCGTGGCTATTGGATGGGCGCTAAAGTCGCGGTCGAGCAAATGCGCGCTCAGGGCGGCAAAGGCGTCATCATTAACACCGCCAGCGTGCAGAGTTTTGTCGGCGAGAAGGGGTTTTCGGCCTACCAGGCGACCAAAGGTGCCGTCCTAGCGATGACCCGCTCCTTGGCGCGCGACCACGCACCGGACATTCGAGCAGTCGCTATTGCGCCTGGCCTCATTGCGACCGAGGCCATCAAGGGGATACCCGACGACGTTATGGAAGAGGTCGTTGCCGGCATCCCGGCAGGCCGCGCCGCGCAGCCTGAAGAGGTTGCAGCGCTTGCTGCTTTCATTGCGTCCGAAGAAGCGGATTACATGTCCGGAACAGCCGTCATCCTCGATGGCGCCTATCTGGCAATTGGATAGGTGATGACGGTTTTTTCTATCAATGACGGCGCACTTGAATGCCGCTTTATGGGCGAAATCCTGCGGATCGAACCTTGGAACAACGACGCACTTCGGGTGCGTTCGCGTCCCGGCCGAGAGCTGGTTCCTGGACACGTGGATGCCCTGTTAGCGCCTTCAGCGTCGGAAGGTCAGATATCAATCAATGATGATCGTGCGGCCATCACGATTGGACGCCTGACAGCCGAGATAGTGCTCAAAACCCGCTACGGCGCGGAGATGAAACGCGAAGCAGTGATCCGGTTCACGCGCACTGACGCCGGCGAGGAGCTGCTGAGCGAAACACGGTCCCATTTCGCCGGGCCACGCACGCGCAGTTTTAAGGCGCTTGCAAGCGGGTCATGGCGGCTGGAAGCCCAGTTCAGCGCCTATGAAGGCGAAAGTCTGTGGGGCATGGGTCAGCCGCAGCACGGCGCGATGGATCTGAAGGGTGTTTCAACCACGCTGCTTCAGCAAAACGCCCATGCTGTGATCCCGTTTGTCGTGTCCTCGCGTGGCTATGGGTTCCTATGGAACAATCCTGCGACCGGCAAAGCAGAGTTTGCCCGCAACGTGACACGCTGGACGGCCGACTCCACAGGGGGCAGGGACTATTGGATTACCGCCGGCGACAGCCCTGCCGAGATTGTCCGATCCTATGTGGCTGCCACAGGCCGTTCGCCCGACGTGCCGGATTGGGCGCTTGGCTTTTGGCAGTGCAAGCTGCGCTACCGCACGCAGGATGAACTTTTGTCCGTTGCGCGCGAGTACAAGCGCCGTGGATTGCCACTTTCCTGCATCGTGATCGATTTCTTCGCCTGGACGCGCCAGGGAGAATGGCAGTTTGATCCCGACGAATGGCCTGACCCCGAAGCGATGGTGTCCGAACTTTCAGACATGGGCATCGAGGTCATGGTGTCGATTTGGCCGACTGTCTCGGCCTCCTCGATTCATTACAAGGAAATGACCGAGCGCGGTCTCTTGCTGGGCACCGAACGCGGTATCCCCGCAGTCATTCCCTTCCCCGATAAAGATCCATTCGGCGCCGGCTTCTTCACCTACTATGATGCCTTCAATGAAGAGGCGCGGGCTTTCCATTGGGACCTCGTTAAGCGCAACTATGTCGACCGAGGCATCAAGCATTTCTGGCTCGATGCCTGTGAGCCGGAGATGCGGCCAGCTCACCCGGAGAACGTCCGTACCGCGCTGGGCAATGGCTCAGAAATGCTGTGCGCCTACCCGTTGGTCCATGAGGAGCTTTATCGCAAAGGTCTAACCGACGCCGGTGCCGGCGATGGCATGTTGTTGTGCCGATCAGCTTGGGCGGGTTCACAGCGTCATGGCATCATCCTTTGGTCAGGCGATGTATGGTCTGACTGGGACTGGTTCCGCGCGCAATTGCCGGCTGGCCTGAATGCTGCGATGGCTGGCATAGGCTGGTGGACCACCGATATTGGCGGCTTCTACGATGGCCATGGCGGGTCCGAAGAATTCCGCGAGCTGTTGGTTCGCTGGTTTGAGTTTGGCGTTTTCTCACCGATCTGCCGGCTCCATGGGTTCCGCGTACCGGACGACGTGCCACCGCCTGCACCGGGCTAACCGGTGACCTACGGACAGGACACCTTCAACATCTTCACCCAATCCGGCGGCTCCAACGAGGTGTGGTCGTTTGGCGAAAAGGTTGAGGCCGTTCTGGTGCGGCTCCTCGCCGTTCGTGAGAACCTGCGTCCTTATCTGACTGATGTTTTCGCGAACTACGCAGCCACCGGCGATCCGGTGATGGCGCCACTGTTCTACCAGTTCCCGGATCAGCCCAAGCTTCACGACCGCGGCGACGCCTACATGCTTGGGCCGGACTTGCTGGTTGCTCCGGTGCTTGAGCCGGGCGCCACGTCTCGCACTGTTGGTCTGCCAGAAGGCGAGACCTGGGTGCATGCCTGGACGGGCGCGGAGCATGCAGGCGGCTCGAACCCAAGCATCGCCGCACCGTGGGGCCTGCCCCCCGTTTTCATTCGCAAGCACAAGGCTGACGCACTTCGGCCAGTCTTTTTCCATGCTGAGACCTGAAGCGCGAAGCACGGTGCTCAACGGCATGGTTCATCGCACGCCAGAAGGCGTGAAAGACCCAAGAGGGAGGAAACAATGAAACGATTGATAGGAGCCTCGGCACTTGCTCTGGCGCTGTCGACAACCGGCGCGTTCGCGCAGGTGACGCTGACCTTGTGGACCGAAAGCGCGACGGCACCGGAGTCGGTGTTCGCGCAGGAATTCTCCGACATGGACAACGGCATCACGGTGGATGTTCGCGAGATCAGGTTCGATGATCTGGTAACGGACACGCTGCGCGCCGTCGCAACGCGGACCAACCCGGACCTGATCGCCATCGACAATCCCGATCATGCCGCCTTCGCAGCACGCGGAGCCTTCCTTGATATCTCCGACCGTATAGCCACGTCCGATGTGATCGATATCGATCGGGTGTTCGATGGTCCTCGTGCCAGCCTGACCTGGGATGATGCAATTTACGGTATCCCGCGGGCCTCCAACACCATCGCCCTCTACTACAACAAGGACATGTATGAGGCTGCTGGCCTTGATCCAGACAACCCACCTCAGACGTGGGATGAGCTTCTGGAAGCTGCCCGTGCGCTGACTGACCCGGACAATGATGTCTACGGCATCGCCTTCTCCGCCCGCGCATCCGAGGAGGGAACCTTCCAGTTCCTGCCCTGGGCACAGATGGCAGGCGGTGGCTTTGAAAACATCAACGCCGACGGCGTCGCCGACGCTCTGGAACTCTGGAAAGCCTTCCTGGATGAAGGTCTTGCCAGCCCCGACACACTGACCCGCGGCCAGTGGGACTCAACCGGCACCTTCAATGGCGGCAACGCAGCCATGGCCATCTCCGG
>JBHJIX010000077.1:0-11986 GCA_050043025.1 Cohaesibacteraceae bacterium
TCCCGCATCTGCGGGATCAACGTGCGCACGGTGCCCGTCATCTTCACGCGTTCTGGGATGACATTATCCGCGTCACCGGCGTGAATGGTCGTCACCGAGACGACAATGCTCTCCAGAGGGTCGGCATTTCGTGACGCAATCGTCTGCAGCATGGTGATGATCTGCGCCGACGTTACCACCGGATCGATACCGGTATGCGGTCGCGCGGCATGACCGCCAACGCCGGTGACAACGATCTCGAAAATATCCGTTGCCGCCATGGTCGGCCCGGCCCGCATGGCAAACTCACCCGCCGGAATGCCGGGATAATTGTGAATGCCATAGACCTCTTCGATGCCGAAACGCTCAAAAAGGCCATCATCCATCATCGCTTTGGCGCCGGCACCGCCCTCTTCGGCCGGCTGAAAGATCACCGCCACCGTGCCGGCGAAACCGCGCGTCTCGCATAGATGCTCCGCCGCGCCGAGAAGCATGGCCGTGTGCCCATCATGGCCACAGGCATGCATCATGCCCGGATTGGTGGAAGCGTGCGGCACGCCGGTTTCTTCTTCAATGGGTAAAGCATCCATATCCGAGCGCAGCCCAACCGTCGGCCCATCGCCTTTCGAGCCCTTGATGATGCCACCCACACCGGTTTGCCCGAGCCCTTCGACAACCTCATCACAACCGAAGGCACGCAACTTATCAGCGACAAACGCCGCCGTTTCCTGAACCTCGTACATGATCTCCGGGTTCTGGTGCAGGTGGTGCCGCCATCCTTTGATGGCGTCCGCGCGTGCGGCAATGCGATTGTTGACGGGCATGAAGTATCCTGACGAAAATGAGAGTTGAAGGCACAATAGCCGCGCCAGATGGGTGTTCAAGCAGCTATGATTTCAGGAGGGCGTGCTGTTGCGCCAAACACACCGACAGAACGTTCGTGCATTCTAAGCCTCCAAGCTGCACGCAACGCTAATCCTGCAACACGGCCTGCGCCACCAGCGAGCGCGCGGCATCGCCAGCCGCTTGGGCATAGTCCGGATCGCGGTGCATCAGGAGCGTACAAAAAGCCCCTTCCATTAAGAGACTGACGCTGCGAGCCAAGGGATCAGACGCCGCTAAGCCCGCCTCGGCAAACTGTGCGGCCAACCAGGCCTCGAACTTCTTTTTGTGGGTGGCGCCAACGGCAACCGCCGGGTGACCGGGCATATTGGCGAGTTCTGCCATGGTGCGCAGAAAGCCGCAGCCCTTCCATTTGGGGTGCTGGGCATTGCGGGCCAGGTGATCAAACATCGCTGCCGTTTTGTCCGCGACATTGCCCTCGGCCTCAGTGAACCATTGCGCAAACAGAGCAAGGTTGGGCTGATCGCGCGATTGCAGATAGCCGGTGATCAGCTCGTCCTTGCTGGCAAAATGATAATAGAGCGTGCGCTTGGTGAGGCCCGCTTTCGCGGCAACCGCGTCCACGCTGACCGCCCGAATCCCTTCCTCGTAGAACAGCGCATTGGCTGCATCCAGAATGCGGCGCTTGGTCGGATTTGGTTTGGCTTCCATCATGTATACTACCCAGTGAGTGTACTTTATCGTCTCCCACTCCTAGGCTCCACGTCAACCTGAGCAAGGAGACACCATGACCGACACAGTGCTGATGGAACGACGGGGTGCCATCGCCATCCTGACCTTAAACCGGCCTGAGAAACTCAATGCGATCAACTATGAGATGGCCGACGCTCTAATCGATCGTCTTGATCTCATTGAAGCCAGCACCGACATCCATGCCATCATTCTGGCGGGCGCTGGCGATCGGGCCTTTTCGGCCGGCGGCGACATTTACGAGTTTTCTGAAAGCATCAAGCAGGGCGGCGATGTTGCCATGCGAGACTTTGTCCGGCGCGGCCAGCGTATGACACGTCGTATGGAGGCCTTCCCAAAACCCATCATCGCTGCCGTTGAAGGCATCGCCTTTGGCGGCGGCTGCGAGATCACCGAAGCAGTCCACCTCGCGGTCGCCTCCCAAAAGGCGATCTTTGCCAAGCCGGAGATCAATATCGGCATCCCACCGACCTTTGGCGGAACACAAAGGCTTCCAAGATTGGCCGGACGCAAGCGGGCCCTTGAGCTTCTTCTAACCGGTGAGACTTTCGGGCCCGAACGCGCCTATGAGCTTGGCCTCATCAACAAGGTCGTCGCTCCCGGCCAGGCGCTGAAGGCAGCTTTGGAAATGGCTGACAGCACCTTGCGCCACTCACCACTGGCAGCGGCCCGGATTCTCACCGCCGTGACCCGTGGCCTCAACACCACCATTGATGAAGGGCTTCAGATCGAAGCCCAACAGTTCGCCCGCATGGTGCCAACGCAGGACATCCGCGAGGGACTGGACGCTTGGATAGAAAGGCGTAGCCCTCACTATAGCGGCGTCTGAAGACTCAGGCCTCGATGGGTACCGTCATATGCCCGAGCGTTTTGCCAGTGAATGACTGAGCTGCTAAACTGACCTCATTCCCCACGATTTGAGCACCGAGCGTTTCGCAAATGAAAGACTTGCGCTGGGATGACATCCATCTCTTTCTCCATGTCGCAGAAACGGAGGGGCTGAGCGGAGCAGCCCGGCGCACTGGTCTCAGCGCACCAACCATTGGTCGACGGATGCTTGCCCTGGAGCAACACACCGGTCAGGCGCTCTTTGTACGCTCGCAGACCGGATACGCCCTCACCCAGACAGGCCAGGCGCTGCTCGCCAAAGTCCGCACCATGCAGGCGGCTGCGCAGCCGGGGCAGGCTCTGTTGTCGGCAAGCGCGCAGAAACCCATTGTGCGTCTGTCGTCGGGCACCGGCACGGCGCTTTTTCTGGCCGACCGTTTTGCCAAGCTGAACCGGCCGCATGATGAATTTCGTCTGAGCTTCGTCACCACCGAGACCGTGCTGGATATCGCGCACCGCGAGATTGAACTTGGCATTCGTAGCCGACCCGCAGAGGCCGGCAACCTTGCCTCCAGAAAGCTCTCCAACGTGCGCTTTGCGCCCTATTGCAGTTGGAGCGCCGGACAGCCGGAGCTCATGGAATGGGTCGCCATGGACCCAGCCCGCGCGCACTACCCGGCCGCCCGGTGGGTACACGATCAGGGTCACCCGATCCGCGTTGTCGCAAGCTCGGTTTCAACGATCTACCAGTTGGTGAAGGCCGGCGCTGGAATTGGCGTGATGCCTTGCTTCATCGGCGACAGTGACCCCGGTCTTGCGCGCGCCGGACCCATCATCGACGACCTGCGTGAAGAGCAGCACCTCGTGATGCATGGCGACGACCGTCACCAGCCGCACATCCGCCAGGTCATCGACCGACTGGTCGCGCTCTATGCCGAAAACCAGGACCTGCTGGCCGGTGAACGCGCCCTGAGAGACTAACCGGCCATGCCATCGTGGCCTGCCGGCTGCGTCTGTAGTTGGCGCGCTTGATCAACCCAAGCAAAGCGAGTGGGCCGGCCAACGGCACAGCATTAGCAGGAGCCTCGCCTAGGTAAGACTGGCAACGCTTCCTGCCACGAGGCGGTGGAGCAACTGCGAAAACTGCTCCAACTCATCCTCATCCCAACGATTCTGGAAGGCGTAGCCGGCCTGTTTGGCGAAGGTTGCCAGAGTCTCGTCCAGCTTGGTCCTCCCGGCTGCGGTAAGGACAACGAAGGCCATCCTTGCATCGCGTTCGTCAACCTGCCGACCCAACAATCCAAGCTTTTCCATGGGCGCAGCCATGCGGGTGACCGTGGAGGCGCTGACATGCATGCGCTTAGCCAATTCAACACGAGACAGGCGATTGAGGCTCGCCTTTTCCAGATGCATCAGCAGGAAAAACTCGTTCACCGACAGCCCGTGAACGGACGAGAATTCCCCGGCCAACCTGGCTGTCAGTTCATCAGCAGCCTGCAAGAGGCGCAGGGCATTGGTGGTGCAGATCTCAGTCATCGTGGAAATATAGGCCATATTGCTTGCATATGCAAGGATATTGCAATAGATGGCCATCCAGCTTTTTGAGATTGCTGAAGACTAGGACCATGCACTTCGAAACTGTTTTCTCGCTTGCCGGCATGCTGGCGATGGTCGGCTGGGCAACCTTGCTGGTCTCGCCGTTTATCCCGATCTGGTCAGAGCGCCTTGCCGGGCTGATCATCCCAGCAATACTGGCCGCCGGCTATGTGGCGCTAGTGCTGGTGTTTCCCGCCGAGCAGGGTGGATTTGGGAGCTTCGCGGCGATTGTTGAACTGTTCTCCCAGCCCCAGGCGCTGATGGCAGGATGGATTCATTTCCTGGCCTTCGACCTCGTGGTCGGCGCCTGGATTTGCCGGAAGGCGCGGGAAGACGGGCTGCGCTTCTGGATGGTACTGCCGTGCCTGCCCGTCACATTCCTTTTTGGACCGGCTGGATTTTTGATGTTCCAGGGCGTCCGCGCCGTGCGCACGTCCGGGCGTTGGGCAATGATGTGGCGGTCGGCCTAGCCGCCCTGAACGTCGCCGGATCCCACCGCCTGCCGTTCCCTGTCCTTCTTGATCGTCCAAGATAGAATACCCAACACGACCAGCGCCCCGGCGGTTTCCAGCAGTGGCGTGTTCGGCCACATCAGCGCGACGCCCGAAACGGCTGTCAGAATGCGCAGCGGCCAGTTGAGCGGGTATTCCATGTGACCTTCAATGGCGGCGCCGAGAGCATAAACCCCAAGCGTCGCCGCCATGAAAATGAAGAGCGATTCCATAAAATCACCGCCCAGAAAGTTTGTGTAGGCAAACAGAACAGGCATCAGATAGAGGCCCTTGGCGAGCTTCCAACTCATCACGCCGGTTGCCATGGGCCGCGTTTTGGCGATCGCAGCAGCCGCGAAGGCCGTCAGACATACTGGCGGCGTGACGTTGGAATCCTGGCTCAGCCAGAAGATGATCATGTGGGCTGAGAGCAGCGCCGTCGTGATCAACACTGGGTCCAAAACCTGCGGATAGACCACCGACAACAGCTCCTGAGGCATCGCTTGTACGAGCGCTACAGCATCCTCCCGCGCCATCGGCTCAGCGAGCGCCGGCAGGATGGACGGATCGGCAAGCATGAAGCTCATCTGGGCGATCTCAGGGATCGTGCCATCCACCAGTGCCTGAACAAGATGCGCGTTCTGGATAAGGGCGTGCAGGGCAGGCGCGGAGAGCGTCGCGAGTACGATGTAGGCCGCCGTTACGGGCAGGCCCATACCCAGGACCAGCGAGGCAAGCGCGATGAGGGCGATGGCGATTATGAGGTTTCCGCCGGCCCATTCGGAGATCATGAGTGAGAACGTGTTACCGATGCCCGTCATCGCGATGACGTTGACGATGGCCCCGACAGCCACCAGCAGCACGCCGGTCATGATCATGTTCTTCGCGCCAAGGATCAGCGCTTCCATGATCTCTTTGGGGCCCATGCGGTTGGGCGTTAGCCAGCTCGCCACGATCACCGACGCAATGGCCCAGATGGCAGCAAACACTGGCGTGAAGCCGTAAATCAAAAGCCCAATCAGCGTCGCAACGGGGATGAGGAAGGCCGGCCCGCCGCGTTTCAAAACCTCAAGGGCCGAGGGTGCATCTTCGTCGGCGAGCTGCATGTTCAGCTTCTTGGCTTCGATGCGCACGAAAAAGCCGACCGACAGAAAGTAGACCATCGCCGGCAGGAAGCTGACGGCCACGATGTCGAGGTATGGGATCTGGGTGTAGTTGGCCATCACGAAGGCGCCTGCCCCCATGATCGGAGGCATCAACTGACCACCGGTGGACGAGGCGGCCTCCACGCCAGCGGCAAAGCGCGGCGGGAAACCCGACCGCTTCATCAGCGGGATGGTAATGACCCCAGTGGAGACAGTGTTGGCGACTGCAGAACCGGAGATCGTCCCCGTCAGGCCCGAGGAAAACACCGCCACATAGCCCGGTCCCCCAATGAATTTGCCGGCGACGGCGCGGCCAAGATCGATAATGAACTCCCCGGCGCCGGAGCGCACCAGGAAGGCGCCAAACAAAATGAACAGGAACACGAAGGTCGCTGAGATGTTGGCAATGGTACCGAACATACCCTCATCGGTGAAAATCGTGCGGAAGATGACCGTCTCAAGCGACACCCCACCGAACCGGAACACGCCTTCGATCATGCTGCCCCAGAAGGCGGGGTAGGTCAGCGCGATGAGGATAAGACCCGGGATGATCAAACCAGTGGCACGGCGGGTTAGCTCGATCGCCCCGATAATGACGATGAAGGCATAGACCCATTCCTGCGGTGCGAGCGTCACGCCGCGATCATAGATCGCGTTTTCCGAGGCAATGAGGAGCAGGGTGGCCAGAGAGACAACGACGCCAAAAACAACGTCGAAGGCGAGCACAGACCGCTGAGCTTTCTCGCCGCGCAGCCGAAGGGCGGGGTAGCGCAGGCTTGCCAGCATGGCGAAGCCAGCAAAATGGATGCCCGTCAGCCAGAAGGTCGACAGCGTGCCGATAAAATTGGCGTAGAGGTGAAACAGCGATACGGCGAGCGCCAGCCCGGTAAAGACCAGCCCCAAAAGACCTGCATCAAGCGGTCGCAGATCGTCTTCGCGCGACTCTTCTTCTTCGACCTTGATTGCGTCCGCCATGTCATCCCCGCTGCGTTGCCGGCGGCACGTAAAGCGTCCGGCAAAAACCAAACCCCGCACCGATGGCATCGGCGCGGGGCGTAACATCCATCACATAGGCGGAGCTTACATGTCCGCTTTGAGACGATCGGGAACGTCGATCCCTTGCTCTTCATAGTAGCGGATCGCACCGGGATGCAGCGGCAAAGGCAGGCCAGCAATAGCGGCCTCAAGGCTCATCGCCGCCGTGACCGGATGAATGCCCTGCAGGAAGCCCAGATTCTCATAGATCGTCTTGGTGATCTGGTAGATCGTTTCTTCCGGCAAATCGTCACGCACCATCAGGAAGTTCGGTTGCGCGATGGTGTTCACATCCTCATCGACACCCGGATAGGTTCCAGCATCGATCACATAAGGCGTCCAAAGCTGATCGAAGTCGCCATTGGCAGAGGCAACCTGCTCGTCGGTGAACTCTAGCAGCGTGATGTCATCGCCCATCGCGGCAAAGGCACGCGATACAGCACCCACCGGATCACCGGCCGGCGTCGACATGCCCACGATCTGGCCGTTCTGCAAAGCGTCAGCGGACGGACCATAGCCCATGTAGACGAGATCGAACATCTCTTCCATGTCCATGCCAAGACCCGATAGGATCGTGCGGTTGGAACCGATTGTGCCGGAGTTCTGTCGGCCCATCGACATGGGCTCACCAGCCAGGGCAGCGATGTCGGTCACCGTGCCTGTGTCGACATCTTCAGAGCGGATCACGAAATGCTCGACGTTCGGCCACAGCATGGTGATCGAACGCAGGCTTTCCTGGGGACCAGCATCGGCAAGCGGGCCAGAGCCCGTCGCCGCATAGGCGCCAAACAGACCTTGAACGATGGCAAATTGGGCTTCGTTGTCGCGAAGAAGCGCAATGTTCTCGCCGGAGCCAGCCGAGTTGATGGCCGAAACATTGATGCCCATGGAAGGCTGCAAACGCACCTTGATCAGCGTCGAAAGCGCCACGCCAACAGGGTAGTAGGTGCCGCCGGTGGATGCGGTGGCGAGCAGATAGTCTTGTGCGTCCTGCGCCTGTGCCGGAACGCTGGCCGTGCCGAGCGCCATGGCGGCGGCGAGCACGCCGGCGCCCAGAACGGAACGACGTGATGGTGTCTTGGGTGCGGACATGTTTTTCCTCCCTCATGTCTATCGCCATGCGGCTGGGGCTTATTCTTGTCATCGCCTCAGCCAACATATCCGTAGTTTTTATTACGCTCGTCATTCCCGGGTAAAGCCAAATCGGTAGGCAGTGATGCGGAAAGCGGTTGCGAAGACCTCACAAAACTCTAGCTTTGCCATTCTTGCGCCACATCGTTTAGAAACGGGGTGATGGAAGATAAAGGCCGCGTTGAGTCGTCGCCCCCCGGCGGTCACGACCGGCTTGCTCGATATCCGCCAAGCGAGTGTGCCGTGCCGACCGCAAAACCCTTCGCCTTGACCGCCCTGCGCTCGATTGTCTGTCTGATCGTCCTGATCGCGATCCTCAACATCCCGCGCGTTGCCCTCGCCCAGTCGACAGGTCTGGGACCCTATGACGGCCCCAACATCACCATTGATGTCGACTCCATGCGTGTGCTGTCGTCCAACCGCGCCTTCGATGCCTGGTATCCGGCGTCCACAACCAAACTAATGACCGCCTATGTGGTCTTCCAGGCCGTGCGCGAAGGCCGCATCACCATGCTCTCGCCGGTCACGATCTCTGAGAACGCAGCGGCCCAGCCGCCGTCCAAAGCCGGCCTTGCTGTCGGTCAAACCCTGACGGTGGAAAACGCGCTGCGTGTTTTGATGGTCAAGAGCGCCAACGACATTGCCGTTGCGCTGGCCGAAAGCGTCGCTGGATCCGAGCCCGCCTTCATCGACGAGATGAACCGACTGGCCTCAGCGCTTGGCATGCGGCGGTCGACTTTCACCAACCCGCACGGTCTGCCCGATCGTGGACAGGTGACGACGGCCTATGACCTGGCACTCCTGACCCTGGCGTTGATGCGCGATTATCCTGAACACAATGATTTTTACTCCATGGGCGCGGTGCGGCTCGGCCAGGCGCGCTGGACAAACCACAACCTTCTTCTGCAACGCTATCGAGGCGCCTTTGGTTTCAAGACCGGCTACATCTGCGATTCCGGCTTCAACCTGGTGGCCGGCGCGCGGCGCGGTGGGCGCACGCTGATCAATGTCACACTCGGTGCGCGGTCAGGCATCGAACGAGCTGCCGCAACCGCGCACGTCCTCGATGATGGTTTCCGTCAGTCGGGCGGCCTGTTCGGCGATCCTGCCGGCGTTCCGCTGGTAGAGTTTCTTCCCACCGGATCAGAAGCAACCGAAGCGACCCGCATGCGGCCCATTGTTTGTCAGCGCCCGCGGGTTCGCCCGAGCCTTGAAGAAATCGCCGGTCAGTTCGGCACCGCATCGCCAGCCTTTAGTGCATCATCGAGCGCCAGCGCCTTTTCAGGTGATGCGGGCGCCGTTGTTCTTCCGTCCTCCAATGGCGGGGAAAGCGATGGCGCGGCCGATGTTGACGTCCTGGACCTTGTCCTCGGGCCGATCATCCGTCCACCGGAGCCGGTACGCCTTAGCCTTGGCGGTGCAACAGGCCCTGCCGTCGCGCGCCTTGGCCGCTGGCAAGTCCCCAATCCGGACAGTCGCCCGACCAGTTTTGCCGCCGCGCTTCCCGGGCAGATCGCACCGGCGGGAGGAACAGCACTCGTGCTTGCCCCAGGTCCTGACCCGCAGGTGGCCGAAGCGGCGCCTGGAGCAATCGCCAGGACGGTTGGCCGGGCGGTCGACCGCCCGGTGCCTTCGCCCGTACCACGGCCCTTCTGACGTCCAAGCCGATGACATCTGATCCACAACGCCCGGACCGTATGCCGGTGCTCGTCCTGTCGGGCTTTCTCGGCGCCGGCAAGACGACCTTCCTCAACCGGCTACTGGCGACCGAGCCGTTGAAAGACACGCTGGTGATTGTCAACGAGTTCGGCGATGCCGGCCTCGATAGCCTGTTCCTTCAGGAAGCCGATGAGGCGCGCGGGGACACAGCCGACCGTGGTCTGATGATCGAAGAACTGACATCCGGCTGCCTGTGCTGCACTTTGCAGGGCCCGCTTGTCACGACGCTGGAAGACTTGCTACGCGCCCGCGACAATGGCCGCATCGCGCCGTTCAAGCAGCTGGTGATTGAGACAACCGGCCTAGCCGACCCGGCGCCCATTCTGGCCGCCTTTGCCCGCCATCCCTATTTGTCGCTGCGCTATCTGGTCGGCGGCATCGTCACGGTCGTCGATTCCGCCCAGGAGCCCGAAGGCCTCGACGCCTCGCCGGAGGCCATCGCGCAAGTTGCCGTTGCCGATGTGCTGGCTCTGTCAAAAACCGACCTTGCATCCGAGGATGAAACGGCCCAACGCCGCAAGGACCTCAGCGCGCGCAACCCGCACGCCTCAATCAATACAGTCGATGAACTGGCAAGTGACCCAGCATGGCTGGACAGCCTACTCGCCCAGGCATTCACGACCAGCGCATCGCCGGTGTCAGCCCTCCAAAGCGATGGGCGCCATCACCATGGACATGATCACGACCATCACGATCACGGTCATCACCATGATCATGATCATCAGCATGCCTACTCGGTCGTCCTTTCAACTGAACAACCGGTGGAGCAGCGCACCATCACCATGCTGATGGACCTGCTGGGTATGAACTTTCCAGGTGATCTTTTGCGCGTGAAGGGCCTTGCCTGGATCAAAAACGAAACCGGGTCATCCCCTTGGGCGGTGCACTCAGCCGGCCCCCTTCAGCACCCACCTCGACCCATCGCGGCCAACATCGCAGGCAAGCTGAAAGCGGATCACAGCGAGATCGTGGTCATCACCCGCACCGATCAAACCGACAAGATTCGGGGCCTGTTCGAAGCTTGTTTCAAGCAGCCCCGCGCCGGATGAAGAACCGCGCGACATCGCCGTCGCGCTCAACGTCCTGCACCAGATGCCCATCCTCGCGTGCCATAGCCGGCACATCCAGAATGGCGACCGGATCGGTGCTATCCACCCGCACCAATTGGCCCGGACGCAGCTGACGCAATGCTTTGCGCGCCTTAAGCACCGGCAAAGGACATTGAAGGCCGATACAGTCAACAATCCGATCTGGTTCGCTGATGTCAGCAGGACTTGCAGGCGGGGGTTTGATCATCTGGCCCTTGTGGCACTAGATGGGGGCACCGCCAAGCTGCCAACGACAGACCTTAGGAGTTCCGACAATGACAGACAGTGCCTTCGATCTTCTGGAAGTCTGGTGGTCGCTTGGCGAAGAAGGCTGGTTCCGCCAGTCCGATGAGAACGACGCCATGCTCAAGGACAGGTTCACCAATCTGGTTGTCGAGGCGCGCGCCGGCACGCTGGACGATTGGAAGAACGCACCACACACGGCACTGGCGCTGATGCTGTGTCTCGATCAGCTACCGCGCAACCTCTATCGCGGCACGCCGGAGGCTTTCTCCAGTGATGGCGATGCCCTGACACTGGCCGACCATGTGCGCGCCAACCGCTTCGACAAAGCCTATTTCGGCATGGTGCGGGGGTTCTTCTACTTGCCCTACATGCATGCCGAAGACATGGACGCGCAAAGCCTGTGCTGCGACCTCTACCGGGCCATCGACAACCAAAACGCCTACTACTACGCCCTGGTGCACATGGATGCGATCCGCCGCTTCGGCCGCTTCCCCCACAGAAACAAAATCCTCGGGCGCGTTTCCACGCCCGAGGAAGAGGCTTACATGGCATCAGGCGGGTTTGCCGCCTGAGCCTTTGGAACGCTAAGCGCCTTAGGCGGCGGCAACATCCTTCAGGAACTGATCGACCAGTGAGCGCATCCGGTTGGTCTGCTCAGACACATTGCCGGAGGCCTCCTGCACCAGACCGGCTGATTGGCCGGTCTCGTCGACAGCTTCGCTCATACTGACCATGGCATTGGCCACATGACCTGTGCCATTGGCAGCCTCGGAGACGTTGCGCGAGATCTCGGTCGTCGCCGAAACCTTATCAACAACAGCTGCCGCGATGGCATTGGTGTAGGTCTGCACGTCGCGCATGGTCTCCGCGATACCGCGAATGGCCTCGGCAGACTCATTGGTTGAGCCCTGAATACCAGAGACCTGGCTGGCGATTTCCTCAGTCGCTTTCGCCGTCTGGTTGGCAAGGCTCTTCACCTCGCTGGCAACAACAGCAAAGCCTTTGCCCATCTCGCCGGCGCGTGCCGCCTCGATGGTGGCGTTGAGCGCCAGAAGGTTGGTCTGCTCGGCAATGTCCTGAATGAGCGAAACAACAGCGCCAATCTGCTGCGCCGCTTCAGCAAGGCGCGTCACGC
>JBHJIX010000078.1:0-2118 GCA_050043025.1 Cohaesibacteraceae bacterium
GCTGGCGGGCAGCACATTTGCACTTCGGCGCAACAATCTGACACCAATTGTGCCTTTCAAAACACAACCGTTGGAACTTTGGCGCGTAATCAGATTGCTGGGCCCGCCAACCTAAGTTCACACGGAGTTCTTCATGCGCCGCTATCTTGCTGCCATTGCTGCACTTGCCGCCTTCACAGCATCGCCGCAGTTGGCACATGCCGACAGGTTTTCCGCTGGCGATATACGCTCGCAGAGCATTGGACATACGATTTATCTGGCCGCGCCGTTTGGTGGCGAGTTTCCGCTCAACTACCGGTCCAATGGGCGGGTTGATGGTGATGGCGAAGCGCTCGGTATCGGGCGTTGGATCCAGCCTCGTGATACTGGTCGCTGGTGGATCGACGGCAACCGACTCTGCCAGCAGTTTCAGACCTGGTACAATGGCACGCCTATGTGTTTCGACCTGACGCGCACAAGCACCACAACGCTTAACTGGCTGCGCGACAATGGTGAGAGCGGGCGGGCGCGCATCGGCGAAGCGCTTTAGAAACGCAAGTTGATTCCACACAAAAAACCCGGCCGCAAAGGGCCGGGTTTTTTGTTGTTCGAGCGCGACACCCTTAGGAGTTGTCGTCTCCAAACTCAGTTGTGAAAAGACAGCTGAGTGGGATAAGCCCTGCAGCCCATGCTTCTTCCAAAGTCAGTTCGCGATTCTCGGCCGCGCCAACAATGGCGGCGCAAGTCATGATGGAAGCAATCGAGATAAAGACTCCGGCGATAAGCCAGCCACCGTTTGAGCCGCCGCCAGTTGCTATCGTTACCAAGGGCTCTTGCTTGACGATATCGGCGTGGGCTTCAGTTGGAGCGATAGTGGGCAGAACAGGTTGCGCTACCAATGCTAGCGCCAAGGCCAAACCCGTGAGGCGGGTGCGTGCAAATAGATTTTTCATCATGTGTTCCCAGCGTTTTGGTGTCGAAGACCCCATCCTTAACGCCAGGTAAACACAGCGAATTTTTCAATGAAAACAGAAGCTTCAGGTAAGCTTAAGCGGCAAGGTTAGCCGTCTTGGTTATTTCAATTGGTTAAAGCGGAACCGTGTGCAGGCTCGAGAACAGCCCGTCGGGATCTATCCGCCTTTTGACGCCCTGCAGTCTGGCTAGGTTCTCGCCCCAATAGGCTGTCGCAAAGTCCTCCAAGGATCGATCGCGATAGTTGACATAACCTTGTCCGCTGGCTCCGGCACGCAAGTGGATAGCAGCCTCATCAAGGAATGGGCGAGCAAGATCCAATCCGGGCCCGTCCTGCGCGCTGACGGATGCCCAGGCTAGGAAGGACGAGCCACGGTGCGGGTAAGCGGTTGCTCCCGGTGCTGGAGTGTCGATGGCACCACCCAAGGTTTCAAACACCATGCCCATCGCATTGCCATCGCCTTGCGCGCGCACCTGAACATCGATCAAAGCCTCCAGCGCATCAATTGGCACAATCGAAGGGCGGAACACGGCACGCGCGTCCGCTGGAAGGTAGAAGGCCGGAAACGAAAGCACCGTTTCTTCCATGACCTCGCCATAGATGCCTTCAACCAACGATGGTCCAATGAACAGCAGAACATCCTCGGCAACCGGCGCCAGCGAAACCTGCAACGTGGCCGCTGAGAATTCCGACAGGCCGGTTATCCTGACAAAGATGCGGCCGTCAGAAAGGCTTGTGACAGCCAGATGGGAGGGCGTTTGGTTAGGTTGCGCGATGCTCCAATCCATCCAACGATGAATAAGGGGCGCAGCTTGGTGGGCTTCGACGCCACCGAACAGCCTTAAAGAGGTCGTCGTACCGGTTGATTGCATGTCATTCGTTTATCGGGTGACGGCGCCAAGCCCACCGCCGCCGCCGCGGCTGGCCCATAGAAGGTCCGAATCCGATTGGGCATTGACGTGGTGGATATGCCCTTCGGCATCGACAAGTGTAAGCGCGGCAAGGTGGTCGCACAGCAACCCATGAGCACGTGCCAAATAGCCAATGCCGCCACCCAGTGCATGGCCGCCAAGTCCTACGTCAGCGCACCAACCAGCTGGAACCGTCAGATTGTGAGGAAATCCCGCCCGATAGACCGCTCCTAGTTTGGCGCCCGGCTGTCCCGT
>JBHJIX010000079.1:0-3622 GCA_050043025.1 Cohaesibacteraceae bacterium
ATTGCCGTCCCGCTTTACCTCTCTTCAGGGCTGATGGTGGGTGCCGTAAACGTCGGCGGTCCGACGCTGCGCATGTCGCCAGAAGAGATGGTTGAGGACCTTCTGCCCAAGCTTCAGGAAACGGTGACCAACATCACCCTCGCGCTGCGGCGTTAGACGAGGTCTGCAAATCGGCTCGGCGAGAATCGCTCTATGTCGATGTTGGGAACACGCCCAAGGGCGATATCGGCCGCCAAACGACCGACCAGGGGTCCAAGCGTGTAACCGGCGTCTCCGGGCAGTGCCATGACGACACGGTCGGTTTTTGGCAATCGACCGATGATGGATGCACCATCGGTTGTCGTGTTCATGCCGGCCCAGGTGCGGATGACGCGCAGACCGCCGATGGCCGGCGCCAGTTTGGCCGCCAGGGCGACATTGCCCAACATTGATTCTGCGCGCACTTTTGGCGGAACGCCCCTGCCCTGATCGCTTGCCGCCCAACCACCTCCGATGACGATCTGCCCGGTCCCAAACTGTTTCAACGTGATCGAGCGTTCCGCATGCTGGACCAGATGTGAGATCGCAATGGTCGATGGCTCGGTGATGTTCATGTGAAGCGGCTCGGCAGCCGAAGGAACCGTAATGCCAAACGGTGCTGTCAGATCTGCGCTGCCCCAGGCAGCCGCAAGCAAAGCCTGATCGGCGTGAAAGCTGCCATCTGATGTGTGGGCGGTAACGCCATTGCTGCCCTCATCGAGCGCGTCCACAAAAACTTTGCGCCGCGCAACCCCGCTGGCCTCAGCCAGTTGGCGCAGGCGCTGATTGGCAATCAGTGGATTGAGCTTGCCTTCATCGTGGCAGATTTCCGCACCAACGATCTGAGGTCCGAGCCAGGGCGCGAACCTTTCAAGCTCCGTGCGTTGAAGGATATCGACTGATAGGCCCTGCGCCGTTTCCCGCTCGGCTTTTTTTTGGAGAAAGGCGAGTTGTTCCTCGCTTTCGGCAAGCATCAGCCCACCTTTGCGCACCAGCTCGACGCCGCCAAGCTCGCCGTCCATCTCAACCCAGGTGGCGGCAGCCTGTTTGTAGAAGGGCAGCGCGGCCTCAACATTGGGCACCTGATCGGGATAAAGGCGCATGAAGCGGCTTTGCATCTGCACATGCAGGGACCCAGCATTGGCATCGGAACCGGCATTGGTTGCCGCGTCCAAGACAGTCACCCGCGCGCCCTGTTCGGCTAGGCGAATGGCTGCCACTGTGCCGGTGACGCCGCCACCAATGACCAGAATGTCACTGGGCGGCATCCGCCACCTCGGTCACGTCACTATCCTCTGCGGCCATCGCCTCTTCAGCGGCCAGGATGGCAGAGATGGGAACCGGCTTGATCGGCACGCGCGGTGCAAAGAAGCTGAGATCATCAATGGCCTGGTCCGTGGCCTGAGACACGATACGCGCCGCCACGGGCCCGCAATAGCGGCCCTGCCACCGGCCCATGCCAACCCGTGTTGCCCGCTTGAGCGTACCTACATGCCCCGGCTTGGTGGCCAGGCCAGCGCGGACATCGCCGAGTGTCAGTTCCTCGCAGCGGCAGATAACAGTGTCGCTGGGCAGCGCGGTCGTGTCGGCGGGCGCGATGGCGTAAAGCGTCCATAGGTTTTTCTGGAAGGCTCGGTGCTTGGTGAGCCCGCTTTGCTTAGTTTCCAGATCGGACTCGGATGCTTACCCGCAGGCAGACGCAGCATGGCTGCCAGCGATTTCACCTTCCAGTCGAGCGGCCGGCGCTCCGCCAAGACCGGTGCAATCGCCAATGGCGTAAAGTCCCGGAACGCAGGTCTCCATCACCTTGCTTTTATCGCAGCGCAGATGCCCCATCGCCGGATCGTAGTGCATTCGGGCACCCAGCAGACGCAGAATTTCATTCTGTGGTTCAAAGCCGGCATTCATGCACAGCGCGTCGATCTGAACCGTCTGCTTGCGCCCAACCCTGCCAACAAAGGTGGCGGCCAGCCCATCACGCTCCTGGGCGATCTCGGTCAGCTCCGTTGCGTTATGGACCTTGATACCGCGCTTACGCAGGTCCGCCAGCATCCGAAGACCCTGGATTGTCAGCTTTGGATCGGCAAGCGCCATTGCCAGGGCGTTGAACGGCTTGCTGATGGCGGCGGGAGCGCGCTCGGCAATGAACACGATCTCGGCGCCACCTTTGGCAAGCTCCAGGGCAACCTGAACGTTGAGTGGACCTGACCCGCACACGGCAATTCGCTTGCCCGGCAGTGTCTGATAGCTGCGCCACAACGTCTGTGCGGCACCGGTGGTCATCACACCGGGCAGCGTCCAACCCGGCACCGTCACTGGCCGCTCATAAGCGCCGGTGGCAACGATGGCGGTTTTCGGCTTGACGATGACCGGCTGACCATCGCGGTGGCCAAGGAATACCAGCCCATCAAAAGCGCCCCACAGCTCAACGCCGGAGATTAGGTCCGCGCCGGAGGCCCGGGCCTGCGCCACCAACTTTGCGCCATCGGCCTGCTGTTGATCGAGAATCGTGTGGTCAGCCGCCTGCTTGTAATATTGCCCGCCGGCCACCTTTCGCTCATCGAGCAGGACAACGCTGGCGCCTGCCTCGGCAGCAGCAGCAGCGGCTGACAGACCACCGGCGCCACCTCCGATCACCAACACGTCGGGGGATAGGTGGAGCGGATCGCTGGTCTCTTGCTGATCATGCGCTCCGAAGGCCGGCAAGGCAACCTGACGCTCTACCTCAAATCCTTCTTCCACACGGGTCATGCAGGCGCGTTTGTTGGGCGCGCCATTGACGGTGACCAGACAGTCCTGGCAGACGCCCATACCGCAGAAGATCCCGCGCTCAGCCTCCTTGGCGGTGTCACGAAACGCGCGAACGCCAGCCTCGGTCAGAGCAGCTGCAAGGCTTTTACCTTCAGGCGCCGTGATCTCCTGCCCTTCAAAATGGAAGCGTTTGACGCCCATCAGCCATCATCCCGAAGAAGCTTGTCGCGTTCAGCGATGAGCCTTGCCACCGCACCGGCACGCCATTTGGCGCGCTCAGGCAGGTCGTCAACGGCAATGTGCTGGCGTCGTTGCATGTCGATGCTATCCACCAGTGCCGAGTTCCAATCGACGATTTCGCCGCGCGCCTCGCCAATGCGTTTGTACGCCGGGCCCATGCGGGCAGCATGGGCGTTGATTCCGCCTGGTGTATTGAGTTCTGCCGTCTCGAATGGGCCGGACAGCGCCCATCTTGGGCCGAGCCCCATGCGCATGATGGCATCGCTGCCATCGGCATCGGTTACGCCTTCATCAACCAGGCGATAGGCCTCACGCAGAACAGCGCTTTGCAGACGGTTGAGCACAAATCCCTCAATCTCTTGGCCAAGCCCGACCGTTTCAAACCCCAAGTCTCGGAAGAGTTTGCCGGCCGCGCTGACGGCCTCAGGTGCCGTACCCGGCGCTGGGACGAGCTCTATGATCCGCAGCACGGCAGGGGGATTCACCGGATGGGCGACGAGGCAGCGTTGCTGCTCGGCCTCATCAGGAACGATCTGCGACATGGTGATGGCCGAGGACGCCGTAGCCAGCACAGTGCGCTTATCTGTTCGTGCCAAGAGGTCCTGAAAGATGG
>JBHJIX010000080.1:0-9391 GCA_050043025.1 Cohaesibacteraceae bacterium
AGAGCTATCGTTTGGCTGGAAGACACCCAACCTTGGCTTTAAGCTAAAATGCGTTTGAAGCCCATCGTTAAGCATTAACCTTGTCTCAGCGGCAGGGCAGACCGACATAGCATTGGCACAACCACACAAATGCCCCAAGCATCGGCCCAAACTTTCCGAAGACAACTTTCAGCCCGCCAAGCTCAGGACAGATCCGCCATGCCCCCCTTGCAGATCCAACGGTCGTCATCGACGTTAGTTCAGCAGCCCCCAGTTCAGGCTTTCTTGCTTGGCCTGTTGGTCGCCGCTGCAACGGTTTTCAGCTTCAGCGCACTAGCACACGGTCAAGAGGCGGTGACCGACACCAGTCAAGCCTGCACCATTGAAGGGCAGGCCATTGCATCAGGTCTGGAACACCCCTGGGGCTTGGCCTTCTTGGATGAAACCACGGCGCTTGTGACCGAGCGGCCCGGGCGCATGCAGGTCATTGATCTGGTGACCGGTGTTCAGACGCAGGTCGACGGGGTACCAGAGGTTGTGGATCGCGGCCAAGGCGGATTGCTTGACGTCGTTGCGGCGCCCGACGTCGCCTCAACAGGAATTATCTATCTGAGCTTTGCAGAACCTCGCCGCGGCGGCGCGACAGGCACCTCTATCGCACGCGCCGAACTCACAGGATGGCGAAATGGATCGCCGTCTCTGGCTGATGTCACCGCCCTGTTTCAGCAGTCCGGCCCCAACCGCGAGCAACGGCATTTCGGTTCGCGTATCGTAATCCTGCCGGACGAGACTCTTGCCTTTACGATCGGCGATCGCGCCACTCCGCAACGTTCGCAGGACCCGTTCGACCATGCCGGCAGCGTGCTGCGCATCGCGGTCGACGGTTCAATCCCAGCCGACAACCCATTTGCCGACGGAAGCGACGGCGCAGCGGAAATCTGGTCAACCGGTCATCGCAACCCGCAAGGGGCAGCCTTGGACCAGGTCACGGGCTTGTTATGGACTGTCGAGCATGGCGCGCGTGGCGGCGATGAAATCAACCAGCCGGAGGCCGGTCGCAACTATGGCTGGCCGACCATCTCCTACGGCGTGAACTATTCGGGCACCCGCATCGGCCTTGGCACGCGGGCCGAGGGGCTGGAACAGCCAGTCTATTACTGGGACCCATCAATCGCGCCATCTGGCATGACGATTGTGCATGAAAGCGCTCTGTTCCCAAGCTGGCAAGGCGACATGCTCGTCGGTGCGTTGCGAGATCAAATGCTTGTCCGGTTGGTTCGCCAGGGCGACACGATCACCGGTGAAGACCGCCTCTTTGAAGGTGCATTCGGCCGCATCCGCGATGTGCGCCAAGGTCCGGACGGCGCAATTTGGCTCCTGACCGACGACCCCGAAGGCGACCTTGTTCGAATAGCTCCGCAGGACGACCCATGCTGATCCGCGTCGTGATTTGGTTCATTGTCATCGCCGGGCTTGCGATTGCGGGGCTGTTTTTGATTGGCCCACAGCAGGTTTGGCAGACCGTCCTCGGTGACCCCGACACTGGTCGAATCGAATTGGATCAACTCCAACGATCAGGTCGTCCCAACGACGCACTGATCGGCCCAGCCGATCAACTGACCGTCGTGCCGGATGCTGAACCGCCGACCTTTGGCATCCCAGCGCCAGCCCTTTATGCCCGCCTTGTGGCGGCAATCCAGGAAGAAGGCGTGGTGACATGGGTCGAACGTGATCCCGTTGACCTTTATGCGCGTGCCATAACCTACTCACCGCGCCTGCACTTTGCCGACGTCAACCACATCTGGGTGTTGCCGCGCGAGGGTCAGACCTCTGCGGTCATTTTATACTCGGCCGCCCATATGGGCTACTCAGACATGGGCAAGAACCGCGAGCGGCTCGATGGATGGCTGCAACTGCTCCAGGATGTGCCTTTGGCACCATGATGAAACGCCCTCCGCACCAATGCGGATGAGGCTTGCCAAATCAAAACTGTTGGGCAACACCTCATACCGGTTTCACGGAGGAAAAAATGGCTGCGCCCGCAGAGTTCAATCTCAGCCTCGATCCGGCAACAGTGCGCCTGTTCATCGACAAGGCAAAAGCCGTGTCCGCCGATCTGGACATGGAAAATCTCGATGAGTCCGGCGACACCGTCGAGTTCGATGTCGAACGCCTTGAGGACAGCCATCAGCATGACGGCTTAGCCGAAGAGGAAAGCGACGATCTGACGGGCGAGGAACTACGCTCGCTGATTGATGACCTCAATATGGATGAAGCCGCAGCACTCGTCGCTATAGCCTGGGTCGGCCGCGGCGACTTCGAGGCGAGCGATTTCAATCAGGCTGTGAAAGACGCGCGAGCGCGTGCGGAAGGCGCGACCAGCGGCTACCTTATGGGCATGCCACTCCTGGCTGAGCATCTGGAATCAGGCCTTGATGCGCTCGGCGTTTAGTCTGCTGGCCGTTCTAACTGCCTTGCCTGCGATGGCCGGTGAAGCCGACGTCATCGCGGCTGAAGCCCGCCATATGGGGGGCGAGAGTTGGACAGTATCCGCGACTATCCTCCACGCTGATACTGGCTGGGAACATTATGCTGACCGGTTCGATGTGCTCGCACCGGACGGCTCGGTTCTGGCCGAGCGGGTGCTGTTCCATCCCCATGTCGAAGAGCAGCCCTTCACCAGATCGGTGGGTGTGACGATCCCAGACGATATCGACCGTATCGCGGTCCGCGCTCACGATAATGTCGACGGCCTTGGTGGTGCAGAAGTCGAGCTCATCCTTGAGCGCTGATCCTCTATTTCCCAATTTTTCTGTCGGCGAACACACAGGTCCGGATGGCGTCACCGTCCGGTACGTGACGGCTGGTAATGGCCCGCCCGTTCTCCTGCTGCATGGCTACCCGCAGACTCGCGCCATGTGGGCGAAGGTCGCGCCTGGGCTAGCCAAATCCCACACAGTGATTGCCGCCGATCTTCGTGGCTACGGCGCATCGGACAAACCAGTCCCAACACCCAACGCTGACAATTACAGCTTCCGCGCCATGGCAAACGACATGGCAAGCCTGATGACTGCGCTCGGCCACAACCAATTCCATTTTGTCGGTCATGATCGCGGCGCTCGCGTGGGCCACCGTTTCGCCCTTGATCATGCTGATCGGCTGACTTCACTGACGCTGATGGACATCATTCCCACCATTGATGTGTGGGTGAACATGGATACCGACTTCAGCTTGGCTTACTGGCACTGGACCTTTCTAGCCCAGCCGGCACCCTTCCCCGCCCGCATGATCGGCGCCGACCCGGACATGTTTTTCGAAACCTGTCTGGAAAGCTGGGGCAAAGCCAAGATTTCCGACTTCGATCCCGATCAGCTCAATACCTACCGTGCCGCCTGGCGCGATCCAGCCATGATTGCAGCCAGCTGCGGAGACTACCGTGCTGGGGCACTGGTTGATCCAGCCAACGATCACGCTATCCCACGACCAAAAATCCAGTGCCCGGTCCTCGTGATGGAGGGTTTGGATGGCGTCATGGGACAGCGGTTCGACGTCGTCGGCTTATGGCGTCAGGAAAGCAACGGTCCGGTGAGCCACAATCCGATACCAGGCGGGCATTTCTTCATCGACCAACATCCGGACAAGGTGCTGGGAGCGTTGCAAAAATTCCTGTCGGAGCAATCGGCTTAGGTCGCGTTATCAGGCCGGCCGTCGGGCAACGATAAAGGGCCGCGTGTCCCTGCTTTGCATGCCGAACAGGCCTGGCGTCCCAGGCGTGCCATGCCATTCCACATGCTCGATGGACAAGCCGGCCCGCTCCAGCAGCGTCTCTAGAGCCTTCGGACCGAACGATCGAACATAGGGCGCCTTGCCGATCAACCGCATGGCCGGGATCATCACCGCTGTGATGAGCGGCGTCATCATCTTAAGGCAGGGCGTCTTGCTTATGAAAACGCCGCCAGGCTTCAGCGATGCGCGGATCGCGGCAAGGCTGGCCTCAAGGTCTGGATCAAGATGCAAAACATTGTAGGCGAGAATGGCATCATACCCGGCATCAACCGCCAGACTTGTGGGCGTACCGACAGAGCACAGCATGTTGGCCGCCCCTGCCTGTGCTCCGCGCTCGCGGGCAAAGTCTATCATCGCTGAGGAAATATCGGTCGCATGGTAGGACGCAACATGGGGTGCCAGTCGAACGGCAGCCGTGCCTGTGCCACAGCCCAGTTCCAGCACATCCGCGTCGGAGCCTAGAAAACTCAAAGTGCGCGCAAGTGTGTGCTCAAAGGCCTCAGGGTCGCTCAAAGGCTGATCACGATAGCCTGGCGCGGTCTTGTCCCAGCACCGGGTAACGCGCAGGGAGGTCTTGGTGTCAGGCGTCTTGCGACTCTCAGGGCCGTTGGCGGCGAGTTGAAGGGTTTGGCTGGTCATCAATAATCTCCTATGACCGGCAACGTACCATGCAATTTTCAGATAAAAATTGCCGAAATCCGCAGTCTTGACATACGAAAATGCATGGCAGATTTTGACTGGAACCAAATGCGCGGCTTTCTGGTAGCTGCAGAAACCGGCTCTTTTTCGGCCGCCGCGCGCAAGCTCGGCCTTACCCAACCAACGCTCAGCCGACAGGTGGCAGCCTTGGAGCAAGCCCTTGGACTGACGCTTTTCGAGCGCATCGGCAATCGTCTGACGCTAACAGAAACCGGGCTTGATCTTCTGCACCATGGCAGCGCCATGACCGAGGCCGCCGACACGCTCGCTCTGGCCGCCACCGGACGGGCAGAATCGGTGAGCGGTGTAGTGAGCATCTCAGCTAGCGACGGCATTGCGACCTACCTACTGCCGCCGATGGTCAAACGACTTAGGGAAGTGGCACCGCAAATTACCATCGAGCTCATTTCCTCCAACCAACTGTCTGACCTGCGCCGACGCGAAGCAGACATCGCCATCCGTCATGTCAGGCCCGAAGAGCCGGACTTGCTCGGAAAGTATCTGCGGGATGGCTAGGGCCAATTCTATGCCTCACAGGAATGGATCGCCGAACACGGCAAGCCGAACGTCGCAGAGGATGTCCAAGAGGCAACATTCATCGGCTTTGCCCGCACAGATCGCTTTCCTGACCATCTACGTGGGCTGGGCATCGCCGTTCGTGAGGAGAGTTTTTCAGTCCTGTCGGAAAACAGCGTTGCCGGCCTGCAAATGATCAGGCAGGGACTCGGCATCGGCGTGATGATGGCGGAAATCGCCGACCAGATGCCGGATCTTGTCCGCGTGCTCGGGACGCTGGAAAAGCTGACCTTCCCCATTTGGCTTGTGACGCATCGCGAGCTTCACACCTCGCGCCGTATCCGCCTGGTGTTCGATTTTCTCGCCGATGAGCTCACTCGTCCACCGAGCGGCGCGTCCAGCGCATAAGCACCAGCATCAGGCCGCCCGCCAAAAGGCCCCAGAAGGCCCCTGACACACCAAGAATGGATATGCCGGACGCAGCCGCCAAGAAGGTAATGGCCGCTGCTGGCCGCTCTTCTTCGACCTTGAACGCATTCATAGCCGCAGCGGTGAAGGCGCCTATCAGAGCAAGGCCAGCGACTGCTTCAATCAGGACCGAGGGCGCAAGACTGACAAAGGCAATCACAACGCCGGCGAATAGACCAAAAACGCAATACACAACGCCACACACGACCGCACCGACATAGCGTGCGTCGCGGTTTGCGCCTGCCTCTTCGCCCGCCAGCATGGCAGCAGTGATGGCAGCCAGATTGGTGGCGACGCCGCCGAACGGCGCCGCCAGAAAAGAAAACACACCGGTCGTCGCGAGAATCGGCCCTGTTTTCGGCGTGTAGCCATTGGCCTTCAACACCGCCAGACCCGGGACGTTCTGCGACGCCATGGTGACGATGAACAAAGGCAGCGCGATGCCGAGCAAAGCACTCACCGAGAATGTCGGCGCAACCAACGCTAGCTCAGGCACGAGCGACTGGTTCAAACTTTCCTGCCAGCCGGTCGGAAACTCCACGCCGAAGATGACGACCAAAACGAAGGCGACCAAGGCAGCTGGAACACCCAGAAAGCGGTGGATGCGCGAGCCGATTATCCACGCCAGGAGGATTGGCAAGCCAAGCCAAGGATCGAAAGCGATGGCCTTGATGGGCGCAAGACACAGGACAAGCAAAATCCCGGCGAGCATGGCGTTGGCCAGTGAACCGGGGATTGACTCGACGGCGCGTCCAAAAGGTCGCCAGAGCCCGGAAAATACGATCAAGACCGCACAGATAAGGAAAGCACCAATCGCATCAGTGAAGCCACCCGCGATGGCACCTGATCCCGCCAACAAAGCCGCGCCTGGCGTTGTCCAGGCGGCACTTATCGGCATGCGCGTGCGCAAAGATAAAACGACACCGCAAAGCCCCATCGCCACAGCCGATGCCAGCAATCCGGACGCGGCCTGAGCTTCACTGGCCCCGACAGCAGTTAGGCCGGCAAGGACAACGGCGAACGACGAAGCAAAGCCGACAAAGGCGGCGAGAAAACCGATGAAGACAGATTGGGCAGAAGCATCACGAAGCATGAAGCGCTTGTCGCCCCGCCCGTCGCCAACAGCAAGCGCACATTCCGCGCAAACGGTTCGGTTTCGAACCAATGGGTGGACGGTGATCGGGCCTAGTTTCGGGCCGTTCGGCTATCACGTTGAAGCAAGCGCCAAGCATCGCGGCTGACCGCTGGTCCGTCGGCATAGTACCAGTGGGAGTGATTGGGCAGCACCGCCAGCGTCACATCGTGACCATTGGCTGCGAGAGCTTGGCCAGTGGCACGCGCATCTTCAACTGCGAACAACTGGTCCCATTGGCCTAGAAAGAAGCTGATTGAAGCACGCGTCTCGACGGCTGAGCGACCAACATGCTTGGGAAATCCGCCATGGGCACCAAAGGCCACAGCATTCAGCGCATTCTCCCTTGCCAGTCCGGTCGCGTGAATAGCGCCCGCCGAATGGCCGAAGACGTAGATCTGCTCCCGATCAATAGGGTAGGTCTCTGCAGCATGATCCAGCACTCGGTCCAGAAAGCCTGATGTATCCAGGAAGGGCGACCAACCCCGACGCATGGCGCTATCGGGCGCAACAAGAACCAGATCGTTCTCATCGGCGACCCGCTGCCACATATCGATCATTGATGCCCCACCACGCCCGCTGCCATGTAACAAGACGACGGTCGGGCGCGGTCGCTCTCCGCGATGATAGTAGCCAACATAAGCGTGATAGGTGCGCGGAAGGAGTAGGTGCCACATGCTGTGCGCGGCATACTCATCCTCCGGCTCGGTGTAATCGAACGGTCCTGGAAACGGCCTTGAGACCGTATCGAGCCGGCGTTCAGCAAAGCTGCCCACGGTCTGGGCATTGGCAAAGCCCGCCCAATCGCTTGAGCCAGTCAGCCCAAGGGTCTGCAGAGGGACGAACCCTAGGTTCAAAACCATCAAAAGTGAAAGAAGGCTGACGCGCATCCAAGAACTACCAAATACTCGAAACCAAGAACTGCCTCGAAATACCATGAGTTGTGATGAAACTTGGCGCGAATTTAACCCCGTAGCTAACAAAGTACTACGTGAAGAAGGCTGCCTTTGATCCAATCAATTAGAACCACCACCTAGCCGGGGCTGCATACCGAGTGACACCGCGCAACGAAGAAATCGCTAGCTTGTTTCCTCCTCCAGCTCGACCAGCTCCTCATAGGTGTAGAAGTCATCAATGATGATTTCGGTTTCCCGCTGAAAATCCGGGTCTTGGTCAAGGCAGGCCAGGCTGCACATAAGCCGGATGGTCATCTCTTCCGTGTTCAGAAACCAGAGCCGCCCACCTGGCGTCGCGACCCATCCATCCACTCCTTCATCGGCATCCGCCTCGATATCATCCACCGACGGGATTTCCGACCACGCGCCTGGATCATAGCCGCCATGGGTGTGAAAGGACGCGACGGGCTCAAAATCACTTGGCCAGACCGGTGAACACCCATCCGTTTCACCCGGCGTGATCACGCTCACCATCAGCTCGCCATCATCGCGGTAGCCGATGTATCCACAATACTCGGCGTTGCGGACGAAGGACTTCGGTTGAAGCTCCTCGAAGACGAGCTTGATGGTTTCCAGCTCATCGGCGGTTTGCGCGCTGGCAGGCAGGCTCAAAGCCACAAAACCAAGGGTCGAGGCGCAAGCCAGGAGTGACGGCAGAAGGCGCATAGCGAAGCTCCGAACGGGAAGTTTAGGCTGCCATCCCGACAGGCTCCTGACAATCCTGTCAGGAAGGTGTCAGGAGGCCCTTTTCGCGGGCCAAAGTCAGGCGCATATAGGGCGGTATGAGCAGCGCCAAAAAACCCCCCAAACAAGACCCCTCCGGATTCGAAGAGGCCCCACAGGCCGCGTTCGATGCGGGCGAGCCAATCGACGTCGACATCTTTGACCCAATGAAAATCGGCAAGAAGGCTCAGGAAGAGGCGGGCGGCATTGCCTCCCGCTTTGCCGACGAGATCGAACAAGCCGTCGACACCTCAGCGCCAGCGCCAGCGCCAGGTTCAGCGGGCGCGGTGAAGCGCACTGCCAAGACGAGCGCCAGGGAACGCGCGCGAGCCGGAGGCGATGAAGCGGTTCCCGCAAACGTGAAGGAAGGCCGCAAGGCCAAACCATCGGCCAAGGGTGCCAAGGCGAAAGGGCCGACCAAGGGGCCTGCGAAGACGGCCCGTGGCACATCGATGGGCGACATCCACGATCCCAAGAAGCGCGCCGCCGCCGGACTCAACCCAGTTGCCGGCATGGACGTCAGCCTGGAAGACGCCAAGAACCTGCCAGCGAACACCGGCGTAACAGCCACCGTTCAGGCGCTGGAAGATCTCATCCAGCACGGTCACCCGGCGTTCCGGGAAGGCACCTGGACACCGCACCGACCTGAACGCCCCTCCAAATCCGAAGGCGGCATCCCTTTCAAACTGACCTCAGAGTACGAGCCAAGGGGCGACCAGCCGACAGCCATCGCTGATCTGGTAGAAGGCATCGACGACAACGACCAAACGCAGGTCCTGCTCGGCGTCACCGGATCGGGTAAGACCTACACCATGGCGCAGGTCATCCAGCTTACCCAGCGCCCAGCGGTGGTCCTGGCGCACAACAAGACGCTGGCCGCGCAGCTTTACGGCGAGTTCAAAAACTTCTTCCCCGACAATGCGGTGGAGTATTTCGTCTCCTACTACGACTACTACCAGCCAGAGGCGTACGTTCCGCGCACCGACACCTTCATCGAGAAGGAAAGCTCTATCAACGAGCAGATCGACCGCATGCGCCACTCGGCAACGCGCGCGCTGCTCGAGCGCGATGATGTGATCATCGTCGCGTCGGTCTCTTGCATCTATGGTATCGGCTCGGTTGAAACCTACAC
>JBHJIX010000081.1:0-35176 GCA_050043025.1 Cohaesibacteraceae bacterium
CGCCGGCGGCAGAAACCACTCGCCTTGGTCTTGGCGCGCGGGTTGTCGGCGCGCACGACCCCGCGATGCACTCTTACGGCAACTAGTATGCGAGCACGCTGGTTCCGCTCATTGCGGAAAGAGGCATACGCATTGTGCCCAATCCACTGAGCAACATCACCCTACCAGGACGATCAGACACCTATCCTAAGCGTACCGGCCTCACCCGCGTGCCGGGGCTTCGCGGCGCGGGGGTCAATGTCGGCTTCGGTCAAGATTGCTGCATGGACCCCTGGTACCCGCTTGGGTCCGCCGACATGCTGGAGGTCGCACATATGGCCGTCCATGCTCTGCCCATGCCAAGCCGCAGCGATATGCGCTGGGCATTTGACGCCGTCACCATCAACAGCGCCAAGGCCATGAATTTGCCTGACCCGACGCTGCGGGTTGGTGGTCCGGCCTCCATGGTTGTGCTTCAGGCCGCCGACCCGATTGAGGCTGTTCGGCTGAAGGCGACGCGCCTTCATGTGATCCGAAACGGCCAGCTGCTCGCTCAAACGCCGCAGCGTTTGGCGACTCTCCACCTCGACGGCCGCCCGCCGGCAGTCGATCCCGCATCTTACAACCCGCCGGCTTCTGGGGATGCCGGCTCCACCCCGTCTGCATGAGCAATGCCCTCCAGGCGGGCAATCGCAAAAGAAGAGAGGACCCTCCCATGACGATCAAGATCAACCGCCGCCACATGATGGTTGGCACAGCTGCGACACTGGCCATGCCCGCGATCCTGCGTGGGGCCTATGCGATGGACGCTGTGAAGGTCGCCGGTGTTCATAACAGCCCGGTCGAGAACGCCTGGAACTCGCGTATCCATCTGGCTCTTCAGGAAGCGGCCGAAGCCGGCAAGATCAGCTACGAATTCTCTGAATCCGTCGCGCCAAGCGATTATCCGCGTGCCATGCGTGAGTATGCCGAAGCCGGCGTCCAGCTGATCTGGGGCGAGAGCTATGCGGTTGAAAATGAAGCGCGCGAGGTGGCGGCCGACTATCCAGACGTCGCTTTCCTGATGGGCTCTTCCGGTGGCCCGGAAGGCGACAATTTCGGCGTGTTCGGTACCCGTAACCACGAGGCGGCTTATCTTGCCGGTATGCTTGCGGCGGAGATGTCTGAATCAGGCACATTCGGCTCCGTCGGCGGATTCCCGATCCCAGAGGTCAACCTCCTTATCAATGCCTTCCGGATGGGCGTGAGCGAGGTGAACCCGGACGCGACCTTCCTCAATGGGTTCATCGGCGCATGGTTCGATCCGGCGCGCGCAAAGGAAGCAGCCATCGCTCAGATTGATGCAGGTGCCGACATCCTGTTTGGCGAGCGTATCGGAACGGCGGATGCGGCCCAGGAGCGCGGCATCAAGGCCATCGGTTCCCTGATCGACTACACCCCGCGCTATCCTGAAACGGTGTTTGCCAATGCGAGCTGGAACTACGGGCCGACCATTGACGCGATTGTCTCCGACGTCGTTGCCGGAAACGCGGTGGGCAAGGACTACACCGAGTTCTCCTTCATGAAGCACGGAGGCAACGAGCTGGTCTATGTGCCGGAGATGGTGCCCGCTTCGGCCATCCCTGCTATGGAAGCCAAGCAGGCCATGATTGAGTCCGGCGATTGGGACGTGCCGATTGACGCCTCTGAGCCGGCCTAAGGCCCGGACTCTTGGATGATGCGACATCCCTCGCCGCAGCCATTGCGGCGGGGCACCTGACGTCCCTTGAGGCAATGCGAGCGTCGCTCGCCGCCGCTGAAGCACGCAACGATCTCGGCGCGCTTGCGCGCATCGAACCGGAACTCGGCTTGGCGCGGGCGACCGACGCCGACGCTCAGCCCATGGCTGGTCGCGGCCTATTTCACGGTGTTCCGTTCCTTGCCAAGGATCTGGGAAGCTATGGGCAGGGGTTGGCGCCGCTTGCCGGATCGCCGGCGCTGGCCTCCCGCTATGCCGATCCAGAGGAAGACGACGATCTGTTCCAGGCCTTTCGGGCCTCAGGCCTGCTGCCCTTTGGGCTGACAACGGTTCCCGAGTTTGGCTTGGCGCTAACCTCTGAGCCGCCAGGTGGGCCGCCGGCGCGCAACCCCTGGAACGTGGACTTCTCGCCTGGTGGTTCGTCCGGCGGGGCTGCCGCTGCCGTTGCCAGCGGTATCGTTAGCATTGCCCATGCCACTGATGCTGCCGGGTCAACACGGGTTCCGGCTGCCTGCAATGGTCTTGTCGGCCTGAAACCGTCGCGGGGACGCATTCCCGGCGGTCCGCATTTCAACAACCACTTGATGGGCATCGCCGCTGAGTTGGTTGTGGCGCGCAGTGTCCGCGATGTGCGCACCGCCTTTAAGGCGGTCAAAACCCCAGCCGCTGGCAACGACCGACCGATCAAACGCATTGGCCTGGCCTTGTCACCCAGATGCTCGAACGCGACCAATGCTCAGAATCAGAAGGCGGCCGAACAGCTTTCCACGCTTGGTTACGAGCTTACGGAGATCAGCAGCTTGGACGCCATGGGATTGGAAGCCCATAAGTTGGCCCGGATTGTCTTTCGTGTTGGTCTGGCGAATTGGCTTGGCATGGAGGGTCTGGGCGCTGACGATGTCACGCCGATCGCCTTAGCCATTGCCGAGGAGGGCAGGGCGCTCGAACCCATGGCCATTTACACCGCAAGCAAAGAGATGGCCCGTCTGACCCATGAGGCTGGAATGCTCTTTGATGACGTCGATGGCATCCTTTGTCCCGTGCTGGCGGATGGCCCGCCCAAGGTTGGCGCGTTTGATCCGACCAAAACTGACCCCGAAGCCCGCCTCGACCAAATGGAAGCTGTGGCACCCAATGTCGCGCTTGCTAATGTTGCGGGCCTGCCAGCTTTGTCGGTCCCGTTTGGCATGATGGATAACTTGCCCTTTGGCGTGCAGCTCATGGGGCCGCAGGGGGCCGACGAAGCGATCCTGGATGTTGCGCAGGAGCTTCAGGCCTCGCAGCCGCCGCTTTCCTTCCCTTACCCGGTTGCAGGTCTGTCATGACGAGCGAGACCGGCAAGCACGTTCTGGAACTGGACGGTATCACCATCCGTTTCGGCTCCCTCGTCGCCAACGACGATGTCACCATCGCGCTGGAAGAAGGGGAGGTCATGGCGCTGCTAGGCGAGAACGGCGCCGGCAAGACCACTTTGATGAACATCCTTTTTGGCCACTACACCGCTGATGAGGGCGAGGTGAGGGTTTTCGGCAAGGCTCTCCCGCCCGGCAGACCCCGCGCCGCGATTGAGGCTGGCGTTGGCATGGTTCACCAGCAATTCCCGCTGGCGCACAATCTCTCGGTGCTCGACAATGTCATGCTCGGGTCCGAACCCTTGGCGCGGCTTGCAAGCAGGCGATCAGAGGCGCGTGGCAAGCTTCTGGCGCTGTCCGAACAGTTCGGCCTGCCAGTCGACCCTAAGGCCCGCGTCGGTGATCTGTCAGTTGGTGAACGTCAGCGGGTTGAGATTCTCAAAGCCCTTTACCGCGATGCGCGTATCCTGATCCTGGACGAGCCCACCGCCGTCCTCGCCAAGCCCGAAGCGGAACAACTTTTCAAAACCCTGCGCGGCATGGCCGCCAACGGGCTTTCCATCATCTTCATCTCTCACAAGCTTGGGGAGGTCATGGCAGGCTCCGACCGCGTCACGGTCCTGCGCGGTGGCAAGGTTGTGGCGGAGCGCGCCACCAGCGACACCAATCCTGCCGAACTCGCCGCACTGATGGTGGGTCGCCAAGTCACACGTCCCAAAAGGGATGCGCAGGCCGCTGGAGCGCCGGTGGTTTCAGCTTTCAATATCAGCGTTGGACCATCCGATGAACGCGCGCTCGATGACGTGAGATTCGAGGTTCGCTCTGGTGAGGTCTTGGGCATCGTGGGGGTGTCAGGCAATGGACAAGCCGCGCTAGGCGCCCTTCTGAGTGGCTTGAAACGGCCGAGCGCCGGGCAATTGACTTTGGCGGGCGACGGTCCTGAACCGATTGATATGGCTGCTCTGGCACCGCGCGATCTGGTGAAGGCAGGTATCGGCCGGGTTCCGGAGGATCGCCATGCGGAGGGTGCTGTCGGCGAACTTCCCGTTTGGGAAAACGCCATCCTGGAGCAGGTGACGACGGACCAATTCTCTGCTCGCGGGTTTGTCCGAGCCAGGGCCGGGCAAAGCCATGCCTCGGAGCTGATAGAGCGTTTTGATATTCGAGGCGCCGGACCGGGAACGCGCACGCGGCTTCTTTCCGGCGGCAACATGCAAAAGCTTATTCTAGCCCGTGTTTTGGCCGCCGGGCCGCGTTTCATACTGGCCAACCAGCCAACGCGTGGCCTTGATGAGGGGGCCATCGCCGCCGTGCATGAACATCTCTTGGCGGCTCGCCGCGATGGGAAAGCAATCCTCTTGATCTCCGAAGAACTGGAAGAGGCACTTGCCCTCTCAGATCGCGTGCAGGCGATCGTGAAAGGTCGGCTCTCTGACCCAATCCCCGCTGAGGAGGCAACGCCCGAAACGATCGGTCTGATGATGGCTGGTCATTGGGAGGTGGCCGCCCAGTCCACATCCGGGGAGCCGACCCATGCGGCTTGAACGGCGCAGCAACACGCCCTTGATGCTGGTTCTGACCGCACCGCTTTTGGCGGTTCTGGCTGCTTTGGTGCTTGGATCGGGACTCATTGCGCTTGCCGATGTGAATCCGTTCACGGCCTATGGCCACCTCGTTGATGGCGCATTTGGCTCGCGGCTCGCCATCACTGAAACGCTGACCCGCGCGACACCACTGATCCTCACCGGCCTTGCGGCGGCGGTCGCGTTCCGCGCCAAGCTCTGGAACATTGGCGGGGAGGGGCAATTTTACGTTGGCGCCCTGATGACCGCATGGCTGGGCCACTCAATTGTCACGTTCCTGCCTGCACCTCTCGCCATCGCCGTTCTAATTGCCGCTGGTATGTTTGTGGGTGCTTTGCTGCTGGCCGGTCCGGCCTACCTTCGCCTGCGCTTTGGGGTCGATGAGGTCGTCACCACGCTTCTTCTGAATTTCGTAGTCCTCCTTTTCATTGGCCTGATGATTGAAGGGCCGCTGCGCGATCCGCTGGCGTTCGGCTGGCCGCAATCGGTGCCGGTTGATCGCGATCTGCGCTTGCCGGACCTCGTCGAGCGCTCCCGCCTCCATGTCGGCCTGCTGATCGCCATAGCTGCGGCGGGCATTGTCTGGCTCGTCCTGGCACGCACTGTGTTTGGGATCGAAAGCAAAGCAGCCGGCCTTAATCCCAGCGCCGCTGCCTTTGCTGGCGTATCACTGCCAAAGACCTTGATGATGACGGCCTTCTTGTCCGGCGGTTTGGCGGGTCTGGCCGGTACCATTGAAGTTCTCGGCGTCACCGGAAATGTCACAACAACCCTGTCACCAGGGTTTGGTTATTCAGGGATTGTGGTGGCCATGCTGGCCGCCCTCCACCCGGCAGGCGTTGTCGTGGCCGCGATCTTCGTGGCCACCATCTTCGTGGGCGCGGATGCCATGGCACGGGCCACGGGCGTCCCGAGCTTCATTGCTGACGTGATCATGTCCGTCAGCTTGCTGTGCATGCTCGTAGCATTGCTGTTCACCAGCTACAGGATCAGGCGTTAGGACGAGCGATGGGCGAGACGATAGACATCCTGATGAGTGCAAGCCTTTGGGCTGCCGTGCTGCGCATCGCAACGCCACTCATTTTCGGTGTTCTGGGCGCGCTCCTATGCGAGCGGGCAGGGGTTCTCAACCTCGGCATCGAAGGCATCATGACCATGGGTGCGATGGTTGGCTGGCTGACGGTGTTTCTGGGCGCTGATCTTTGGACCGGGCTCTTTATGGCGGCGATGTCCGGACTCGTTATGGGGTTGCTGCACGCCATGCTGACGGTGCCGCTGGGCCTCTCTCAGCATGTGTCCGGTCTGGGTATCACGCTGTTCGCAGCGTCACTGTCCTACTATCTCTATCGGCTTCTGGTGGAGGTCGGTGACCTGCCACCGACCATCGAGCCATTTCAGGCTTTGAACATTCCTGGCCTTTCGGACCTGCCATTCTTCGGTCCGGTGCTGTTCTCCCAGAGCGCGCCGACCTATCTGGCGCTCCTCTGCGTGCTCATCATGGCTTACGTTTTGACCAGGACACCGCTTGGCCTTGCCATCCGGATGACAGGTGAGAACCCCGAGGCGGTCGATGCGCAAGGCCTTGACCCCATCGCCATCCGTATCGGCGCGGTGATGGCGGGATCGGCGCTGATGGCGATGGGAGGGGCGTTCCTCACCATGGCGGCGTTCTACAGCTTCTTCCCCGAAATGGTTCAGGGCCGTGGCTGGATCTGCATTGCGTTGGTGGTGTTTGCCTCGTGGCGCCCTGGCAAGGCATTGCTGGGCGCGCTGCTATTCGCCTTCTTCGCCGCCTTTCAATTGCGCCTTCAGACCGTTGTGGAGGGCATGCCTTATCAGTTGTTCCTGATGGCGCCCTACATCCTGTCCATCGTTGCTCTCATTCTGGTCGCGCGCCGGGCGCAGGTACCCGCAGCCCTCATGACGCCCTATCGGCGTGGCGAACGGTAGCGGGCGGGCCTACCCTGGAGCTTTGCCCAACGTCTCGCGTGAGACGATATCCGTCGGCAGTTCGAACTGCAGCGGTGTGTCGGTTCCCTCAATGAGTTTGACCAGAAGTTTGGCGGCCTGCCGTCCCATCTTTCGATGCGGTACATGCACCGTCGTCAGCGGCGGCGAGGATATCTGAGCCAGCTCGATGTCATCAAAGCCTGTGATCGAAACATCGCCTGGCACGCTGAGCCCGAGTTGCTTGGCTTTGCCGAGCGCCCCTACGGCCCGAACGGCGCTGCCGCAGATGACAGCAGTCGGCGGCTGGGAGCGTTGCATCAGTTCGGCAAAAGCCTCCGCGCCATTGCCGATCGAGTAATTTACTTCAAGGATCGGAACGTCGCCGGTTGAGAGACCGGCACTTTTGATGGCCTCAAGCACGCCTTCAACGCGCTCGCGCGCACGGTCATTGTGCTGGCGCGGCGCTGAGATGACCCCAAGCGATCGATGACCGTTCGCCAATATCTCCTTGGTCAGGACGCGCATGGCAGCGCGGTTGTCAAAGCCGACAGATGCCACGTCGTGTTCTGGATTGAATGTCCAGGCATTCACAAAGGGAAGGCTGCGGGATTGTAGCATCTGGTAGATATCGGGATGCCGGTCATGGCCGATCAGAAGCAAGGCATCGACACCGCGGGCAATAAGGTTGCGAACTTGCTGCGCTTCAAGGTCAGGCTGGTAGGAGGAACTGGCCACAAGCAGCGTATAGCCATCATCGCCCAACTGTTCCTGAAAAGCCTGTAAGCCTCTGGCGAAAATGGCATTGTCCATGGTCGGGATGATAGCGCCAACAGTGCCGCTCTTGTTGGCGGCAAGCGCCTTGGCGCTGAAGTTGGGCTGATACCCAAGACGCTCAACGGTGGCCATCACGCGCGCGCGTGTTTTATCGCTCACACGGTGTGGTTCGTTCAAAGTTCGCGAAATTGTCGCCGTGGAAACACCGGCAGCATCGGCCACATCATCAATCGTCGGCTGCGACCGCCGCCTGGCGTCCCCGGGAACAGAACTCTTTGAATCCATGTGTTATTCTGACGGCTCCCGCACCGTGTGTGCACTGCAACATCTAACAGCAAGCACTAAGCCCTAGCAAAATCTACAAAAAAAGTCCCGTTGGAGGGCTTTACATCACAAAATGTAAGCGCTTACATAATGGCGTTGGTGCATCCAAGGATAACAAAAATGTTTTTTGCGCTCGCGGGACTTCTGTTCCTAGCCTTTGTCGGAAACGTGGTTTCTGGGTCCATCAACGGCACAGCCATTCTAAGCAATGTTCAAGAGATGCTGCTGCTCTTTGCGGCCGCGATCAGCTTTTCGGCTGCAATCCTCATCGCCGAGACCAAGGCGAAATCGAAAAACCAAGAATCTGAATGATCCCTAGGGAGGACATGATGGACACCAAGAAAGAGATCGAGTCGATCGAGCGACGCAATTTTATGCGCTTGGCCGCCAAGGGCGGTTGCACCGCAGCGGTTGTAGCGGGCGCCGGCAGCATGCTTCTGTCCGAAGAAGCCATGGCGCAAACCGCGGCTGAAGAGCGCGAGCGTGAAGCAGCTGCCGACCACATTATGACGCTGGCCACGGCCTACGTTCTTGGCGCGGCACGCAGCTATCCCATCATGCAGCTGGACCTCAAAGAGAACATCCAGAACATGACCAACGGCAAGGTATATGTACGCCTTGCTCCTGGCGGCCAGCTCGGAGCAGGTGGTGCTCTGGCGCAGGCCGTGCAGGGCGGTACCATCCAGTGCGCGCAGCACAGCCTTTCCAACTTTGCGCCGTTCGCATCGGTCGTGGACCTGATCAACCTGCCATACTTCTGCGGCTCCAATCAGCGGTTCACAAACCTGACCTCGTCGACAGCCTGGAAAGAGGAAGTTGATCCGAAGATCGCAGCCTCGGGCTTCAAGGCGCTGTTCTACATCGTCATCGATCCACGCGTTGTGGCTGTCCGTCAGGGCGGCAATGCCGTGATCACACCTGGTGACCTTTCAGGCGTGAAGTTCCGCGTTCCTGGCTCGGCCATGCTTCAGCAGTACTACCGCATGGTTGGTGCCAACCCGACGCCAGTGGCCTGGGGCGAAACGCCATCAGCCATCCGTCAGGGGGTTGCCGATGCGCTCGATCCCTCCGTTGGTGCGCTGCACGTTTTCGGTTTCGGCGAAATCCTCAGCCACGTCACGTTCACGCAAGCCGTACCGGACAGCCAAGTCTACTCGATCAATCTGGAGTGGTTCAACGGCCTGCCGTCCGATGTCCAGGAAGGCATCGAGTTCGCCGGTGAAGTGACACAGCACCAGAACCTATCCAAGGTTCCGTCCGCGCGCTCCTATGCGATGTCGCAGCTGATCGCCAATGGCGTGGAGTTCCACAGCCTGTCGGATGATCAGTTGGCCGAGTGGCAGGATGCCGGCGGCTATCAGAACAGCGATTGGGACACGTTCAAAACGGATCTTGCTGGCGACATGGACACGTTCTCGCGCCTCGAAGAGGCAGCTGGGACGCAGGCGCGCTACTACGTCCACGACGCCTAGTTTCGGTCGGGTCGGCGCTCTCAAGACGCCGGCCCGCTCCACCTACCGACAAAACCGAACGCAGCCCGACAAGGGCCAGCGGCCCTGGCCGCACGGGAGGACTCCATGACCGCGCTCTATAAGGCGATAGACAAGAACGGCGAGCGTTGGCTCCTGCTCATGTTCTACGTGATGCTCGTCGGCACCATGTTCATCGAAGTGGTGCGGCGCGAGTTGTTCTCCTACTCCTCGATCTGGGGCGAGGAGATCGTGCGCTACTGCTTCATTTACCTTGCGTGGATTGGCGCCGCCGCGGCTGTCAAAGAACGCGGCCACATCCGCATCGACGTGATCATGAATTATGTCGGCCCGCGGGTGAAAGCACTCCTCTACATGTTCGGCGACATCGTCATGTTCGTCATCGCTGTCATCGCGCGCTACTGGTCCTGGGAGTCAGTCCACGTCTCCTGGAAATTCCAGTCGGTTAGCCATGGCCTGCGCGTCGGCATGTACTTCTTCCTGTTCGCGGTTCCCTTCGGATTTGCGCTGGTGATCTTCCGCCTCGTGCAATCCTTCGTGCGCGACCTCAACGACCTTCGTAACGGCAAGCCCGTCTACGAAGGCGACAAATTGTTCGATTAGGGAGGGCGCAGACCATGATGTGGCAACAGCTTGGCACAGCCGAACTCATTCTCGGTTGGGATTTTTACGCCCCCGTTATCTTGTTTGTGGTTCTTGTGGCCTTGGCCATCCCGGTTTGGGCGGCCATCGGCGCGGCAACTATTTTGATGCTTGTGTGGTCACAAGCGCTCCCACTCAGCCTTGTCGGTGAGAAGCTCTTCTCAGGCATTGATGCCTTCGCACTGACCGCTGTGCCCTTGTTTATTCTGACCGGCGACGTGCTTGTGCGAACGGGGCTCAGTCGAAAATTCCTCGATGTCGCTGAGGCGCTCACCTGTTGGGCCAAAGGCGGCTTCGGGTCGGCCACGGTGCTGGTGTGCGGTATGTTCGCGGCCATCTCGGGCTCGGACGCTGCGGGTGCAGCAGCGGTGGGTCGGATGACCATTGATCGCCTCGTTGAGAGCGGATACCCCCGGCCATACGCCTGCGCGCTTGTCGCTGCTGGCGCCTGTACGGGCATCCTTATCCCGCCATCCATCGCCTACATCATCATCGGCCTTGTTTTGGGCGTCGCAGTCTCGACGCTATTCCTCGCCGCGGTGATCCCGGGCCTTCTGATCCTCTTCTCCATTCTTGTGACCAACATCGTCATGAACCGGCTGAACCTCTGGGAGGGCGGAGGCATCATGACGACGGCCGAATGGGGGGCAAACCTCTGGCAGACGATCAACTCAGGTTGGTATGCCTTCCTGGTGCCCGGCAGCATCTTCTACGGCATTTTCTCAGGCCGGCTGACGCCGACTGAGGCTGGCGCTGTCGCCGTGGTCGTCACCATCGCCATCGGCTTCATCATCGGCACGCTGAAGTTCTCCGATTTCCCCGCGATGCTGGTCTCCTCGGCGAAGGTGAACGGCGTGATTTTGCCGATCATCGCCTTCTCCATCCCGCTGGCAGAAGCGCTCGCCATTATCGGCGTGCCTCAAGGGTTTGTCGGCGCGCTGACATCGGTCAGCGAGAACGAATACATCCTCATCTTGATGATGGTGATCATCCTGATCGCAGCTGGCTGCGTGATGGAAACCACCCCGAACATCGTGATCCTGGCACCGATCCTCTGGCCGCTCGCGCAGGAGATCGAGATGAACCAGGTTCAGTTCTGCATCATGATGAGCACGGCGCTCGGCGTGGGCTTCATTACGCCGCCCCTTGGGCTCAACCTCTTTGTGGTGTCGGGCATAACCGGCGAGTCGATACTCAAGATTGCCTACCGCGCCATCCCCTTCGTTTTCTTCATGCTGATCGTGACGTTGATGATCGCCTACATCCCGGCGTTTTCCACGTCGCTGCTTCCAGAGATCAACCGCTAGGACCGCTCAGAATGACCGTTGAGTACCTCAAGAAAGCAACGCTAACGTCTGAGAGCGATGCAAGCGACACGCACAAGATCGTGCAGTCGATCCTCGACGATATCGAGGCTGGCGGCGATGAGAAGGCGCGCGAGTACGCGGCGAAGTTCGACAAGTATGACGGGGCGGTTCTGCTCAGTGAGGCTGATATCGCCGAAGCGAGCGCTAAGGTCCCGAAGAAGCTGAAACGCGACATCGAGTTTGCCCACGCCAATGTGAAGAAATTCGCCGAGGCCCAAAAGGCGACCATCACCGATGTTGAGGTGGAGATTGTTCCCGGTCTCACCGCGGGTCAGAAGAGCATCCCGATTGATGCAGCCGGTTGTTACATCCCTGGTGGGCGTTACAGCCACATTGCCAGCGCGATCATGACGGTGACCACCGCCAAGGTCGCAGGCTGCGATCACATCGTTGCCTGCTCGCCGCCACGCCCGGGGGTCGGCGTCAATCCGGCAATTGTCTACACGGCGCATGTCTGCGGTGCCGACAAGATCTTGGCCATGGGTGGGGTCCAGGGCGTCGCCGCAATGACGTTCGGCCTGTTTGGCCTACCAAAAGCGAACATTCTTGTCGGCCCTGGCAACCAGTTTGTCGCCGAGGCCAAGCGTATCCTGTTCGGCCGTGTCGGCATCGATATGTTCGCTGGCCCGACCGATAGCCTCATCCTCGCCGACAAGAGCGCCGATCCGATGATTGTCGCCGCCGATCTCGTCGGTCAGGCTGAGCATGGCTACAACTCACCGGTTTGGCTGGTCACGGATGACCGTCCACTGGCCGAGGAGGTCATGCGGCTGGTGCCAACGCTTATTGATGCGCTGCCGCAGGTCAATCGCGACAATGCGACAGCTGCTTGGCGTGACTATGCCGAGGTCATCCTTTGCGCGGACCGCGAGGAGATGGCCGCGACGTCTGATGCCTATGCACCGGAACATTTGACGGTGCAGGCCGATGACCTGGACTGGTGGCTGGAACGCCTCGCCTGTTACGGCTCGCTGTTCCTGGGCGAGGAAACAACGGTGGCCTTTGGCGATAAGGCGTCCGGCACCAACCATGTGCTGCCGACGTCAGGCGCTGCGTCCTACACCGGTGGTCTGTCAGTTCATAAGTTCATGAAGATCGTCACTTGGCAGCGGGCGACGCGCGATGGTGCGCGCCCTATTGCAGAAGCGACAGCCCGCATCTCCCGCCTAGAAGGCATGGAAGGCCATGCGCGCACGGCCGATATCCGGCTGAAGAAGTATTTCCCAGACCAAGAGTTTGACCTCACAGCTGATGTCTGATGGCGCCGCCCTTTTCAGTGTTTCTGGGCGAGTGGCGTGCGTTACCGGCGCCAGCTCTGGCCTCGGCCGACGAGCCGCCACTGTCTTGGCAGAAGCCGGCGCCAAGGTTGTCGGCCTTGCTCGTCGCAAAGAGGCGCTGGATGCCTGGCAGCACGAGACGGGGGGCGACACGCATGCGCTCGTTGGTGATGTGGCAGAGCGCGATGGCCTTTCCGATCTGGCTGAAAAAGCCGCCGAGCCTTTCGGGCCGCCCGACATTGTCGTCCATGCAGCAGGGCTCAACACCCGCGAACCGGCCGACGATGTGACGCCTGAAGGGTGGGACCGCACGCTTGCGATCAACCTCTCAGCACCATTCTTTTTCAGCCAGTTGCTGGTTCCCGCCATGCGTTCCTCCGGGTGGGGTCGGATCGTGCTGTTCGCCTCCCTTCAGACGTTCCGCGCCTTTCCCGGCGGGATCGCATACGGCGCATCCAAAGGCGGTATTGGGCAACTAACGCGCGCAATGGCCGAGGCCTGGTCGGGGGCTGGGGTCACGACCAATGCCATCGGGCCTGGTTTCTTTAAAACCGAGCTGACTGCCCAAGTATTTGGTGATCCAGAGCGTGCTAAGCGCAACGCCGATCAGACCTGCATTGGACGCAATGGCGAAGCGGAGGACCTGGACGGCCCGCTGCTTTTCCTGTGCTCACCGGCTTCCGATTATGTGACCGGTCAGACCCTCATGTTGGATGGGGGCTACACGGCGAAATGAAAGCCCTTGTCTACACCGCCCCAGAAAGCCTGGACTATCGTGACGCTGATGCCCCCGTATTGGGGGAAGGCGAAGCGCTCATCCGGGTTGAGAGCGTCGGCATTTGCGGATCGGACATGCACGCCTTTTTGGGCCACGATGAACGTCGCCCGGCGCCGCTAATCCTGGGGCACGAGGCGGCTGGGACAGTCGTTGCGGGCCCGAATGTCGGTCGCCGGGTGACGATCAACCCGCTCGTCACCGACCCCACAAGCCATGCAAGCCAATCAGGCCGCGAAAACCTCTGTCCCGCACGCCAGATCAATTCCATGCCGCCCCGCGAAGGTGCATTCGCAGGTTATGTGGCGATGCCGCTGACGAACCTTGTAACGGTGCCCGACGATGTAAGCATTGATAAAGCTGCTATGGCTGAGCCGATCGCGGACAGCTGGCATGCAGCGCGGCTGGGACTTGAGGCACTTCACCCAGCTGATGAACGCCGCGCGCACGTCATCGGCGGCGGAGCCATTGGTTTGGCTGCTGTGCTCGCCTTGCGCGCCAGGTGCGTCGAGCAAGTGACATTGGCCGAACCCAATGCTGAACGCGCTACCTATCTGACCGAGACGTGTAACATCACGATAAACAATGTCCCCGTAGATGGTACCGTCCCGCTCGTTGTCGATGCGGTCGGTTATACCGCGACGCGCGCGGCCGCTTCTGCCCTGGTGAGTCCGGGCGGGGTCATCATGCACATCGGTCTGGGCAGCGCCGATGGAGGCCTGGATATCCGCCGTATCACGCTGCAAGAGATCACCTTCATCGGCACCTACACCTACACGATGCAGGACTTTCGCGACACCTGCGCCGCCATCTTCGATGATCGCCTTGGTCCACTCAACTGGACGGAAAAGCGCTCACTTTCCGATGGTGCACGCGCCTTTCAAGACATTCGTGAGGGGCGCGTTGCCGCTCCCAAAATCATTCTCAAACCCGTCCATTAGGAGACCAAAATGTCCGAAATCCCCCATCTGCTTGTCCACGAAAAGGCCGACAATGTCGGTGTGGTCGTGGTTGAGGGGCTTAAGGCAGGCACGGACATGCTGTGCTGCATTACCCACGACAACTCCACTTTCCGCCTCACTGCGAAACACGATGTGCCCATCGGCCACAAGATCGCGCTCGTCGATCTGAAGGACGGCGACACGGCGATGAAGTATGGCGAGGACATCGGCAAAATCATCGCTGACATCGGTCAGGGCGAGCACTTGCACACCCACAACTGCAAAACCAAGCGCTGGTAAGGAACCGCGACGATGGCATCGAAATACTCCAACATCACTTTCCACGGCTACCGGCGCGAGAACGGCCGTGTGGGCGTGCGCAACCATGTGCTCATCCTGCCGGTTGACGACATCTCCAACGCGGCTTGCGAGGCGGTGGCGAACAACATCAAGGGCACGCTGGCCATTCCACATGCCTATGGCCGCTTGCAGTTTGGTGAAGACCTTGAGCTTCATTTCCGCACGATCATCGGCACCGGCGCGAACCCGAACGTCCACTCGGTTGTCGTCATCGGCATTGAACCGGGCTGGACCAAACGCATCGCTGACGGCATCCGCGAAACCGGCAAGCCCGTGGCTGAGTTCTCCATCGAGCAGAAAGGCGATCTGGAAACGATCCGCGCCGCCTCCTGGGCTGCCAAAGAGTTCGTCCATCAGGCCTCGGAGATCCAACGCGAAGAGTGCTCGATCAAGGAGCTTTGGGATTCCACCAAGTGCGGTGAGAGCGACACCACCACCGGTCTGGGCTCCTGCCCGACGGTTGGAAACATGTACGACAAGCTCCTGCCGGAAGGCATCACCGGTTTCTTTGGTGAAACATCGGAGATCACCGGTGCTGAGCACATCTGCCAGAAGCGCGCGATCAACGAAGAAGTTGGTGAGCGCTGGTACGCCATGTGGAAGTCCTACCAGGATGACGTGATCTTCGCCCACCAGACCGACGATCTGTCCGATAGCCAGCCGACAAAGGGCAACATTGAAGGCGGCCTGACGACGATCGAAGAAAAGGCCCTCGGCAATCTGGAAAAGATCGGTCGCACCTCACAGTACATCGACATTTTGGAACCTGCTGAGCCGCCTAAATCAGGCGATGGACTCTACTTCATGGACTCCTCGTCCGCGGCCGCAGAATGCGTAACCCTGATGGCCGCTGGCGGTGCCGTCATCCACACCTTCCCAACCGGGCAGGGCAATGTGGTCGGCAACCCGATTGTCCCGGTCATCAAGCTCACCGCCAACCCGCGCACCGTGCGCACAATGGGTGAGCATGTGGATGTGGATGTCTCGGGCATTTTGCGACGCGATCAGACCATCGATGAGGCCGGCGACGCGCTGATCGAAATGATCCGTCGCACTGCCAATGGCCGAAACACGGCTGCCGAAGCGCTAGGCCATCGGGAGTTCTCGATGACCAAGCTCTATCGCAGCGCCTAAAGAAAGGATGGCGCGCAGCCTCTTGCTCCTGGTTGCGCGCCCTCTTTGGTCTCACGCTTCATGTCGGCAACCGTTCAGCTTTCCATTGATGATGCCAAAACGCTTCTGACCGATGCGTTCTCGGCCAATGGCGTGTCACATGGCGCTGCATTGAGCGTGAGCGACGCTCTTGTTGAAGCGGAGATGGAAGGCCAGGCAGGCCACGGATTTTCGCGCGTCGACGACTACATCGCGCAGGTTCGCAGCGGCAAAATCAACCCCGCCGCCGAGCCAAAGATCCAGCGAACAGCTCCCGCCGCGATGCAAGTCGACGCTGAACACGGCTTTGCCTATCCCGCACTTGATGCGGCAATCGAGCAAGGCAGTGCGCTGGCCGCCGAGATGGGCGTGGCTTCAGTGGCGGTCGCTCATTCCCACCATTGTGGAGCCCTGTCAGTCCAAGTGCGCCGGATCGCCGAACACGGGCTTGTTGGTTTCATGGTTGCCAATGCGCCAGCGGCCATCGCGCCGTGGGGGGCAAGTCAGCCACTTTACGGTACCAACCCGATTGCTTTCGCCGCCCCGTGTTCAGGACGAGCGCCGCTCGTCATCGATTTGTCACTCAGCAAAGTGGCGCGTGGGAAGGTCATGCATGCTCACAAAACCGGTCAACCAATCCCGGAGGGGTGGGCGGTCGATCCAGCAGGGCGGCCGACCACGGATCCAGCCAAAGGCCTGGCAGGCACCATGGTACCCATTGGCGAGGCCAAGGGTACGTCGCTGGCCTTGATGGTGGAAATCCTCGCTGTCCTGATGACAGGTTCATCGCTGAGCAAAGACGTGTCGAGCTTTTTTACACCAGACGGACCGCCGCCAGACGTCGGTCAGTTCTTGCTGCTGATGAAGCCGCCTCATGATGTGGATTTTGCCCCTAGGCTGGAAGGTTTGCTCTCCTTGCTTGATGGATTTGAGGGGGCACGCGTGCCGGGCGACCGGCGGGAAGGTCTGCGCGCAAAGGCCGAGCGTGAGGGCATTGCTGTTCCGAGAGCCTATGTCGATCGTGTTATCGAGCTTGCCTCATCGTCGGATAACTTGCTGGCTGCGAGGCAAGCGGCACGATGACTGGCGATATCTCATCCGATCAAACCGTTGACGAGCGTTCCCAACCTCGCACACTGGTTGAGCAGGCGATATCCGGGTCCCATCATGCTCTAGGCGTTGTCCCAGGTCTGGCCTTGGCCGTGCTGGTGGCTGCCGTCAGCCAACTGGTCGCCGACAACAGCATCTTTCCTGCCATGCTGCTGGCTCTCGTTTTTGGGCTCGCTATCAATCGGGTGAACACTGTGCCCGCGCTCAAGCCCGGGATCGCGTTTGGCGCCAAACCAGTGCTGCGTATCGGCGTGGCCCTTCTCGGTGCACGGAGCAGCTTCGACATGGTCGCCGAACTGGGGTGGGCGATGGTTTCGCTTCTTGCACTCAGCATCGCGGCGACAATCGGGTTCGGCCTGCTTCTGGCGAGAAGGACAAATGCCAAGGCGCGTTTCGCGGTGCTTTCCTCAGGCGCGGTGGCGATCTGCGGAGCGTCGGCAGCCATCGCCATTGCATCCGTGTTGCCCAAGGATGAAAAGTCAGAAGATCGGTTGGTCTTCACCATTGTCGGTGTGACGGTTCTCTCAACGGTTGCGATGGTGCTCTATCCGCTCATCACAGGGGCCATGGGCGTCGACGACCGAACAGCGGGCATCTTCTTCGGGGCGGCCATTCATGATGTTGCGCAGGTGGTGGGCGCGGGTTTCTCGGTTTCCGACGAGACCGGTGAGATCGCCACACTGGTCAAGCTTCTGCGCGTGTCCATGCTCGCCCCGACCGTTCTGTGTATTGCGTTGCTCGCACGGAGGTTCGCGCCAGGGGAGGTGGATGCCAGCGGCAAACGTACGCCGCTCCTTCCAACCTTCGTGATCGCCTTCATTGTGCTGGCAGCGATCAACTCCTTCTTTGATGTTCCAGAGGTTCTTCAAAGCGTGCTGGCAACAGCATCCGGATGGATGCTCCTGATTGCAATCGCCGCTGTCGGCATCAATTCCAACCTGTCCGATGTCACCCAGGTGGGTGGCGCGGCGGTCGCTGCCATCACCGTGCAAACGGTCTTTATCGCCCTTTTCATCGCTGGCGGAATGGCTCTGCTGGCCCACTGGTTCTCCTAAAAAGGCAATCCCGCATAGACGGAGGAATGCATGTACAAGAATATTCTCATCCCCGTGGCTCTCGACCATGAAACGCTGATCGCGCCGAAACTCGCCAAGGCGCGCGAGATGCTCGCCCCGGGCGGTCGCATCACACTTCTGACCGTTCTGGAGAGTATCCCGGGCTTTGTCGCTGAGTTCGTCACCGTCAAGTCCGAAAACCATCTAAGCGATGCCATCCGAAAGAAGTTGGAGGCCGTCGCTGAAGGTGCCGACGATGTTGATTGCGAGGTCACGAACGGCAAGCCAGGCCTGGAGATCGTGAACTTCGCCAAAGCCAACGGGCACGATCTCATCCTTATTGGTTCGCAGGCTCCCGGCGCGGTGGACTATGCGCTCGGCTCGACGACCAGTCGCGTTGTTCGGCGCTCAACCTGCTCGGTGCTTGTCCTGCGCTAAGAAGTTCAGCCTAAACCTAGCTGAAGCTCCAAGATAACGTCTGAGGTGCGGTAAGGTGGGGCGCGGCGGGCTGGACAATGGCCCGCCCTCTATGGTCGATGGCCCCATAAGATTTAGGGCCCAAGGAAACCTCCATGCAGCCGTTGCTCGATACCCACCAGCATCTGCTCTATCCCGACAAGCTTCCCTATGGCTGGGCGGCTGGCGTTGATGCGTTGGCCGGTCGTGCCTTCACATTGGATGACTACAAGGCGTTGACCACGGGGTTAGGTGTCGAGCGCACGGTTTTCATGGAGGTGGCCGTCGATGATGATCGATGGCGCGAGGAAGCGCCTTTCATCGCTAACTTTGCGCGGCAGTCAGGCAGTGACATTGCAGGACTGATCGCCACCATCCGCCCGGAAAGCGAAGACGGGTTCCAGGCTGATCTGGAATCCGCTGACTCTCTCGGTATTGTAGGCTTCAGGCGCATTCTTCACGAAATCGAAGATGGGGTTTCCCAGACACAAACCTTTCGGGCGAATGTCCGCCGGATTGGCGATGCGGGCAAGACATTCGACATGTGTTTTCTCGCCCGTCAGCTGCCTATTGCGCGCGACCTCGCCATGGCCTGTGACAACACAACTCTGGTTCTGGACCATTGCGGCGTGCCGGACATTGCTGGCGGTGCCCTTGATCCCTGGCGTTCGGGCACTAAGGCGCTGGCTGATTTGCCCAACGTGCATTGTAAGCTCTCCGGCATCCTGGCCTATTGCGACCCGCAGAACGCCACGCTGGAAGCCATCCGGCCCTACGTCGAGCATGTTCGTGAGGCCTTCGGCCCAGACCGCATGGTGTGGGGCAGTGATTGGCCGGTGGTGAACATCACCTCTGATCTACCCCAATGGATTGCCATGACCCGCACCATCCTGTCGGACCTGTCGCCCGATGAGCGGGCAAAGATCGCCTCACAGAACGCGGTGCGGCTCTACAAGTTGGATTAAAAGGCCATGGTGCCGTTCCTTTCAACACCGACCTCGTGCCGCAGACAGACCGCCCTTTGAGCAGCCCGACGCACCCGGCCATTGCCTGCATTGGCGGGGCAGTGATCAACCGCAAGTATCGGTCTAAGCGCGCGATCCTGCCGCGCACGTCGAATCCCGCATCGCTCACCGTAAGCTATGGCGGCGTTGCGCGTAACGTGGCTGAAAACCTTGCCCGATTGGGATATTCGGTGTCGCTGGTCTCAGCCCTTGGCGATGACGTCGCCGGAGAGGTCATCCGTGATCATATGCAGGACCTCGGCGTGCGCATGGATCACGTCACGGTCTCGCCAGACCTGCCGACAGCGGAGTATGCCGCCATACTTAGTGACGATGGCGAACTCTTCTCCGCTGCCGCGGCAATGGACATCTTGGACAGCCTGACCCCTGAAGGTCTGGAATCGGTTTGGCCTTCACTTGCTGACCAGGCATGGGTGTTCGCCGAGTGCAATCTGCCGACCGATACACTGCACCTGCTGCTTCAGTCCTGCCGGAACCTTTCCGTTCGCTTGGCCGTCGACACGGTCTCCATGCCCAAAGCCGGACGGTTGCCCAACGATCTGACGGGGATCGATGTGCTCTTCACCAATCTGGATGAGTCGGGAGCACTGCTGGGACGGTCCTCAGCGGCGCCAGGTGAACTGGTGCAGGGCTTGCTCGCACGCGGCGCGGCGAACGTGGTTCTGACAATGGGTTCCGAGGGCCATCTCGTGGGAACACAGGGCAGCGTCAGCCAGCAACCAGCCATCAGCGCCGAGCCTGTTGATGTCACCGGCGCCGGGGATGCATTAATTTCCGCGACGCTCCATGGATTGGTGCGTGGGGAAAGCTTGGAACGCGCGGCCGAGATCGGTGCTCTCCTTGCCGGCCTGACCGTCCAATCAGAGCTTGATGTCCGCCCCGAACTCTCAGCCGATTGGCTGCACGAGCAGGCCAACAGACACGCCCAGAAGAAACCAGAAAGCTAGACCTGAATGACCACCAATGATCTCCCCGTCGCGTTTGATCTCCATCCCGATGTGGCGTCGGCCCTGAAGGAGGGGCGGCCGGTGGTCGCTCTGGAAAGCACCATCATCACCCATGGCATGCCGTTTCCGCAGAACCTAGAAATGGCGACTATGGTGGAAGGCGTCATCGCCGATGGCGGCGCGGTTCCCGCAACAATCGCCGTAATCGACGGGCGTGTGAAGGTCGGCCTTACAGAAAACGAGCGTGAGCAGCTTGCCCAGATCAAGAGCGCGCGAAAGGTTTCGCGTGCTGATCTCGCCTTCGCGATCTCGGAAGGCGAAAGCGCTGGAACCACCGTGGCGGCCACCATGATGATCGCCGAGATGGCCGGTATCAGGGTCTTCGCCACTGGCGGCATTGGCGGCGTGCACAAGGGTGCGTCAGAGAGCTTCGACATCTCCGCCGATCTGATGGAGCTTGGCCGTACTAGCGTCATCGTGGTCGCAGCAGGCGCCAAGGCGATCCTCGATATCCCGAAGACGCTGGAAGTTCTTGAAACGCAGGGCGTCCCGGTTGTGGGGTACCAGACGGATGCAATGCCCGCCTTCTGGTCGCGTGAGTCGGGACTGGACGCGCCGCTGCGGGTCGACACCGCCGAGGCCATCGCGGCTTTTCAACAGCAGCGCGCTCGGCTCAGCGTTGATGGCGGCATGCTCGTTGCCAATCCAATTCCGCACGAAAGCGAAATCCCACAAGCGGAGATGAACACCTACATCGAAGCGGCGCAGGCCGATATGGAGCGCGAATGCGTCAGCGGCAAAGACGTCACGCCCTACCTGTTGGGCCGCATTGTCGAACTTACACAGGGACGAAGCCTTACGAGCAACATCGCTCTGGTGAAGAACAACGCAAAGCTCGCCGCGGCCATCGCGCAGCATCTGGTTTAGCCACCGGATGGGCTGACGTCGCGCATCAGGGGTGCACCGAACCGGCGCCTTGCTTACGCGCAGACCCGATCTCGAAATTATGCTCAACAGCTTCCACTAATTGTCGGATTCCGCCGCTGGACCGCTGATAGTTTCAAAAGGAAGCCATGACCAAGAGCGCTGTTTTCCGCTTGATTTTTGTCGTCCTGCTTTGCCTCGGACTGGCGGCAGCCGGCGGCTACATCTGGTTGCGCAACAGTCCCTATTGGGCCGGCATAACTCTATTCGCTGAAGACTACCGCGTTGAGAACTTCCGCAACATGGATGCCGTCTTTCCCTACGAGCCTGTTGCTCGGAAGGGAGATGTTTGGGACCTGCCACGAAATGAACGGAGGCTCACCGAAACGTATCCCTTCAACGGCGAGCGACAAAGGTTGCCGGCCTGTTTGGAGCGCTCCCAAACCACTGGGCTGCTGGTGCTTCACAATGCACAGATCGCCCATGAGGCCTACTATCTGGGGGCGGACGAAAATGCGCGTTTTGCATCTTGGTCGGTGGCCAAGTCCGTGTTGTCAGCACTGGTGGGGATTGCCGTCGGCGACGGGCTTATCGAGGACATTGAGGCGCCGATAGAAACCTTCGCACCGGAGCTTGAAGGCACGGCTTATGGCGCCGTCCCACTCATCGATGTCCTAACCATGTCGTCCGGCATCGGGTTCGATGAAGACTATGACAGCCTAATGTCCGATGTGAATCAGTTGTTCATCGGCTTTGCGACGGGGACGACGCTTGTCGAAACACTTGCCGATCAGGAAGCCATACGGACGCCGGGAATCTACAATGAGTACATCAGTTCCGACAGCATAGCCCTCGGCCTGGCGCTCGAAGGGGCTACGGGCACCTCCATCGACGCGTTTTTGGAAGAACGGCTGTGGGGTCCGATGGGCGCTGAGGCCGACGCCTACTGGAACACCGGTCGCAACGGTGAGGTTCTACCGCTTTGCTGCCTGAACGCCACGCTGCGCGACTATGGCCGGTTCGGGCAGCTTTATCTGCAAGGTGGCGCACGCGACGGCGTTCAGATCATCCCTGCCGAATGGATCAACGACACCATCACTCCCGAAGGACCGCACATCCAACCCGGCGAAAACCCACATTCCTACTGGACGTTTGGCTATGGCTATCACTGGTGGATCCCTGAGAACCCGCAAGGCGATTACCTCGCCATCGGCATCTGGGGACAGTACATCTATATCCATCCACGCCATCAGATCGAGATCGTCAAGACGAGCGCTGACCCGGATTTTGACCTCCATGACCATGAGACTGTTGAGGTCTTTCGTGCGATCGCGGAATCACTTTCTAGCGGTTAAAAGCCAGTGTTCGACCCGCTGGCCAGGTTTTCCGAAGAAAAGGCTTGAACCTTACGCGATGTGAGGTTGCTAAAGGCCTGCCATGGCACGCCTAAAGCTGCTTTCGGTTGGCGAGGTAGCCCGTATCTCCGGCGTTTCGGTGCGCAGTCTGCACCATTACGACGAGCTCGGCCTCCTATCGCCTGCGACCCGCTCCGGCAGCGGGCGACGGCTCTATGACAGCGACAGCCTTCAGCGCTTGCACACGATCCTTGTGCACAGCGCGATGGGCCTACCGCTGTCTGACATCCGCCTCCTCCTCGATGATCCCGGCTTCGATCGCCGCGCCGCGCTCATTAAACAGCGCGACGGGCTGAAGAAGACGATCAAGGAGCACAAAGCTTTGGTGGCCAGCATCGATCGGGCACTTGCCGAGATCGAGAATCCAAATCCAAAAGAGATGGCCATGGCAGATTTGTTTGACGGCTTTGAAGCGAAAGTCCTGGAAAAAGAAGCGCGTGACCGCTGGGGGAGCACCGATATCTGGTCCATCGCCCAGGATCGCACGAAAGCCTATTCATCCCAAGAGTGGCAGAGCTATAAGGACGAAAATGCCGCCGCCTTAGATGACCTGGCAGAAGCCATGCGTTCTGGTCGGGAGTTTGATCATCCCGATGCCTGGTCGGCGATTGAGGGCTACCGCGACCTCATTGATCGTTGGTTTTACCCCTGCGATGCCGAACATCTAGGTCGATTGGCGGCGCTTTATGAAGCCGACCCGCGTTATCAAGTGAGCTTCGACAAGCACACCGAAGGTCTGGCTGCCTACGTGATCACAGTCTTCCAGGTATTTGCGGATGCCTTAGCCAAAGACACGCCCTAGCCATTGTCCAATGCAACCACTCGACTTTCCTGATGCGCAACAGTGGCTGCATCGGCGATCATCTGGGCGCGCAACCCATCTTCGATGGTTGGAGAGGGTGGCTCGCCATTCTCTATGGCTGCGATGAATGCCGCGATCTCCAGGCGGTAGGCTTCTGCATAGCGCTCCAAAAAGAAGTGCTGGGTCGGTGAGCGTCGGAAGCCGTCACCGGTTGCCAATTCCACCGTCGATTCCAATTGGTTGTCGGCTCGGAGCAGGCCTTTGGAGCCGTGAACTTCCACCCGCTGGTCGTAGCCGTAGGTCGCCCGCCGAGAATTGGAAATCTGACAGATGGTGCCGGACGCTGTGGTGAGAATTGCCGCCGCTGTATCCACATCGCCCACCGCACCAATGGCTGGATCAACCAAAGAGGAGCCGCTTGCCGAGACCGAGACGACCTCGTCACCGGGCAGGAACCGCGCCATGTCAAAGTCATGGATCATCATGTCCCGGAACAGACCGCCGGAGCGCTCAATGTAAGAGACAGGCGGTGGGGAGGGGTCGCGTGACAGGATCGTTACTAGCTCGACGTTCCCAATAACGCCGTCGCGGATTTGCTGTGCCATTGATGCGAAGTTGGGGTCAAACCGACGGTTGAAGCCGGCCATGAAAAGCACGCCAGTTGCCTCAACTGCTGCAACGCACTCGCGAATACGGTCGGTATCCAGATCGACAGGCTTTTCGCAGAAGATCGCCTTGCCGTTGGCCGCCGCTTGATGGATGAGGTCGTAGTGCGTATCCGTCGGCGTGCCGATGATCACCGCGTCCACATCACCGGAGGTCAGGACAGCATCGATGGATCGAACGGCCGCGCCGTACGACGCAGCAACCGCCTCGGCGGCTTCAGGCACGGCATCGGCAACGGCGACCAACTGAGCACCACCCACTTGCTCTATCGATAGAGCGTGGACCTGCCCGATCCTGCCACAGCCCAGAAGTCCAATCCTTACCATATCAGGCTGCCTTTCCATTCGCGCCGACCGACCGGATCGCCGCGCGGGCGGCCTCGAAGACAGGTTGATGCGTGTCCTTCAAGATCTGCACACGGTCAAACCGCTCCATATCGCTGTTGACGGCATCTCGAAGGGCGTTGCCGAACGCCATTCGCAACTCGGTGCCGATGTTGAACTTGGCAATCGCGGAGCCTTGGGCGAGTGCCAAGCGCTGCGCATGCGGCACGCCCGATCCGCCATGGATGACAAGCGGCACGTCGGTCACCGCTTCAATTGCCCGGATGCGCGGTTCGTCGAGCCCGCCTTCATGGTCCTGCTGCAAATGCACATTACCGACCGAGATCGCAACCGCGTCGACGCCGGTCTCGCTTGCGAATTTCGCTCCTTCATCGGGGTCGGTTCCGGCCGAAGCTTCCCCACCTGAGTAGCCGACGAAACCAATCTCACCCTCGCAGGAGATGCCGGCACGATGCGCCATCTCGGCGATCGCTTTCGTCTCAGAAATGTTGTCAGCGAGTGGTTTGCGAGAACCGTCATACATGACCGATGAGAAACCACTGTCGACGGCCTCGCGACATTCCTCCGCGCTGTAGCCATGGTCCAGATGCGCTACCACCGGCACGCTGACGCTTTCTGCCAGATAGCGAAACATCGCGCCCAGAACGGGCAGGGGCGTGTGCTCACGGCAACTCGGCCCGGCTTGCAGGATCACCGGTGCCTTTTCGGCCTCAGCCGCCATGGCATAGGCGCGCATATCCTCCCAGCCCAGACACACCAAGCCAGGCACGGCATAGCCACCTGCCATGGCCGGGTGGAGAACCTCCGACAGTGTCGCAAGCGTCATCGATGGACACCGGTCATTTGAATTTCGCGACCATATCCATGATGCCAGGAATGGTGTGAAGCTGGTGCGCGTGAACAGGTTGAAAGTATTGCTTCAGACTGCGCTGTGAGAGCCCGCCAAGGATGGTGAAGTAGTACATCTCATACCCCGGCATTACCGCGCAGGGGTGGTAGCCTTTGTCGATCAGGAAGGTTGACCCGTCGACAATGTGGAAAGCTTCGCCAGGCTTGTTTTCGTCCTTTTGAAGGAGCTGAACGCCGGAGCCGAAGTTTGGCCGGAAGCGGAAATTGTAGGTCTCATCATGCCGCGTTTCGTCCGGCAAGCGATCCGTATCGTGCTTATGGGCCGGGAAGCCTGACCAGCCGCCCTGACCGACGGTGTAAAGCTCAGAAACCAAAAGCCGGCCCACGCGATCATGGTACTGGCCACCCAGAATGTGCTTGATCTTGCGGTGGGGCTTTGTGTCGGCGGACCCGTATTGCACGATATCCAATTCATGCGAGCGCACGGTAAACGGTTCGAGCGTTTGATCGAACTTGGCACCGGCAATGAAGACTTCCGCCACATCGCTGTCGCAGGTGAATCTGACCTCCATGCCGGTCTGCACATAAACGCCCTCAGGCTCGCCATCCCAGACGTCGATGGAGCGCTTGCCAATATCGGCATAGCTCTCATTGCCGACGGAAACGGTCTATGTTCCCGTCGCTGGTACGATGCATGTCTCGTAGCCCGGCACCTGATAGGAAAAGCTCTCGCCCTTCTTCAGCTTCACAATGTTGAAGTAGTTGAGCGGCACCACCGCGTCGCCGGCATCGACGATCGGTTTGTTGTGGTTCTCAAATGGTGGGATGTGCATCGCTCTTGTCCTTTCAGGCCGCCGTCTGGTCCGCCTGGGCGGCATCGGGAACTGTGGGGCCGGGGTGATCGCGCAAGAACGCGTCCAGCTCTTTTGTTGTTGGCATGGCCGGTGCGCAGCCAACGCGGGCAACAACCATGGAGGCGGAGGCTGAACCACGCAGTACGGCCTCTTTCACGCTCTTGCCGGCAGCCAGCGCGGCGATAAAGCCGCCCATGAAACTGTCTCCAGCGCCCGTTGGTTTCAGCGCGTTCGCCGGGTAAATGCCGGTCGCAATGTCGCCATCCTGGGTATAGGTGATGGCGCCGTTCTCGCCCATCTTGTAAACGGCGATCGGCGCGCCGCCATCGACAAGGGCCTTGGCTTTTGCGCGGCCTTTGGCGTAGTCGCCAGCCATGAAACCGAACTCGACATCATTGCCGATGATGACGTCGCACATCGCGCCAGCGCGCGAGTAAACCTCCGCAGCGACCTCTGGTGATGGCCAACTGTAAGGGCGGTAGTCGATATCGAAAATCAGCGGCAGTCCAGCCGCTTTGGCAAGCTCGAACGCCCGAAAAGCTGCAGTGCGCGACGGTTCTGCGGCGAACACGGTGCCTGTGGTGATGAGCGCGGTGTAGGCACTGTAGTCTACCGCCTCGACATCCTGGACGGCCATCTGAAAATCGGCGGCGCCATTGCGGTAGATGACCGACTGGTGGTCCTCAACCCGGCTTTCCACCACCGCGAGCGAGGTCCGCGTTTCCCCACCAACAGGCGTCACATGCTTGTGGTCGATGCCGTACTTCTTGAGTTCATTGACGGCAAAACGCCCAACGGCATCATCTGACACACGCGTCACAAGTGAGGCGCTGCCACCCTGTTTTGTGATGGCCACCGCGATGTTGGCCGACGACCCGCCAAGGCAGGTGAAGAAATGCGTTGCCTCTTCGGTCTTGGTGCCGGGAGGATCGGGGTAGATGTCCATCCCGGCGCGGCCGACAATGACAAAATTGTTGCCCGAAAGGTCGATCATGCCCGCACACGCCCTTCGGTGTTGCCGGCATCGGCCTGATCAAGAACTTCCGGATAGGGGTAGTTCAGCCCCAGCAATTGACGAAGGTCCCAGCTTGCTTGATCCAAGACGGAGGCGGGCAGGGCGGCCGGCATATCCTCCATCGGCTTCACCCATTTGGGCAGATACTGAATGAGGATGGCGCTGCGTTCATGGTTGGACTGGTTGGGCATGGCGCAATGCCAGGCCGCTCCAAAGAAGAGCGCCACATCGCCAGGTTCGCCCAGCATGCGCTCACAGCGCTCGAAGAAGCGGTCGCCCTCGCCAGGGTAGCGCAATTCCTTTTGGCTGCCTGGCATGTAGGCTGTTGCGCCACTTTCCTCGGTGAAGGGGTCAAGCAGGATTGAGACCTGAGCGTTCATCGGAAACGAGCTGTTGAGGCCCACAGGATGCGTTTCGGGCGCATGGAAATCCCAATAAGGGTAATCGACATGCGGCTCCTGTCCCGGGCCGCCCGGCAAAATACGGTTCGCCGCGATGGAACCCATGATGAACTCAGTGCCAAGGAACTCGCGCAGGATGGCCATCAGTACCGGGTGGGCCGCCATGCGACCGAAAACATCGCCCTTGGCAAGCAGGTTCCAGACGCGCCGCTGTAAGTTCAGCTTGCCGCTCTCTTCGGCAGCGCCCTGAAAGTGCGTGACCTTCTCCGCCTCTGCCTGCGAGTGCTCCATGATAATCGCGCGCGCTTCAGCAATATCCTCAGCCGAGAAGAGACCGGTGAGCCGCACAGCGCCGCCGCCCTGAAGCAGTTCTTCGACGACGGTTTTTGGGTCAGCGGTTTGGGCGGAAAAGCTCTTCATCACACACCTTTGCGCTGTTTGGGGCGAGTGGATTCCCAATCTGTATGGGCGGCGCGGGCCTTTTCGCTCTCCGCCACTTCAGGTGTCCCGACTTCCCACCAAGTGTGCCCTTCGGTGGTCCAGCCTTCATAGGCATCGACTTTCATGACGATGACATGGGTCTTGTCGCCCGCCTTGGCGCGCTTGAAGGCCTCACCAAACTCCGACGGGTTTGATACCGTTTCAGCGACCGCACCCATGGAGGCCGCGTGGGCCTCGAAGTCGACATAGGTCGGCTCCGGCACCGTCGGACAGTCGGCGATCAGATTGTTGAAGCTCTCATTGCCGGTGTTGTTTTGTAGCTTGTTGATGACGGCAAAGCCGCCATTGTCGAGCACCAGAATGATCAGCTTCTTGCCCGTGAGAATCGACGAGTAGATGTCGGAGTTCAAGAGGAGATAGGAGCCGTCGCCGACGAAAACGATGGTGTCTTTGTCGGCCTCGCTTTCAGCCTGCGCGATGCGCGCGCCCCAGCCGCCGGCAATCTCATAGCCCATGCAAGAGAAGCCAAACTCAACGTCTACCGTGCCAATGTCGAGCGTGCGCCAATTGGCTGTCACTTCCGCTGGCAGACCGCCTGCCGCGGTGACCACCCGGTCCCGTGGATCGCAGAACTCGTTCACAACGCCGATGGCTTGGGCGTAGGAGTTGGGCCTGTTGTCGCCATGGGAAACATTGTCCGCGACATAGGCGTCCCACTTGGCCCGCTCTGACTTGGCGTGTTCAGTCCAAACCTCAGGCGTCTGGTAACCGCCAAGCGCATCGCCAAGAGCCAGAAGCCCGAGCTTGGCATCGCCAACGACAGGCCTGGAGAGATGCTTGCCGGCATCATGTCGGGCGGCATTAAGGCCAATGAACCCGGCGTCATGGGCAAAGGCTGTCCAAGACCCTGTTGTGAAGTCCTGAAGGCGCGTCCCCACGGCCAGAATGACATCAGCTTGTTCGGCGATGGCATTGGCACTGTCGGACCCTGTTACGCCGATCGGACCGATGTTGAGAGGATGGGTTGCCAGCATGTTGGCTCGCCCAGCAATGGTCTCAACGACTGGAATTTGGTGCGTTTCGGCGAACAGTGTGAGCTCGGCCACCGCGCCGGAATACTGCACGCCGCCGCCGGCGATGATCATCGGGCGCTGGGCACTTTTCAGCATGGAAGCTGCGTCGGCAATTTCGTTCGCGTCCGGTGTCTGGCGGCGGATGCGATGCACCGTCTTCTCAAACAGCGCTTCGGGGTAATCATAAGCCCAGCCCTGCACATCCTGCGGAAGCCCCAGAAACGCAGGTCCGCAATCGGCCGGGTCGAGCATCGTCGCCAACGCCGCAGGAAGCGATTGGATGATTTGTGCAGGATGGGTGATGCGATCCCAGTAGCGCGTGACGGCTATGAACGCGTCGTTAAGCCCAAGCGCCGGATTGCCGAAATGCTCCAGCTGCTGAAGCACAGGGTCGGGCAGGCGGGTTAGGAAGGTATCGCCGCACAACATCAGCATCGGCAGGCGGTTGGCATGGGCGAGGGCGGATGCTGTCAACAGGTTTGCGGTGCCAGGTCCGGCGGACGCCGTGCAGAACATGAAACGCTTGCGCAGATGGTATTTGGCATAGGCTGCAGCCGCGAAACCCATGCTCTGCTCATTCTGGCCGCGGTAAAGCGGCAGGATGTCCTGAACCGGATAGAGGGCTTCCCCAAGGCAGGGCACATTGCCGTGCCCGAAAATGCCAAAACCACCGCCGCAAAGGCGGGTTTCAACGCCATCAATCTCGATAAACTGGTTGGCCAAATAGCGCACGATGGCCTGAGCCGTGGTCAACCGCACGGTGCGCGGACCCGAACCTGTAGGGCTGGCGGTCATTGATCTCCCCCGGCTAGGCGAAACGGGTCTTCATGCCCTTTTTGCCCATTGCGTCTTGTTGCATCTCACGATACTGGATTTGCAACCGGTTGCAAATAGTAATTTCGATGACCGGACGGTTTGCAGGGGGTGCCCATGCCGGATATCGGTGTTGGAATTGTCGGCGGTGGCTATATGGGCAAGGCCCATGCGGTGGCGATGGCAGCGGTTGGCGCTGTTTTCAACACGCCCTTGCGCCCGGTTTTAGAAGTGGTTTGCGCCACAACACCTGGGTCAGCTGAGCGTTACCGTGCCGCCTTTGGCTTCAAGCGGGCGACTGCCAACTGGCAGGAGCTTGTCGACGATGCGTCCGTTGAGGCCATTGTCATTGCTTCGCCCCAGTCTACTCATCGCCAGATCGCTGAGCGCGCCTTCGCGCTCGGCAAACCTGTGCTCTGCGAAAAGCCTCTTGGCGCATCGCTTGAGGACAGCCGGGCCATGGTCGCAGCTGCCGAGAAGGCCGATGTCGCTAACATGGTCGGCTTCAATTATGTCCGCACTCCGGCAACGCAGTACGCTCGTCAGCTGGTCGCTGACGGAGCGATCGGCGACGTGACGTGGTTCCGTGGCGAGCACACCGAAGACTTCCTCGCGGACCCCGAACTGCCGGCCAATTGGCGCACGCGCGGTATGGCGAACGGCACAATGGGCGATCTTGCGCCTCATATGGTCAACTGCGCGCTGGCTTTGCTTGGCCCAATTACGAAGGTGATGGCCGAGGTCGAAACCGTCCACAAAACAAGGCCAGGAGAGACGGGCCCCGAGCAGGTCACCAATGACGATCAGGCCCAACTCATGTGCCGGTTTGAAAGCGGTGTGATGGGTCAGATGCATTTCAGCCGTATCGCGACCGGTCGCAAAATGGGCTACGCCTACGAGATCCATGGCACCAAAGGTGCGATCCGTTTCGATCAGGAGGATCAGAACGCACTTTGGCTCTATCAGGCTGAGGGTCCGGGCGCTGAGCGTGGCTTTATCAAAATTCTGACCGGGCCCGATCACCCGGACTATGAGCCCTTTTGCCAGGGTCCCGGCCATGGCACGGGTTATCAGGACCAGATCATTATCGAAGCGCGAGACTTTCTCGCCGCCATCCATTCCGGCAAAGCTGTGTGGCCGACTTTTCGCGATGGCATGGTCGTCAACCAGATCATTGCCGCTGCCATCGCATCCTCTGAGGCGCGCAGCTGGCAAAGTGTTTCCACCTTTTGACGAAGGACCTCCGTTCATGACCATCCGCATTGGCAATGCGCCCTGTTCCTGGGGTGTGGAATTTGCCGACGATCCACGTAATCCGCCTTGGCGCACGGTGCTGAAGGAATGCGCCGAGGCTGGCTACAAGGGTATCGAGCTTGGACCCGTTGGGTTCATGCCGGAGGATCCAGCCCTGCTCCGCGAAGCGTTGGCCGAACATGCACTGACCTTGATTGGCGGCGTGGTGTTCCGCCCCTTCCATGATCCCGCAGCATGGAATGATGTGCTGGATGTGTCTGTGCGCACCTGCAAGGCGCTGAAGGCACATGGCGCTCAGCACCTGGTGTTGATCGACTCCATCTCACCGCGCCGTGCGCCGACAGCCGGGCGGGCCGATGCTGCTGAGCAGATGGATCAGGCGGAGTGGTCGGCCTATCGCGACCGCATCGCCCAGGTCGCCAAGATGGGCACGGAAGAGTATGGGCTCACAGTTGGCATCCACGCGCATGCCGCCGGCTTCATGGACTTCGAGCCGGAGCTCGAACGTCTGCTGAATGAGGTGGACGAAAGCATCCTGAAAATCTGCTTCGACACAGGTCACCATTCCTATGCGGGCTTTGATCCGGTTGCCTTCATGAAGCGTCACATAGGCCGCATTTCCTATGTGCATTTCAAAGATATAGACCCGGTCGTGAAGGCCGATGTCATTGCCAAAGGCACTGGTTTTTACGAGGCGTGCGGGCAGGGCATCTTCAGCATTCTGGGCGACGGCGATGTCGACGTTCCAGCGGTCAGGCAGGTGCTGTTGGACGCCGGGTTTGAGGGCAGGTGCACGGGCGAGCAGGACTGCGATCCGACGCTACCGGATACCGATTCCTTGGGCGATGCGCGGCTCAATCGCACGTACCTCCAGTCTATTGGTTTCTAAGGAGCGCTGCCCATGAAACGCTTGTCCTGGGGCATGATCGGTGGCGGCGAAGGCAGCCAGATTGGCCCGGCGCATAGGCTCGGCGCGCTTGCCGACGGCCTGTTCTCCTTTGATGCCGGTGCCTTGGACCATGATCCGGCGCGAGGCAAAGACTACGCCCAGCGTCTTGGTATCGCTGCAGACCGTGCCTACGGCAATTGGCAGGAGATGCTGGAAGGCGAAAAGGCGCGTCCGGATCGCATCGATCTGGTCACTGTCGCCACGCCCAACGCCACCCACTATGAGATCACCAAAGCTTTCCTCGACGCCGGCTTTCATGTGCTGTGTGAGAAGCCTATGACCATGACGGTCGAGGAGGGCGAGGACATCGTGCGGACCGCCGAAGCCTCGGGCCGCATCTGCGCGGTGAACTATGCCTATTCGGCCTATCCGATCATTCGACATATGCGCCACATGGTGGCATCGGGTGAGCTTGGCGCGATTCGCTCTGTGGTCGCCAACTTCAGCCATGGCCACCACGCTGCTGGCGATGATGCCGACAATCCGCGCGTCCGCTGGCGCTATGATCCGGAGCAGGCTGGCGTCTCAGGCCAGATGGCCGATTGCGGCATCCACGCGCTGCATCTGGCGAGCTTCATCCTCGGCGATGAAGTTACCAACCTGTCGGCCGACTTCGCGTCCACCGTGCCGGGGCGTGTGCTGGAAGACGATGCAATGGTCAATTTTCGCACCGAAAAGGGAGCGGTCGGACGGCTTTGGACGTCCACCATCGCCCTGGGTCGTCAGCATGGTCTCGACATCCAGGTCTTCGGGGAAAAGGGCGGTCTGCGTTGGGCCTCCGAGCAACCAAACCAGACACTGTGGACACCGCTGGGCGGGCGCACGGAGATCATCGAGAAGGGCGAGGCAGGAATTTCTGACATGGCTGCGCGCCTCAGCCGGGTGCCGATCGCTCATCCAGAAGGCTTTCCGCTGGCCGTGGCCAACATCTATCTTGATCTCGCCGATGCGATCCACGCATCAGCCAAGGGCGTCGCAGTGAAGGAAGCAGCAGCGCATCTGCCGCTTGCCGAAGATTGTTTGCGGTCGATGGCTGCGGTCTATGCCTCGGTTGGTTCGGCCAAGGATAAGGGCGCGTGGGTCGCTGCCCGCCCACCCATGTTCCGTACTCAGTGACTGCGATTGGTTAGTGTTTAACTGGGGGCAGGGCGCGTAGCGTGCCCCGCTCCACCAGCTTGCACGGAAAAAGCCGCGCTTCAGGATAACGGGTCGGCTCGTTGATCAGCGCAACCACAAGCTCAATCGACGAGTTGATGATTTCGTGGATCGGCTGACGGATCGTGGTCAGATTGATGTTCTGCCAGCCTGCCATCTCCATGTCGTTCAGCCCGATAATGGCGACATCATCGGGAACGGATAGGCCGGCATCGCGCACGGCACTCAGTGCACCGATCGACAACACATCGTCACCACAGAAATAGGCATCGGCGACTTCGCCCTCCGCGATCAATCGGCGCATCTCGGCCCGTCCGGCATCAAAGGAGTAGGCTTCGGCGAAAGTGTATCTGACCTGCATAGACGAGCGGCCCTCGAGCGCATCAAGGAAACCTGCCAGGCGGTCCTGTGTGGAGGTCGCACTTTGCGGGCCGCCAAGACACGCAACCTTCTGATCTCCGCGTTCGATGCGCGCTGCCGCCGCCATCCGCCCGCACATCACATTGTCGATCCCAACCACATGCACATCGGGCGACGTCGACCAGCGCCCAAAGGAATGGACAACCGGCATTCCAGCCGCCTTGAAGGCTTCGGCAAAACTCGGCGGGAGCGTTGAGGAGGCAACCACAACCCCGTCCACGGAATACTGCCGCAGCATTTGAAGGGAGTGAGCGGGATCGGTTTCATTGGTCAGATTGACCAAAAGCGGGCGCAATCCGCGCTCCTGCAGGCCTTGCGTAAAAAGGTCGAACACTTCCAGAAAAATCGGATTGTGGAAGTTGTTGGAGACCAGGCCAATCAGTTTCGTACGCCCTGTCGTCAGGCTCGAGGCCAGCGCATTGGGGCTATAACCCATTTCGGCGGCGGCCGTCTCGACCTTGCGCCGTGTTTTGTCAGAGACCGAAGCCCCTTGGGTAAAGGTACGTGAGACCGCCGAGCGCGAAACACCAGCGCGCTCTGCAACCTCTTTCAATGTCACTGGCATTTATCGTCCGGCCTTTTGGTGGTGAAGGCCCTCCCGCGATTGGACATGCTTGTCAAATAAGCATGCGCCGGCTGTGCGCATTTTGCAAGCGGTTGCAAAATTTGATGATTCATGATTACCCTCTGAGGTGAGGCGGTAGATCGCAACCAAAAGCAAACCGCCCATGGAGCAAATCTGGGAGGAATAACAATGAATGCATTGCTGAAATCGGTCGCCGTTGCAGCCATGGTGGTGTCAGCACCGTTTATGGTGGCTGGTGCGGCACATGCTGAAGGCGAACGTTATGTTCTCGTCAGCCACGCGCCTGATTCCGACAGCTGGTGGAACACCATCAAAAACGGCATTGCGCTGGCTGGTGAACAGGTTGGCGTTGAAGTCGAGTACCGCAACCCGCCTACCGGTGACATCGCCGATATGGCCCGTATCATTGAGCAGGCCGCCGCTTCCGGCCCCAATGGCATTATCACCACGCTCGCTGACTTCGACGTGCTCCAAGGCCCAATTTCCGAAGCTGTCGATCAGGGCATCAACGTCATCATCATGAACACCGGCACGCCTGAGCAGGCTCGCGAAGTCGGCGCCCTGATGTATGTCGGTCAGCCAGAATATGATGCTGGCTATGCAGCCGGTCTGCGCGCCGCGTCTGAAGGCGTCACCAACTTCCTGTGTGTCAACCACGCGATCCAGCAGCCGACAGTTGGTGAGCGCTGCCGCGGCTACGCCGACGGTCTTGGCGTGGAACTCGGTGATTCCATGATGGATTCAGGCACCGATCCGGCAGAAATCAAAAACCGCGTTCTGGCTTACCTGTCGGCAAATCCTGACGTCGACGGCATCCTGACCCTTGGCCCGGTATCGGCAAACCCGACCATCCAGGCTTTGGAAGAGAACGGCATGGCCGGTGACATCCACTTCGGCACCTTCGATCTTGGCGACGAA
>JBHJIX010000082.1:0-11161 GCA_050043025.1 Cohaesibacteraceae bacterium
GCACTTCTTTCGGTAATTCTCCTTGCTTTTATGTGGTAAATGGACCCATGCACAAATGCCGCCTATGATTCTCCGTTGAATGGGGTTACTCTTTCATCTTTTCAAATTTGGTCGAAGCTGTGCGGTAGTCACCCGACTCCATGATGGCGAGCGCTTCGTTGAACATCACTGCCGGAGGGCGTGTATCGTCAACGAAATCGGTCGTATCGGCAACATCGGTCGACGCGCAGCCAGCCAAGACCAAACCGGTCAGGGCAACAATCGTCAAGCTCTTTGAAGAAGTGCGCCCGAGGGCAGCCAATCGGTCAATCATGACGCTCAAAACACCATACCTGATCACGTCAACCCTTTCCGTGGGCGCCAAGAACGTTGGTTGCGCTCTCGTTTGGCCCGGATAAAAGCCGGAAAGGGCCTCTATCACGAAATCTCTTTTCTGCCACCCCACCCCGGTCGTCGAACCTTGGCCGTCAGCACGAATGACTGCCATGCCCTTGAACAGGGCCGATGGCAAAAGCAAGGCAAGGGGAAGGAACGAAGAGGTTTAGTTCGTTTCCGGTCGCAGTGTAGCCGCTTCCAACCGCACGCTCACCTCGTCCACGGGACGTTCGCTGCGTGTCAGATCATTGGAGGCGCTGTCGTCAACAATCTCGTAGTTGCTTGGATCAGCAAAAAGCGCCTGCATCATCGTGAAGTTGAGACGGTGACCACCTTTATGGGAACGATAGCAGCCCTCAATCGGCATACCCGCCAACGCCAGCTCGCCGATGGCATCCAAAACCTTATGACGAACAAACTCATCGACCCAACGCGAGCCTTCGGGGTTCACGATACCATTGTCGCCAAGGACCACGGCGTTCTCAAGCGACGAGCCAAGCGCAAAATTGTTGGCCCAAAGCTGCTCGACGTCTTTCAGAAAACCAAAGGTTCGTGCACGCGAGATATCCTTGCGGAAGCCGTCAGCGCACATGTCAAAATGAATCGCCTGATGCCCGATGCTGTCATGGTCGTAGTCAATGCTGACTTCGAAACGGCAACCTTCAAGCGGGCGCAGTTCACCGAACGCATCTCCTGCTTCAACACGCACAGGTTTCAGGATGCGAAGCACCTTACGACGCTTCCTCTGGACAGTCAGGCCAACACTGTCGATCGCATCGATAAACGCCGAGGATGAACCATCCATGATCGGCACTTCAGGGCCATCGACCTCAATCAGTGCGTTGTCGACGCCAAGCGCACGCAGTGCGGCGAGCAAATGTTCAACGGTTGAAACGTAGGCGCCCTTGGGATCACCGAGCACAGTGCAGAGCGCTGTCGCCGAAATGCTCGACCAATCCGCCTTAATTTCGACATCCCGCGAGCCTTCCATCGCAACGCGCTGGAAGATGATTCCCGTATCTTCGTCTGAAGGGTAAATCGTCAGAGTGGCGGCAGCGCCGCTGTGAACACCTATGCCTGAAAGCGAGACAATATCCGCAACCGTCGCCTGATACTCTGAACGATTGGCCATACGGTGCATTCCCCCAGCTTAGTCCACGCCAGGTAACGCCCGGCGTATTTGGGTGCCGAAAAACCTTCACGCACCCGATGTTCACAAGGATGTCACGTTCTAACGTGCGGTTATCCAGCCCGCGCCCAAGACGACAATGGTCTTAATTCGTCAGCGGCGACACCATCGAGACCCTACCCGCGGCGATGCCTGGACCAAAATCACGCTTTCTTACCGTGTGTTACGGTTTTTGAAACATGGCGCTAAGAAATAACTAACTGTAAAATATGAAGAAATTATTGGGCGCCAATGGGCGGCTCAATCCGCCCACTGGCAATGTTTCAGACTGTTACAGACCGTTAACCACTCTTCCTGCGCAAAAAGGCGGGAATCTCCATGGCTTCTTCCTCAGCTTGGCGCTGAGTCGGCTGGGCGGTTGGGTTCGAACGCCCCAAACCATCATAAGCCGAAGGTACCTGTGCAGGTTCAGAATGCGCAGGGCGGTGCTGCGGCGTTGGCACGGGCTGGGCCGCGGCGGTAGAAGCAGCAGGGGTATCATCCTCTCTGCGGGTCATACCGACATGCGCGAGCTTCCGCAGAAGGCCAAGGGCACCTTTTTCACCCTCTTCAGCACCAGCAGCTGCCTTGTGGCGCATTTCATCCTGCGCAATGGCCGGAAACTCTTCAACCTTGGGCATGCGCGGCTGCGTGGCACGGCTGCGTGCCATCCCGGGCCGGCTCATAACAGGACGCTCCGGCACTTCCTGAGCAGGCGTGTCCATTACTGCCTCTTCTGGGTCTTCCTCCTCAAAAAGATCCGGCACCGGCGTAAACGGCGCAATAGAGACAGCCTGATCATTGGCAGCGTGAGTGGGCTGCTCAATCGGAGCCTGGTCATGCTGCAGGGCCAGTTCCCGCTCGATGCGCTCGATGCGAGCAGCTGGTGTTTCGCTGTCGTCGCTCGCCGTCGCGCCGGCCACAGCAGCTTCTGCTGCTCGCTCAATGGCTGCAGGATCGGCCGGCATCGGAGCCGGTTCTGAGTTGGCCACAACCTGCTCTGCATCAGCACGCGGGGCGGGTTGAACGATGGGGCGGCCAACAGTCGGCACGCTGGTCGCGTTCTGTGGCGTGTTCAGGCCAATAACTTCCTGATCAACGCCCGTTGCCACGACCGACACCCGGATCATGCCTTCCAGGCTCTCATCGAAGGTAGCACCCAGAATAATGAGCGCATCCTGATCCACCTCTTCACGGATGCGGGTCGCAGCCTCATCGACTTCGAAAAGACGCATGTCCTTGCCGCCGGTGATGGAGATGAGCAGACCCTTGGCACCAAGCATCGACACATCATCAAGCAGCGGATTGGCAATCGCGGCCTCAGCGGCCTGAAGGGCACGCTTGTCCCCTGACGCTTCGCCGGTACCCATCATAGCCTTGCCCATACCGCGCATGATTGATCGCACATCGGCAAAATCGAGATTGATAAGGCCGTCCTTGACCATCAGATCGGTGATGCAGGCAACGCCGGAGAACAGCACCTGATCAGCCATCGCAAAGGCATCGGAGAACGTTGTGTTCTCATTGGCGATCCGGAACAGGTTCTGGTTGGGAATGCAGATCAGTGTGTCAACTTCCTGCTGAAGGTCGGTAATGCCGGTATCGGCAATGCGCATGCGCTGCCGACCTTCAAAATGGAAGGGTTTGGTGACAACACCAACGGTCAAGCTGCCAAGCTCTCTTGCGGCCCGGGCAACCACAGGGGCAGCGCCTGTTCCCGTACCCCCGCCGAGACCGGCCGTGATGAACGCCATGTGCGCACCGTTGAGATGATCGGTTATCTCGTCGATCACCTCCTCAGCGGCGGCCCGTCCGATCTCCGGATTGGCGCCGGCGCCAAGCCCCTCGGTTACGGCAACGCCCATCTGGACGATACGCTTGGCCTTGGAATTGGTCAGCGCCTGCGCGTCGGTGTTGGCCACGATGAACTCCACGCCTTCAAGGCCGGATTCGATCATGTTGTTGACGGCATTGCCGCCAGCACCGCCGCACCCGAAGACGACGATTTTTGGCTTGAGCTCGTGGATATCGGGAGCTTCCAACTGAATAGGCATAGGACCCTCTCTCATTCTTCCTTGAACGCGCTGCACACTGGGAAGGGTGGTGGAGACAGCACTGGTGGTTTGGGGCGGTTGGGGGTTGGGATTGGGAGATAAGCGGTCGGTCCGGAGGACCGGAGCGTTCGACCAACCGAAAAACGATTGGCTGTCACACACCAAAACGGCGTTTGACCACGACCTAAAGCGAGCTCGTCAGCCATTGGCGTACCTTTCCGAAATAGCCTCCGGTCCCCGTCTGGCGGACCTGGAAGCTGTGGCTGGCAAATGTCTCGCGCGGCACGGTGCGCACGCATTGTGGATAGATGAGAAGACCGGTGGCTGCGGCAAAGGCGGGGCCAGTGCCGGCTTCCGGCAGGCCATCAACGCCAATCGGGCGGCCAAGGCGCACATTGCGCGACAGGATGCGCCGTGCCAATTCCACCATGCCGCTCATCTGGCTACCGCCGCCGGTGATCACCAGACGCTTGGCGGCAAGGCCGGAAAATCCACTGGCTGCGAGCCGGTCGCGGGGCATTTCCAAAATCTCTTCAAGGCGCGGCCGGATGATCCGGGTCAAGGCGCCACGCGGTACCGGCTGACCGCCTTCATGACCGTCTTCGTTGACCGGGGGAATGGTCAGGATATCGCTGTCATCGGCAGGGCTGGGAAGCGCCGACCCGTGCAGGGTTTTCAACCGCTCAGCCTCTTCAACGCGGGTCGACAGCCCACGCGCCAGATCCATGGTGATGTGATGACCGCCAAGCGGCACCACATCGGCGTGCACAAACTCCCCATCATAGAAAACGCCGATAGACGTGGTGCCGGCACCGATATCGACGCACACCGTTCCAAGTTCCATCTCATCATCGACAAGCGCGGCCAAACCAGCAGCATGGGCGGCGGGCACATAGCCCTCCACTTCCAGATGGGCGGCGTTGATGCATTGTTCCAGATTGCGCAACGGACCGGTATCGGCCGTCACCAGATGCATATCGACGCCAAGATGCGCGCCGAACATCCCGCGAGGATCGGCAATGCCACGATCACCATCAAGTGCGAACCCAATTGGCATGGAGTGCAGGATGGACCGGCCTGGCTCAACTGCATGATCACTGCCCGCCTTCAGCACCCTGGCGATATCACGCTCAGTGACGGCATGCCCGGCAAGCGCAACCGAGGCGGATAGCGTCTCCGAGCCAATACGCCCGGCAGTCAGCGAAACAATGATGGTATCAAGCGTTACGCCGGCCATACGCTCGGCCTGATGAACCGCCTGGCGGATGCCCTCTTCGGCCTTTTCCAGATCAATCACATAGCCGGATTTCATGCCCTTGGAACGGTAGTTTCCAAAACCCAGCACTTCGGCATGGTGCGTGCGTCCTCGCTGCCCGTAGCCAGGCTCGCAAGGTTTCAGACGGGCAATCATGCAAGTGGTTTTGGCGCTGCCAATGTCCAGGACGGAAACGATGACCGACTTGCGCTGCGGCAGCGGGCTCGGCCCCAGAAACTCTTGCGGACGGCGGGTTGGTGATGGTGCCATCAGGCCCCTCCCCGCGCTTGCCGATCAGCGGCAAGATCGCTGTCCATGGCCTCAATTGCATCATCGGTCAGGCGAACAACCAAACGCTCGGCCTGGCGCATATCGACGACGGCAATCGACCGGGCGAGCAGCGCATAGCGCCGCATCAGCGATTCCAGCTCGGCCAAAGCTGCATCCACGCCCTCTTCCGGCAGATGCACCTGAACGTCCTGCGCCATGTGCAGCGTCCAACGACGCAAACCAACACGCTCAAGAGCCACCGATTCAGACAGCACGAACGGCCGGTCGGCCAGTAGAGCAAAAAAAGCGCCAGCCTCCTGCGGCGACCCTTCTCCCACAACGAGAGGCAAGGCGGCATGCGCGGAACCGATCTCATCGGTGATTTCTTCGCCCTCGACCGTCACCAGATGAATCCGGCCACGCTGAAGCATGCGCGCGAAAGGTGCGTGCTCTTCAATGTCGACAAGCAGCGTGTCGGGATAGACCCGGCGCACCGAAGCTTCTTTCACCCAGGGAAGAGCGAGCACCCGATCACGCGCCGCCTCAATGTCAAAACCCAAAAGCGAAGTGGTCGGCGTCACCGAGAGATAGTCCAGAACATCGCCTTCGCGCGTGTCGCGGATGCCTTCAATAGTGATGTCGCCAACGGCAAAGCCACCGACAGCAGCCACCGAACCGACAGCTGAAGCGACTACGTAGCGCTCATCAACCATCCGGTCGCTGAAAGAGAACCCAAAAACGATGACAGGGATCAGCACGCCACCAAACAGCAGCGCATTGGGATGATGAACGCGCGAGAGTTGCAGCGCACACGCATCCATCGTGCGCAAAATGCGGCGAGTTGGCAGTCCGAGGCGACGAGCAAAGGCGCTTAGCGATGGCATGAGGCGTCCTCCACCATCCATGTCACCAGCTCTTGGAAAGAATGCCCCGCATGCTCGGCGATTTCAGGCACCAGAGAGGTCGGCGTCATGCCCGGCTGCGTGTTGACCTCAAGGCAGATCAGCTCGCCCGTGCCCATCGCGCGATCATCAAAGCGGAAATCAGCGCGTGTGACACCCCGGCAACCAAGCGACTGATGCGCCGCCAGCGAATAGCTTTGGATCTTGGAGTAGACGTCGGCGGGGACTTCCGCCGGCAGAACGTGCTTCGATCCGCCTTCGCGGTATTTGGAATCATAATCGTAGAAGGCCTGGCCCTGCGGGACGATCTCAATGATCCCAAGCGCCTCATCTCCCATGACGGCGCAGGTCAGCTCACGGCCAGCCACATAGTGCTCCGCCATCAGCTGATCGCCATAGGGCCAATCATCACGGTAGAGCTCCTGCGGCGGGTGCTGCATGTCTTCTGACACGATAAGGACGCCGAAGGACGAGCCTTCTGCGACCGGCTTGATGACATAGGGTGGCTTCATCACATGCTTGCGCGCCGCCTCATCGCGCGACGTCAAAACATGTTTGGCGACCGGCACACCAGCAGCGGCCATCACGACCTTGGCGCGATCCTTGTTCATGGCGAGCGCAGACGCGAGCACGCCTGAGTGCGTATAGGGGATGCTTAGCACCTCCAGGACACCCTGGATCGTGCCGTCCTCGCCATCAGGACCATGCAAAGCATTAAAAGCGACATCGGGTTTCAGATCGGCAAGTTTTTGCGCGACGGACCGGTCGACATCGACGCTAACAACGTCGAAGCCGACACGCGCCAATGCCTCAGCGCATGCCCTGCCCGTCGACAGACTGACTGGTCGCTCAGACGACCAGCCGCCCATCAGGACGGCAACCTGTGTGTTACCGTGCGCCATAAACGCGCTTGAATCCCGTTCCCATGGTCCAAAACGGACCTCCACAGGTGCAAGCTAGGACGCAGTTCGTAAGAAATCCTTAACCGGGTTTTTCAAGGCCCGTTTTACGTTTACGCGCAGATCACGAAGGATTTCAGGGCTGAAAGGTTACCACCTCGTGGCCATCGGTAAACGTTCCGACGCGTTTGACCTCCCAATCAAGGAGGGTACCGGAATGCTCAAAAACTCGCTGGCGGACCGTCTCGCCGAGCATCTCAAGATCGTAAGCGGTAGCCTCGCCGGTGTTCATCATGAAGTTGCAATGCATAGAGGACATCTGCGCACCGCCGACCTGAAACCCTCGAAGGCCCGCAGCATCGATCACCTTCCAGGCAGAACCACCTGGCGGGTTCTTAAAGGTTGAACCGGAGGTGCGCTCTTTGATCGGCTGGTTCTCTTCGCGGTGCTTTTGAACCGCCTCCATCGCTTCGTCGATTTCTTCTTGGGGCGCCGGCACGCCTTCAAAAAGAGCGGAGACAAAGATGAGGTCAGCGGATGCTTGGGATTTTCGGTAGCTGAAACCCATGCCCTCGTGGGAAAGCGTCACCAACTCGCCTGCGCGGGTGACAGCGTCCACAGCAACCACGCGGTTGGTGGTTTCAACACCGTAGGCGCCAGCATTCATGCGCAAAGCGCCGCCAACCGAACCCGGGATACCGTGGAAGAAGTGAAAGCCGCCTAGTCCAGCTTCACGCGCCAGCGCGGCCAATCTGCGGTCGGCCATCCCCGTGCCCGCACGGATGCGCGGGCTACCGGCCTCAACCTGCCCCTCATTGAAGGGCCGCGAGGCAAGCCGGATGGCCCCGCCCCTCCGCCCGCCATCGCGAATGAGCGAATTGGAAGCAAGGCCCATGACATGCACGGGCACATCGCCGGGCAGCAGCTTCAGGAATGCCTGAAGGTCGGCAACATCGGCGGGCACAAAGTAAAGCTCCGCCGGCCCGCCCACCCGAAACCAGGTGTAGGTCTTAAGCGGCTGATTGGCTTTCAGCTTCCCACGCACGGCATCCACGCCTGGACCGAGGCGTGCCAAAAGCGCCTCGCCATCCAATGCAGCTGTCATGACAGATCCTTTAATTGATCCGGCAACGCATTGGCCCACTGCGTGATCGATCCGGCACCCAGGCACACAACGCTGTCGCCTTCCTCAGCAATGGCTGCGACCCGGGCAGGTAGATGCTCAGGCCCATCGAAAGTCTCTGCATGGCGGTGCCCATGCGCGCGAATGCCGTCAACCAGGTCGCTGTGCGATGCGCCATCAATTGGCGTTTCGCCAGCCGCATAGACAGGCGCGATGAGTACGCAATCAGCGTCGTTAAAGCAGGCGGAGAATTGATCGAACAGGCTGTGCAGGCGCGTGAAGCGATGCGGCTGCATAACGGCGATCACTTTACCCTTCGTCGCTGTGCGCGCAGCCTTCAGGACGGCGGAAATCTCCACCGGGTGATGGCCATAATCATCATAGATATCGACCCCCTGCCAGGTGCCGGTGTGGGTGAAACGGCGCTTGACGCCCGAAAATCGGGCAAGCCCCTCGCGGATCGCATCCGCCGACATGCCCAGATGATGCGCTACTGCGATACCCGCCGTCGCATTGAGAAGGTTGTGCAGCCCCGGCATCGGCAGCGCCAACCCATCAATCCGATCAAGCTCGTTCGAGCCCCGCCGGCGCAGTTCCACCGCAAAGCGCGAAACGGGGCCCTCCATCACCAAATCGACGGCCCGTACATCGGCCTGCGGGTTCTGGCCATAGGTGATGACGCGACGATCTTCGATCCGGCCGATCAGGCTCTGCACCTCTGGATGATCGAGGCACATGACCGCAAACCCATAGAACGGAACGTTCTCAACGAACTGATGGAATGCGGCACGCACCCCATCGAAATCGCCGTAATGGTCCAGATGCTCCGCATCAATGTTGGTCACGACAGCCACGTCCGCTGGTAGTTTGACGAAGGTGCCATCGGACTCATCGGCCTCCACCACCATCCACTCGCCTTCGCCCAGCCGCGCATTGGTGCCATAGGCGTTGATGATGCCGCCATTGATAACGGTTGGGTCCATCCCACCGGCATCCAAAAGCGTGGCAACGATGGAGGTCGTTGTCGTTTTACCGTGCGTGCCGCCGATCGCGATGGCCGACTTCAGCCGCATCAGTTCGGCCAGCATTTCGGCGCGCCGCACCACAGGAATGGACCGCGCCCGCGCTTCAATCAGCTCCGGGTTGTCAGGTTTTATCGCCGAGGAAACGACCAGCACTTCCGCTTCACCCAAATTGTCGCCGCTATGCCCGACAGCAACCTTGATCCCCATGGCGCGCAAGCGCTGGACATTCGCATTGTCGGCAATGTCCGACCCCTGAACCGTGTAGCCAAGCGTGTTCAACACCTCAGCAATGCCCGACATGCCGATGCCGCCAATGCCGACGAAATGCACCGGGCCAAGCTCGCGCGGTAGTTTCATGGAAGGTCCTTTCTCACCGGCAACAGGGCCTTAAGAGCCCGTCGCCTCAACCTCGACGGCAAGTTGCTCGACCGCTTCCGGCCGGCCCGCACGCTTGGAAGCGCGCGCCATGCGCTCCAACTCATCGGACTTGGGGTCCATCAGGCGCGCCAAGAGTTGGGAAAGCCGCACCGGTCCAATGTTCTTCTGTAAGGTGACGACGGCGCCACCGGCTTGTTCAAGCCGCGCACCATTCTTCGCCTGATCCTGGTCAACCGCGTGCGGATAGGGAACCAGCACCGCCGGCCGGCCCATCGCCGAAAGCTCGGCAACCGTCGATGCGCCAGAACGGGCCACGACCAAATGCGCCTTTGCCATGCGCTCTGGCATGTCGACAAAAAACGAGCCCAGATCATGGGCAACGCCAATGGCCTCATAAGCCTCGCGCACTCGAACAATATCTTCTGGCCGGCATTGCTGGGTAACGCGAATGCGCTTGCGCGCCTCCTCGCCAAACTGTTCCAGCGCGCCCGGCACAAGGTCAGCGAAAACGCGCGCGCCCTGGCTGCCGCCAAAGACCAAAAGCTCAAACGGTTTATCAGGCTTGACCTTAGTGTAGGGTGCCCGTGCCACCGCCAGAACCTTGGCGCGCACCGGGTTTCCAGTGTGAACGATGATGGCGTTGGAAGCGCTTGGAATCCCGTCGGTGCTGTCAAAACTTGTCGCGATCAGCTTTGCACTGGTCGCCATGGCGGCATTCGCGCGGCCAAGCACCGCGTTTTGCTCATGCAGAATGATCGGCACACCACGCAGCTTGGCTGCCATCAGAGGGGGCAAAGTTGGGTACCCGCCAAACCCGACAATCGCAGCTGGCTTGGCGCGGCCCATAACGCCGAACGCCTTCATCACGCCACGCGCGATGGTCCAGGCGCTCGGAATGGCCTTCAGAGGCTGACGGGTCGAGAAAGTTGCTGACGGAACGATGTGAGTCTTCCGTGCCGGAAAGGACACACCGTAGGTTTCAGCGCGTTCGTCCGTCATCAAATCGACCGTGTGACCACGCCGCTGAAGGGCTTCGCTTAGTGCCTGCGCGGGAAAAAGATGGCCACCGGTGCCACCGGCGCACAGAAGGAAATGGGCCATGGACCGCCTTTGCGTCCGTTGGAAGGAAGACGCCGCCTATCCGAACCCTTGGCCAGGGTGGTCAGCCGCGTTGCATGCTCCAGCGCCAGGGATGGACCGCGCCGCGCCCGGCATTCGATCCGCGAGCTTGCCGGCCTCGGCCTCTTTGGCGCGTGAGCCCCAGAAGAATGCCGGTCGTCAGCCCTACCGAGAGCAGCGATGATCCCCCATAGGAGAGGAACGGCAGTGTCATGCCCTTGGCGGGCAGAAGTTGCAAGTTCACACCCATATTGATCGCCGCCTGCATCGCGATTAGCGCCACCAGACCCACAATCGCATACTGAGCAAACAGGCTCTCATGGCGGAAGGCTGCTTTGAGACAGCGGGAGAACAGGAACAGATAAAGCCCGGCAACGATCAGGCACATCACGATGCCGAACTCTTCAGCCATAACGGCGAAAAGAAAGTCAGTGTGACTGTCGGGCAAATGCTCTTTGACGACGCCCTCACCCGGCCCCCGGCCAAGCCATCCTCCTTCCACGAAGGATTCGATTGCCCGGTCGGGCTGGTGGGTGTCACCGCTCTCAGGATTGAGGAACCGGTCGATCCGGCTCGTTACATGCGGGATGAAA
>JBHJIX010000083.1:0-29074 GCA_050043025.1 Cohaesibacteraceae bacterium
CTGCGGATTTGAAGATGTTTCCAACGTTTCTTGAACGCCTCAAGGACGATGGCGGCACGCCGACCTATGCGCGGCCCATGTGCGTTGGCGAGGTGAAGTCCAAGGGACAGGGTGAGCTTCAAAAAGACATCGACAATTTGAAGGCCGCGATGGCCAAGCATGGCGCCACTAGCGGCTTCATGAACGCCGCCTCTCCGGGTGTGATCTCTTTGTTCCTGCAGAACGACTTTTACCCCACGCGCGAGGCCTATCTAGAAGCCTTGGCCGACGCGATGAAGGACGAGTACGAGACGATCGTGCGTGCCGGTCTGCACCTTCAGCTCGACTGTCCTGACCTGGCGCTATCACGCCACATGCTCTTCAGCGATTTGTCGGACGCTGAGTTCGTGAAGGTTGCCGATATGCATGTGGAGGCGATGAACCACGCCCTGCGCGATGTGCCTAAGGACAAAGTGCGCGTCCACATCTGTTGGGGCAATTATGAGGGCCCGCACTGCTGCGATATCGCGATGGATGAGGTTTTCGGAACTTTGATGAAGACCCACTCTCAGTCGGTGCTTTTCGAAACCTCTAACCCGCGCCATGCTCATGAATGGACTGTGTTTGCTGAGCGCAAGGGCGAGATCCCTGACGACAAGGTTCTTGTCCCCGGCGTGATCGATTCAACGACAAACTTCATCGAGCATCCCGAAGTCGTGCGTCAGCGGATCGAACGCTTTGTCGATATCGTTGGCAACGACCGGGTGGTTGCTGGGTCAGACTGTGGGTTTGGCACCTTTGCAGGATTTGGCGCAGTCGATCCCGAGATCGCCTGGGCCAAACTCAAGACGCTCTCTGACGGAGCGAAGCTGGCCAGCGCGTAAGCAGCCGAGTGGCTGGTTTCAAGAGTGCGTCCCTCCACGTTAGCTATATGATGTCGCGGACGATTGGGGGATCTGTAGCCGATGTCTTCTGCCTGCCCGAAGCCGGCATTTTAGCCTCAAACCACCCAGAGGTCTTCAGCAATGCCCATTACTAGTCTTGCCGGAGATGCGGGCTTGTAGCGCCCAAAGCCTCAGTTCGGTCATTGAAGAGTAAGTAGGTGAGCCAACGCCCTGCTTACCGGGTAGTTGCCCCTTGGGCGACAGCACCGCTACGTCGCTGGTATCGCTGGTACGATTTTGATCGCTGTGGCAACACCTTGATCCAGAACACCGGAGTGAACACGGCCTTCAAAAAACTGCATTCACCAAGGCATTGATTTCGTGAGATTATTTCGATTTCTGGCCGGATGTATTTGCAACCAGTGCGTAATGTAAATTTTTGGCCGAAAACTATTTCGACTGCCTCGTAAGTTATTCAAATCATTCATGAAAATGGCTGGGGAACCTGGACTCGAACCAGGACTGACGGAGTCAGAGTCCGCTGTTCTACCATTAAACTATTCCCCAACGGAGCGGGCGCAATAGCATCGCGATCCGGTCAGTTCAAGTGCAGCTAGTCGGCCTCGCCATCGGCCAAGCGCAGCGCCAGGGGCGGCACGATTTCAATGGCCGTCAGCTGCTCGCCGAACGGGTCGGCGGCGACGCCATTTTCGGCATCCAGATCATCGAACGGGCCGTTTCCAGCATGGAACACCAGTTGCACACCTTCGATGCGGGTCTCGCAGCGGCGTTGATAGAAGCCGGCATAAGTTCCATTGCCCGCAACCCGCAGGGCGCAGGCGGTGGTGTCCTCCTCGGTTAGGGTCGAGAACGGCGACCCGATGGCAAGAGCAGTCGCACTCGGCTTGCCGGGCAATTCAAAGCGTGATGCGTCCTCACCATCTGCGCGTCGCCAATAGAGTAAGTCGTCACCATCATGGGCGATGCGCCAGACACCATCATCGGCTTCGCTGACCGACACGCCCAGCATCGCCGAGCGCGCTTCGACAAGGTCATCAATGGCAGAAAAGGCAATCGGCGCACGCGCGTTGACGGCGATGCCATTGGCGCTGATCACCAAGCGCTCAAAACGCCTTTCGGGGAGTGCCGGCAAAGGTGTGCGGGACCGAGCGAAAGCGCGCAACGCTCGAAGGGACCCCTGGCCGATCAGCCCATCGATCGCGCCGCCATAATGGCCGGTGTCGCGCAGATAGACCTGGATCTGCCGACGTAGAGGCGGGCTCCAGAACATGATCGTGTCACCGGCTGACGCCAAATCCCGCTGGGAAAGTTCCAACAGAGCACGGGCGGCAATGAACGGATCAGGCTCCAGTTCCGGGTCGTCCTGATCATCATAGGCATAGAGATAGGGCACGAGCGCAAGGTTGATGCCGCCATCGGCGGCAGCGCGGAAATGCTCGCGGGCAGCAACGGTATCGCGTGGGCCGCCCAGGCCATCCATCAACAAAAAGCCAAGCTGGTAGTGCGAGCCGGCATGGTCCTGCGCAATGCCGTCACCATAGTGTGCGCGGGCGGCGGCGTAGTCGCCAGACCATTCAGCCTCAAGGCCGGCCTGGTAAAACGTTTCTGGATCGGGAAGCGATGCCTCTTCGGCGACGATAACGTCCGCGTCGGTCTCTTGAGCGAACGCGCCCGCTGGCAGCAAGGCTGCCGCTATCAGCGCCAAGAAGGCCGATGATGCCAGCGCCCGCCTATAGTGCCTTGCATCCCCGCACCGAAAACCACGTGTCATGCCTGTTTCACCCGTTTGAATGACAGCTTTTGCGTGCCCCGGCGCCTGTTATGCCACCGCAACCTTACTCAAGGCTTGATCGTCTGCACAGGCAGGCAAAGACGTTCCATACGGGCAGCCAGCGAGCCAACCGCCTACAACTTACGTAGTGATACCTATCGGCCATGCACATGCTGGACCAGCATATTCTTTTTCGATATATGTCCGATGAACATAGGATACGTACATGAACGTTCGCACGCTCTGCCTGGCTATTCTGCATCACCGTGAGGCCACCGGTTATGAAATCCGCAAGCTCTCGACGGAAGGCGCTTACGCGTACTTCGTCGATGCGAGCTTCGGGTCGATCTATCCGGCGCTCGCCAAGCTGGAAGATGATGGGCTGGTGAGCTGCCGTATGGAGCAGCAGGTCGGCAAGCCGCCGCGCAAGGTCTATTCGATCAATGAAAAGGGCCGCGCGGAACTGCGCGCCAACCTGCAGGAGCCGCCCAAACGCGACACCTACAAGTCAGAGTTTCTGATGATCGGCATGTGCGCGGAGCTCATCGATCCTGAGGATATGGCGCGCGCGTTCGATCATCATACCGAGCAAGTGCGCGGTGAGGTTCAGCACATGGAAGAGCTTAGCGCCGCAATGCCGGACGGGCCTGGCAACTGGATGCAGGCCTTCGGCCATTCTTGCCTCAACCACCATCTGCAATGGCTCATGGACAACCGCGACATGATCGTTGCGAGCGCCGGTTCCAGCAAACTGGACGCCACGCAATTGCCGCCGGCCCTTGATGGTGTTCAGCCCGCCGAAACGGATGAGGTGGCCTGACAATGCCAACACCTTTCGATCCCTTTCCCTAGTAGCCGGCTAAAAAAGCCGACTGCCCCTTCTTCAAACACCCTGACGACATATCCATCTGACCGATTGGACCAACAGAGAAGCTAACCTCCCATGGCTTTCCCACTGAGAACCTCTCACATTCTTGCGCTTGCCCTGATCGGCGGCGTTGGAGCCTATATGTATGGCGGCTCCGTCCTGCATTCAGGCCAAGGACCCATCGACCCCGAAGCGCCGGCTCGCGCGACGGACACCGCCTCCGGCGATCCTGAGCTGTTTGCCATCCGCGCGCGTGATTTCTCCGCGACCGACCGCGCCAATGCGCTGGTTATGCGCGGGCGCACCGAGGCCGATGCGAGCGTTATGATTTCTGCTGAAACCGGTGGCCGTGTCGTCGAGATCGCGGTCCGCGAAGGCGACATGGTAAGCGAGGGCGACCTTTTGTGCCGCCTGGATGAAGCCGCGCGGCAGGCGTCGGTGCAACAGGCTGCGGCAGCCGTCGCGCAGACGGAAATCGACCTCTCCTCCGCGCAGTCGCTCGCCGACAATGGTTTTACCGCCGAGAACCGTGTTCTGGCGCTGCAGGCAGCCCATGACGGCGCGCTTTCGGTCCTTGAACAAGCCGAGCTTGATCTGGAGCGCACGACAATCACCGCTCCCGTGGATGGGCTTGTGCAATTGCCATTGGCAGACGTAGGCACCCAGCTTGCCCCAGGCCAGCTCTGCGCCACGCTTTTGGACACCGATCCGCTGATCATCACCGGCCAGGTTTCCGAACGTGATATCAGCGCGCTGGCGGTCGGGATGGCAGCCTCCGGCTCGCTGGTCACCGGTGAAAGCGTGGACGGCACAGTCAGCTACATTTCGGCCACCGCGGACGATGCGACCCGGACCTTTCGCGTCGATGTGGAAGTGCCGAATCCGGATGGAACGCTGCTGAGCGGCATCACAGCCGAGGCCTCCATCGATCTGCCGCCAACGCGCGGCCATCTCCTGCCATTATCGGTGCTTAAGCTTGATGATGAGGGCGCCATCGGCATCAGCCTGGTCGATGAAAACCACCGCATCGCCTTCGCCCCTGTTACCATCCTGGGCGATGAGGGTGCTGGCGTCTGGGTCGGCGGATTGCCGGACGACGCACGCGTTGTCGTCGTCGGCCAAGACTATGTCGAAGAAGGCCAAACGGTGGCGGTGACCCTGGTCGAAGATGGCCTCTTGCAGACTTCCCAGGCACCGGCAGCAGCGAGCGAAGAAGGAGCTGCGCAATGATTGCCATGCTCGAAAACGTTCTCGACCGCCCCCGGACGGTCCTAACGCTGATGCTGGTCATCATCGCTGCCGGCGTGATGAGCTACATCGCGATCCCCAAGGAAGCGAACCCCGACATTGATGTGCCGGTGTTCTACGTGTCCGTCGGCCAGAACGGTGTTTCGCCCGAGGACGCCGAGCGTCTTCTCGTGCGCCCGCTGGAAACCCAGCTTCAGGGCCTTGATGGGTTGGAGGAAATCACCGCCATCGCGTCGGAAGGCCATGCCGGTATCGTGCTTGAGTTCGACATCGCCTTCGACAAGGACGAAGCGATGGCCGATGTGCGCGACCGCGTGGATCGTGCCCAGGCCGAAATGCCGACCGAAGCAGACGAAGCGCAGATCTTTGAGACCAACTTCTCGCTGGTTCCGACGATCACCGTCGCACTTTCCGGTGAAGTGCCGGAGCGCACGTTGTACCGGCTCGCGCGCGAGCGGCGTGATGAGCTGGAAAACATCGACACGGTGTTGGAAGCCAATCTTATCGGCCACCGCGAGGAGATGCTGGAAGTCACCATCGATCTTGCCCGCCTGGAAGCCTATGGCATTACCCAGTCTGAGCTGATCAACGCGCTTCAGCTCAACAACGCGCTGGTTCCGGCTGGTGTATTCGACACTGGCGCAGGTCGCTTCAATCTCAAAGTGCCTGGCCTTGTTGAAACCCAGCAAGATGTCTTCGCCATCACCTTGCGCGAAAACGACGACGCCACCGTTACGCTCGGCGATGTCGCCGGGGTACGCCGGACCTTCCAGGACCCGGTGTCCTACACCCGCGTGAACGGTGAACCGTCAATCGCTGTTGAGGTCATCAAACGCCTTGGCACCAACATCATTGAGAACAACACCGAGGTGCGCCGCGTGGTGGATGAGGTGTCTGCCGATTGGCCGCACACCGTCCATATCGACTTCCTTGTCGATCAGTCGAGCTTCATCAACGAGGTTCAGGGCTCGCTACAATCCTCGATCATGACGGCCATTTTGCTCGTCATGGTCGTGGTCTTGTTCGCGCTCGGGCTGAAATCCGCCCTTCTGGTTGGCCTCGCCATCCCGACATCCTTCATGGTCGGCTTCCTGATCCTCGGTGTCACCGGGCTGACGGTGAACATGATGGTGATGTTCGGCCTGGTGCTGACCGTCGGGCTTTTGGTCGATGGTGCCATTGTGGTGGTGGAGTATGCCGACCGAAAGGTGGCCGAAGGCGTGCCACCCGATGAGGCGTTCAAACGCGCTGCAAAGCTGATGTTCTGGCCCATCGTATCGTCCACGGCGACCACGCTGGCGGCCTTCCTGCCCATGCTGCTTTGGCCCGGCGTTCCCGGCCAGTTCATGAGCTACTTGCCGATCATGGTGATCATCGTCCTGTCAGCAGCGCTTGTCACCGCCATGGTGTTCCTGCCGGTTACTGGTGCGCTTGTCGGCAAGATCTCCCATTGGATGGGCCGTCACTCGCTGGGGCTGATCTCAGCAGTCGTGGCTCTCGGTCTCGCCTTCAGTGCGATCAGCGCCTTGAGTGGCGTGTTGGCTGGCCTTCTGGGTCTCGACCTCTCCGCTGGTATGCCCCCTGCCCTCATGGCCCTTTCCGTGGTGGTGGCCCTGCTGGTCTTTGTCCCGCTGCGGGCGTTGCTGGCGCCGGTTGTCGCCTGGCAACAGCGCCGGGCGGCTCAGGTGGCCGAAAACCGCAGAGCAGAGGCACGCAAGCTGTCGGCTGGTGAGCATTTCGACCCGAAGGCCATCAAGGGCATTACCGGCATCTATGTGCGAACCCTGGCGGACTTCGCCACAACCAAGGTCGGCAATTTGATCGCCATTGGCGCGGTTGTCCTGCTGGCGGCGTTCAGCTTCCAGGCTTTCGTGGCCGCTAACAATGGCGTTGAGTTCTTTGTCGATGAAGAACCCGACGTTGCGGTGCTCCTGATCTCAGGACGGGGCAACCTATCCTCGCAGGAAACCCGCGATCTGGTGATCGAGGTGGAAAACCGGGTTATCGATGTGGCCGGCGTTCAGTCCATGATGACCACAACCCAGCCCGTCGGTGGTTCAGGCGGCGGCGGTAACAATGCGCTCGGCCTCACCGACGTTCCACCGGACATGATCGGCCAGATCCAAATTGAACTGGCAGACTTTTCCAACCGTCGCACGGCGCAGGAGATTTTCTCGGAGATTGAGACGCGCGTTGCCGATCTTGCCGGTATCCGCACCGAAATGCGCGAGATCGAAGGTGGCCCGCCCACGGGCAAGGACGTGACGCTGGAGATTCGCGGCTCGAACTACGACACCGTGCTTGCAACCACCCAGCATGTGCGCGCCTTCGTCGACACCGTGGAAGGTCTGCAAAACCTTGAGGACGATACACCTCTTCCCGGCATTGAATGGCAAATCGCGATCGATCGTGAGGAAGCCGGCCGGTTTGGTGCGTCGATTGCCGAAGTCGGGCCAATGGTTCAGCTCGTCACCGAGGGCGTTCTGATCGACACCTATCGTCCCGATGACACCGACGAGGAGGTGGACATCCGCGTCCGCCTGCCAGAGGGCCAGCGTACGCTTGAGCAGTTGGACGATTTGCGCCTGAGCACGTCGCACGGGCAGGTGCCGCTTTCCAACTTTGTCACCCGCGAGGCGGCGCAACGCGTTGCCACGATTACGCGGATCGATGGTGCCTATTCGATGTCGATCAAGGCCAATGCGGAAGAAGGCGTGGATTACAACGAGAAGGTCGCTGAGATTGACAGCTGGCTGCAAACGCAGGACCTGCCATCCTCGATCAGCTATCGCTTCCGCGGTGCGGATGAAGAACAGCAGGAGTCCGGTGCCTTCCTCATGCAGGCCATGGTTGGCTCGCTGTTCTTGATGTTCATCATCCTCCTGACCCAGTTCAACTCGTTCTACCAAACGGTGTTGACGCTCGGCACCGTGGTGCTGGCCGTGTTCGGCGTGCTGTTGGGCATGGCGATCACCGGGCAGGCGTTCTCCATCATCATGACCGGCACCGGAATTGTCGCTTTGGCGGGGATCGTGGTGAACAACGCCATCGTGTTGATGGATACGTTCAACCGGTTCCTGGAGGATGGTCTGGAACGGATGGAAGCAGCGATGAAGGCGGCAGCCCAGCGCTCGCGTCCAATTCTCTTAACGACGATCACCACCATTGCCGGCCTCATCCCGATGGCGCTGCAGATCAACTTCAACTTCGTGGATCGTGTTGTGCAGGTTGGCTCCATCACTTCTATCTGGTGGGTGCAGCTTGCTACCGCGGTGATCTCCGGCCTTGCCTTCTCCACGGTGCTGACGCTCGTCATCGTGCCGGTGATGTTATGCGTGCCGACGGTGTGGAGTTCCACCTTCGTGGCCATGGATCGGTGGCTGATGGCGAACGCTGCGCCCTATCGTATCGTCATGCGGGCCTATGGTCGCGACACACGGTCCGGCTCCGGGCCGGATCGGTCCGGAAGCGAGACGGATCGGGACGGGGTTGCGGCCCGTCCGGCCAATGACGACCGCCAGCCGCAACCGGTTCCGCTGCCGCAAGCAGCCGAGTAGCAGAACCTCCGAAGCAAAAGAAAAGCCGCGCTCCAAGGCGCGGCTTTTTGTTTTCTGTCAGTTGGTTAGAGGTCAGGCGCGGGGCGTTAGCCCAACATCCAGCATATTGTCGGGATGGTCCGGCGCGCGAATGCGTTCAGCCGGCACGCGCATGGTCACAAGCTCTTCAGCGGCTGTCGGATGGACAGCAATCGTACGATCAAAATCTGCTTTCGTTGCGCCCATTCCCACAGCAATACCAATGGCTTGGATCATTTCTCCGGCGCCCTCGCCGGCGAGGTGAACGCCCAGAACCTTGTCGGTGTCGGCGTTGACGAGGATCTTCATGAGCATGCGCTCATCGCGACCCGGGAAGGCATGTTTCATCGCCCGGAAGGACGTCTTGTAGATATCAAGATTGGGGTAGGCCTCGCGCGCCTGCGCTTCGGTCAGCCCAACCGTGCCCAGCTCCGGCTGGGAGAAAACAGCCGTTGGGATCAGCGAATGATCCACGGTGCGCGGAGTGTTGCCGAACAGCGAGTCGGCGAACGCATGGCCTTCACGGATTGCGACAGGCGTCAGATTGGCACGGTTGGTCACATCGCCGACGGCATAGATATGGTCGCAGTTGGTCTGACTGTCTGGAGAGACGGGGATCGCGCTATATCTGTCGGTCTCAATGCCAACTGTCTCCAAACCCAGATTCTCCGTGTTGGGGCGGCGCCCGATGGCGAACATGATCTGATCGGCGATCAAGTCGTGCCCTACAGCCGTATGGCCGCACAGCTTGCCATCATCGGTCTTGGTGATGTGCCGGAAGAGGTCGTCGAACACGAATTTGACGCCTTTCTTGACCATCTCATCGCGCAGATGGCAGCGCAGATCCTCATCGAAACCGCGTAGGATGTTGCCGCGCCGGTAGATCACGGTGGTGTCGACACCCAACGCATTGAAAATACCGGCGAATTCCACTGCGATATAGCCAGCACCAGCGATGACGATGCTCTCGGGGAGTTTCTCCAGATGAAAGGCCTCGTTTGAGGTGATCACATGTTCATGGCCCGGCAGATCGGTATCGATCACCGGTGCCGCGCCGACGGCGATGAGGATCGTTTTGGCCCGGATCGTGCGGTCTTCTTCGACAAGCCTGATGGTATGCGGACCTTCAATGACGGCGCGTGTCTTGAACAGGTTCACGCCAGCCTTTTCCAGGTTAGTGCGATAGATGTCGTCGAGCCGTGCGATTTCCTTGTCTTTGTGGGCGATCATCTCGCCCCAGTCGAAACTGGTCTCGCCGACCGTCCAGCCAAAGCCGGCTGCGTCTTCAAAAAGGTCGCTGAAATGGGAGGCGTAAACGAGCAGCTTCTTGGGTACACAGACGCGGATCACGCAGGTGCAGCCATAGCGATATTCTTCGGCCAACGCGACCTGGGCGCCATGCACGGCGGCGATGCGCGCCGCGCGAACACCGCCCGACCCTCCGCCAATGACAAACAGGTCAAACTCAAAGCCGGCGTCCGTCATGGCTGGCTGGTCCTCATGTCAGGACTGGAAGGCGTCGTTGACGTCGGCCGGGCTCTAGGCATAACTCCACACCGCGCTCACCCAAAAGCTCTCGAACGCGCGCCAAGAAATCTACACTGACGCCATCGCCCCATGCCACGGTAGCGGCCAGCACTGCCTGATCGGTTGCCCGCTGGTTGGTGACATAGGCCTGGACGACATCACTTTGGAAAAAAGCTAGAATCTGCGCCAACTCTTCCTGCGAATAGGCTGTCGCATAAATCTGAGCGATGTCGCGGAACAGGCTTTCAGCCGTTTCCGCCATGTCGACGTAGGCCAGATCGACAACCTCCGTCACAGTCTCAGCAACGTCAGGATTTGTGCTCACGACCGCACGAATGATGTCTCGGCGCTGCGAGTTCAATGCATTTACGAAAAGACGATTTGCGCCCGTGATTTCGGCAAGCTGAGCGCCAAGACGCAGATGTTCGACTTCAAACTCCTGCGCATGGGCTGCACCGACGGGTGCAAAAGAAACAACAAAGGTGAGGCAAAGGGCCAGTGCCTTCGCACCGATCAGCAAGTTCTTGGTCAATCGGGCCAGAGCAGCAGCCATGGGATGAGTTGAACGGGTCATTTTACAATCCTTCGGGAGCAGGCCATGCGCCGGCCTTCATTGCGTTTCAGCGATAGGCGGACGCGCCACGGTCCGCAAGTCCCGCCTTCTTGCGGGTGGACGGCGTAACCGGTCGACTATCGCTCCAGTTCCAGTGCTTCAACGGCGTCCTTACCGGCGATGAGCGCCTGATCGGCCAGGGCGATGAACAGCCCGGTCTCCATGACTCCCGGCACCGCTCGCAGTGCCTCATCGAGCGCCTTCGGATCATCAATGGCGCCCGGAGGGCAATCGATTATCCAGTGTCCGCCATCGGTGACGAACGGCGCCCTGTCGGCGTCCTGTGTGGCAAGATTGGGGGGCACCCTGAGGTCACCGTTCAATCCAGGCTGCGAACAGATGCTCTCGACAGCGCGGATTGTTGAGGCCGCTCCAAACGGCGTGATTTCCACTGGCAAGCGAAACGCCCCCAAATGCTCAACCTGCTTGGAAGCATCGGCAATCACCAACATGCGGTCGGCAGCGGCGGCAACAATCTTCTCGCGCAGCAGCGCGCCTCCCCCACCCTTGATCAGGTTGAAATCGGGGTCGATCTCATCAGCACCGTCAATGGCAAGGTCCAGAGCTGGGTCACGCTCCAGATCGGTCAGTTCGATCCCCAACTCACGACACAAGCTCGCCGTGCGCTCGGAGGTGGGGACGCCGCGAACGGTTAGGCCATCGGCAACCCTCCCGCCCAGGGACTTTAGGAAGGCTTCGGATGTCGATCCCGATCCAAGGCCCAGCACCATGCCGTCTTCAACGCGTGCGGCCGCAACACGGCCAACTTCGGCCTTCAGGGCGTTTTGATCCATTGCTTCAACTGGGCTTGATATGCTTTGAGGAGGGGCGTGGGCGTTCGCCTACCACGCCTTTGCGGCCTGTGCCACCGGCCGCCTTCTCATTGAGACTTTGATGATAGATACCCCCGCCCGACGCGGCTTTGCGGTCTGGATTTGGATGGAACGCTGGCCGACACCGCACCCGATCTGGTTGCTGCCCTCAACAAGCTTTTGGCCGAGGAGGGTCTGCCGGAAGCCAACTTTGACGAGGCCCGAGCCTTTGTTGGACTGGGCGCCCGCGTGCTGATTGAACGGGCGCACCGCGCGCAAGGCATCGATCTTGCTGACGCGGATGCCATCGCACTCACCGAGCGTTATGTCGCGCACTATGCCTCTGACATTGCAGGCCAAACGCAACTCTTTGCGCACGTTGGCGATGCCCTGGATGCGATGCGGAAAGATGGCTGGCGGTTGGCAATCTGCACCAATAAGCGCGAAGCACTTGCCAGCCAGCTATTGGAGACGATGAACATTGCCGACTGGTTCGACGCCATTTGCGGTGGTGATACCTTTGCTGAGCGCAAGCCCAATGGCCAGCACATCCTAAAGACGATTGCAGCCGCCGGCGGGGACCCAAGGCACAGCGTGATGATTGGCGATTCACCGCCTGACATTTTGGGCGCGCAGAACGCCAAGGTTCCGGTGATTGCCGTCTCGTTCGGGTATAGCAATGAACCCATAGAACCGCTTGGCCCGGACGTGATCATCGACAGCTTTGCCGACCTGCAGGCGCAAGCTGAAAGGCTGGTGGGGACGAACCATAGCTGAAGCAGTCTCGGCGTCCTGACTCATCTATTCGCGGTTGACGAGACCTCGGGCGATGTCTATTTCCACCGCTCAATGTGGGCGTGTAGCTCAGCGGGAGAGCACTCGCTTCACACGCGAGGGGTCACTGGTTCGATCCCAGTCATGCCCACCATTTTTCTTTTTGGCTGATTAGGGATCTGGACGATTTTTTCAGCGACCGCTGGCCTGTTTTGCCGTCGCTCGTCGATCGTTCTAATCCCGGGGCGAGAGGAAACGCCCGACCAGCAGCATTAGTTCATTCATGGACCGCATACCGGTCTTGGAATAGATGCTGGTAAGATGAGTTTTCATCGTTTCCCTCGCTATCCCAAGGACTTTGGCGGCTTCAGTCCCATTCCTTTCAACTGAGAGCGCTTCGACAACGCTGTACTCGGCCTTGGTGAAACTGAAGGTCACAGCCAGCCTATCCAGTCCACCAGTTGGGCTTAAGAGCGTGCTGACAACTTCCAATCGCGTGTAGTGATCGCTCTTCGCGAAGTCTTTTCTCACATGTCCTGGATACAGCCGGACCGTAGTCGCGTAGGTTTCCTGGTCTGAGATAGAGAAGGGCATCGCGGCCGCATGTCCTGAACCAATGAAGGACCATAAATCGGCGGTGGTGTTAGGCGGTGACTTTGACAAGGAATGAACGCGGCCCTGCCTTTCCACAATGCCAAGTTTCTGGGACAAAATAAACTGTCCTCCGGCATCGACATCAGCAATCCGATAGTCTTTCCCGATGGTCATCAGGCCGCGTACGGTCCCCGACCGTCGTAGGTTGTCCAAATCGAGTTCCCGTGATCGTTTGGAACGATTTTGGTCTTGGGAAAACCGCCATGATCGTTGGATGTGTCCGGCGAAAAAGGTCAGTTGCTTCTGCTGTTCATCGGTAAAGACGTCATCACCTACTTGGCGATAAAGGCTGAAAAATCCAAACCCACCTGGCGAACGGTCCAGTGTTACCATTAGGGCCTTGTCGATCTTCTGTGGCTTGAGAATAGCTACCGTTGAAGCTTCGTTGTCGTAAGTTTCCTTGTCCATGTAGGACCACATATTGAATGCCCGCCCGATCGGCGCGTTAATGAGCATGCGCATGCCGACATTGACGTCAGGGGTGCGAAACTCATCCAAGTATGTCTGTAAGAGGTTTGTGTCGAAGTTGATGCTGGCCGCCGAATCCCGATTGAAATCCGGTGTGCTTGCTTCCAAATCTAACCCTGCAATAGGTGTTTTGAACTCTTGTGCGAGAAGCGTCACAACTTGCTGCCAAGCGGCACCATCCGATCCAGCTTCATAGGTGACGCCGAGGATTTCTGAGGTGAGCAATGCAGTCTAATCCAATCAAAACAACATAATTTCTCAGTACATCACCATTACAAAACCGGTCATCTCTAATACAATTATTACACAAAACTATAACTAAGAGCACAACAATTGCATGATCATTCCATCAAAAATCCTTCACTATTATTCGCGATCGGACTACCCATTTAGCAATCTTTGCGATCTGGAGCCGGATGCACTGGCCTCTGTGCTTGATATGCTGAACCGGCGAAAGGTGGAGCAACCGGGCTTCAAACGGGTCTTCGGCAGCGCTTACATGGAGTTCCGCAGGCGTACCGAAGCCAAGATGCGTAAGCTTTTTGTGCAACGCGGAGGCAAGCCGGAGCGGATGTCGCCGCACTACTTCATTTTGGGTGATTGCCCCTGGTTCGCCGGCCTTTATCCAGACACAGCGACCATCGAACTCGATTGGCAATCATTGCCGAGAGAAGTGGTCAGCTTCACCTATCCCGATAGCTTTATCGCGATGCGGTTCGTGCCTGATTACGGGCTCCCCGAAGAGCCGCTGCAACCCTATCATGATAAGGTTTTCCTTACCGATGAGATCGAGGATGTTGTCGCCATCTACGGACTTCCTGATGGCGGCGCCGGCGAGGCCTATGAGGGCTATCAGACGAGGAAGTTTGAGAAGTACATCGAAGCCCAAATCTGGTCCGATACGCCAGTGGCGGCTTATCTTTAGCACTGATTGCTTCAGACTTTAGCTGGCCCTAGCCCGCCAATGCTTGCAAATATGACCGGCGCCAGAGATTGATGTCGTTGGTCAGGAGCGTCTCCATCATGGCGGCATGCCGGTTGATGCGCTCGGACTTGTCCATACGCAGCGCTGTCTGGATGCTCTCGGCCAAGTCCAGATCGCTGTAGGGGTTGACGATCACGGCTTCGGCCATTTGTTCCGCCGCGCCGGCGAACTGCGACAAGACCAAGACTCCCGGATCATCCGGGTCTTGTGCAGCTATGTACTCTTTGGCGACCAAGTTCATGCCATCGCGCAGCGGTGTCACCAGCCCCACCCGGCTCGCGCGGTAGAGACCGGCCAGCGCGCTGCGCGGCTGACCGCGGGTGGTGAAGCGCAGCGGCACCCAGTCTATATCGCCGAAACGTCCGTTCACATGCCCTGAGATCTGCTCCAGCTCTTCGCGGATGCGGGCATAGGCATCCAGCTTGCCGCGCGAGGCCGGCGCGATCTGCAGAAATGACACCCGACCGGAGTTCTCAGGATAGTCAGCCAGGAGTTTCTTGAACCCCAGAAAACGCTCCGGAAGGCCCTTGGAGTAGTCGATGCGGTCAACGCCGATGATTTGCTGGCGGCCATTGAGCAGATGCTCGGTGCGCGCCTGCGCAATCTGCGCTTCCTCGCTGGTTGCAAGCTCGGCAAATCCCTTCGCGTCAATGGCGATGGGGAAGGCCTTCACGGTAATGGTGCGGCCCATAAGCGAGACGGTATCCGGACCGGTTCGCTTGCCGCCTTCAGCCTCCATGAGCGCGATCATGTTGTTGGCATCGCCGCGCGTCTGGAAACCCAAGACATCATAGGCAAGAAGCGCGCGCAGCATGGCATCCGCGCCCGGCAGCACGTTGAAGACATCGGGTGGGGGAAAAGGAATGTGGAGGAAAAAGCCGATCCGGTTGGTCAGCTCCGACACACGCAATTGCTGGGCGAAAGTGAGGAAATGATAATCTTGCACCCAGATGAGGTCGTCAGGCTCCACCATCGCCGCAAGGCGTGTCGCAAAACGTTGATTCACCCGCCGATAGCCGTCCTCGTCTCTCTGGTCATAGCCGATAAGATCGGTGCGATAGTGCATCAATGGCCAGAGCACCCGATTGGCATAGCCCTCATAGAACCGGGCGTGGGCATCGGTCGTCATGTCCAAGGTGGCCAGCGTGATAGCGCGCGGCCCCTCACCATGGTCTTCGCGTTGGATTGGACCCCATGTGCCGGCTTCGGAGAGGTTGCCCGACCAGCCGAACCAAAGGCCGCCTCGCTCCTTGAGCGCATCGGCCATCGCCACAGCGAGGCCGCCTGCCTTGCCATCGCTCACCAACGGTCCGACGCGGTTGGAGACGACGACCAGGCGGCGGGTTGGCTGGGACATAGGGGGAAGCTGGCTCCTTATTGCCGGACTGTTTGACTATCAGCCAAGCAAGCGAAGCATCGCGTGCATGTCGGCGACCGTTGGCAGGCATAGTGCGGCATGGGAGAGCGGCGCGCCATTGGGGCCGTCACCAACCTGAACGCCAAAGCCACCAAACTGCCGGGCGTCGACCATGCCGTCATCATCTGTTGTATCATCGCCGATCATGACGGGCTGAGAGCCCAGCCATCCTGGCATCTGCATCAATCTTCGAATGGCCGTCCCCTTGGTTTCACCGGTCAGCTTGATCTCGACGATGCCCTTGCCATCGCTGACTTTGATGTCCGCCTGATCGCTGGCCAGTTTGCCGACCGTTTCCAGGAGCTCGGCATGAACCGACGGGTTGGGACGCGTGTGCACAGCAATCGCCGTGCCCTTGTCCTCCAGATAGACATCCGGGTGTGGGGCGATGGCCTGCGCCAGCGAAGGACGTAGGGGATCCAGGGGTTTGGAATCGAGCAGTTGAAGAGAACTGCCCTCGCCCGGTGCACTGAACTGAGCGCCATGGCTGGTGGCAACGGCATAGTCGGTCACATCCAGAAAGGTCGAAAGATCGGCGTGAGTCCGGCCTGATATGAGCGCCAGCCGTCCGTCCAGTGACGCCGCAACGGACCTTAGAAGCGTTGGCAAAGCCGGATCGACGGTGATCGCCTCGGGTCTCGGTGCGATCTCCACCAGCGTGCCATCAAAGTCCAGACAGAGGCTTGGTGTCGGCAGGTCATGGATGGCGCGGGCAACGGTGGCCGGATCGGCAAGCATAGAGCTTTGATTCTATGGAAGGTGACCCACCCTAACGGCATCATCCCCGACAATGAAGGTCAGCCTGGCTTTCCCTTTAGATGCTCATTGATGGCCGTGATGATTTCTTCCCATGCCGCACGGTGCGCGTGCAGGCCGACAACCATGGGCGGCTTATCGCCTTTCGCATAGACGACCAGATGCGTCTTGGTTTCAGCTTCTTCCGGCTCAATGGCAAAACGGTCCAGATCGGTAAGAGGGATGCGCTGGCTCGTCGCCTTCCCGATGGTCCAGCGTTTGACAGCGACCGTCTGCTCGTCGGGATCAATGATCAGCTGGGTGGCGACCAACCGATGAAGGCCGTACCAGACGGCCCAGGCACCGCCTAGCGCGTAAAAGGCCGTCGACGGCGCCAGCGCGTTCCCATCGATCAGGGCTGAAAGCGTGGCAACCAGACCAAAGGTCCCGAGCGCGACTAAAAACGCACCCAGACCCAACGATTGGTCGGTGACAAGAAGATCGTTTCCGTGGGCGGTTATACGCATGAAGTGTCCCTGAAAGGGGAGTTGTTCAGATTATGGGTCAGGGTCGGAGAGAGGCAAGGCTTAGGACCTGTTATGCTGCGGTGCAGCGCCAACTTGAACAATGCCCTATTTCTGGCAGCTTTGTGCCCAAAAAATAACCATTAACATATTGGTAATGATGACTTTTCTAGCAGAATTCCGGCATGCAAAAAACGCATGGCAAAGGTGCATTTTTTGATCTTCTCGGCGGGCCTGTATCAAACTATGTGCACTGCAACAACGAATTGCCTCCCCCCGCGCAATGCCTCATTCAAAAGGATCCCTGTCATGATCAACCGTGTGCTTTCTCCGTTCGTGCGCTACGCCCGCAGCCTTGAAGGGGCTTGGGCCTTTGCTGAAGAAATGAAGTCCAACGCTCGCATCGCCAACACGCTTGGCGTTCGCTCCGGTGTTGCCGGTCTTTGGGCTGGTTATCGCGGCTAACCGCAAGACGCCTTCCAAGTAGGAAAAGCCACCGTCTGCATGTCAGGCGGTGGCTTTTTCTTTTGTGTATTCGGCGCGCTTGTCGTCAACCGTTTCAGCAAAATCGGCCAGAAAAGCCCAGGTGTAGAAGCCGGTCTCATGGCCATCATCGAAAACGAGGCGCACGGCATAGGTGCCCACACGGTCGATTGACTGGATTTGGACCGCCTCCTTGCCCAGGACCAGTAACTTGGGCCCCGAGCCATGACCCTGAACTTCCGCAGACGGCGAGTAGACGCGCAACAATTCTGCCGGTAGCGCACCTTTCAATCCATCATCAAAGGTGACTTCCAGCGTGCGCCGCCCCTCTTTCAGGCGCAGCTCAACAGGCCAACGGTCTTTGGCGGCGGGCGGCGTATCGGACGGTCCAGTTACAGTCGCTTGGGTTGCAGTTGGCTGCGTGTCGGTCGTCATCTTGCGTCTCTGGTATCTTCAATAGCTGGTGTTGATGTCTAGCGGTGCGGTCGGAAAACAAGGCCCTCAAACCGCTTTTTCTTTACACCTGCGGCGGCGTCATTAGAGTGTGCTCATGAGCATAGACATCGCTGAAAATACTTCGCCCCTTATCGATCCCTTTGGGCGGTCGGGCACCTATCTGCGCGGCTCGGTCACAGACCGATGCGACTTCCGCTGTGTGTATTGCATGGCCGAAAACATGACCTTTCTGCCCAAGAAGGATCTCCTGACGCTCGAAGAGCTGGACCGGCTTTGCTCGGCCTTTGTGGCGCGCGGCGGCAGGAAACTGCGGCTGACGGGCGGCGAGCCACTGGTGCGCAAGAATGTCATGAGCCTTGTGGAAAGCCTGTCGCGTCACCTAGAGAGTGGCGCGCTTGAGGAACTGACCCTGACAACCAATGGTTCGCAGTTGGTTCAGCACAGCGAGGCGCTTTACCGGCATGGCGTGCGACGGATCAATGTGTCGCTCGACACGCTTGATCCCGACCAGTTCAAGGCCGTGACCCGCTGGGGCAACTACGACAAGGTGATGGATGGCATCGATGCAGCTCAGGCTGCCGGCCTGAAGGTGAAAATCAATGCCGTTGCCCTGCGCGACGTGAATGCCGATGAAATTCCCACCATGATGGAGTGGGCGCACGGGCGCGGCATGGACTTCACGCTGATTGAAACCTTGCCGCGTGGCGATATCGTTGGTGACCGGACCGATCAGTATCTGCCGCTGAGCCAGGTGCGAGCGAGCCTCGCACAGCGCTACAGCCTCACGGACCTTCCCGATCGCACCGGCGGCCCGGCGCGCTATGTTCACATCGCCGAGACCGGCGGGAAGCTTGGCTTTATCACACCGCTCACCCACAATTTCTGCGAAAGCTGTAATAGGGTTCGGCTCACCTGCACCGGCACACTTTACATGTGCCTTGGACAGGAAGATGCAGCCGATCTGCGCGGGCCGCTGAGGGCATCAGAAAGCGATGCGCTGCTGCATCAGGCGATTGACGAGGCCATTACGCGCAAGCCCAAGGGCCATGATTTCGTGATCGAACGCGCCGGCGCTGCACCTGCGGTTGCCCGCCATATGAGCATGACCGGAGGCTAAAGCGGGCACGTCCGTCAACCTACTGGTTTGACAGACGGGCTGAAGGGCGTATTCGCTGATGGGCATACTGAGCGGCCCATCCCGGCGAGGCTCCAACACGATTTTCCCCCATGCGAAGCCCTCTGGGTTTTTTCAACGCGCTGTCACCCAACGCGCGCGGCATCATCGCCACCTGTATGGCGATGCTGGGCTTTATCGGAACCGACAGTTGCATCAAGCTCGCTGCCCAGGATCTGCCCGTCAGTCAGATGATCGCAATGCGCGGCGTTGCGATCCTCAGCATCCTCATCGTCCTGGCTTATGCGACAGGTGCCCACAAAAAGCTGCCAACCCTGAAAGACAGGGCCGTGGGTGTGCGCGCAATAAGCGAGGTGCTCGGCACGCTCTTCTACTATGGTGCGATCATCGTTGTGCCGATTGCCGCCGCCAACGCTGTGCTCCAAACGATCCCTCTGGTGATCGTCGCCGCCGCTGCCATTCTGTTCGGTGAGAAAGTCGGCTGGCGGCGATGGCTGATCATCCTGGTCGGGTTCTCCGGCGTTCTGTTCATCATTCAGCCGGGCAGCGAAGCGTTCCAGCCAGCCACCCTTTGGGCGCTCGGCGCAGTGGTGTTCTACACTCTGCGTGACATCGTCACCCGCTCCATCGACCCGGAACTGCCGGCCGTTTCCATCAACCTTTTCACCAGCGCCGCGGTGATGATGGCTGGGTTTGTGATGGCTCCGTTCCAGGACTGGGTGATGCCAAGTGGCCAAGCGCTGGCGCTTTTGGGCCTGTCGGCGCTTTTTCTCACCATGGCCTACCTCACCGTAACGGTCGCTATGCGAAACGGCGATGTATCGGTCACCTCACCGTTTCGCTACTCCAGCGTTCTTTGGGCCCTGCTGGTTGATTTGCTGGTGTTCGGCAACAGGCCGGACCTGCTGATGCTTGTCGGCATCGTCATTGTCGTGGGCAGTGGGATTGCAATGATCCTGCGTGAGCGTCAGTTGCGGCGGCAGACCGGTGACGAGGCAGCATCCAGCGACGCCAGCTAGCCTTCGGCGCCGCCTTCCGGCAGACCAAGTTCGTGCAACAGCCATTCGCTGAAGGCTGCCACTTTGGGTTTCAACCGTGCTGCTGGCGGCATAACGAGGTAAAACGCCAGCTTGGTAGTCAGGCGCAGGTCTGGGAAAGGCTCAACCAACAGGCCGCGCTCGCGCTCATCTGCTGACAGGGACGTGCGAGCCAAGGCGATGCCGGCGCCACGAGCGGCCGCGTCGATCGCGTGATCGGCATGATTGAAGCGCAGACCGCGCACCTCGCCCTCATGGGTAATGCCGGCATGACTGAACCAGTGCTGCCAAGTCGGCGCTTCTTTGGTGAACGCCATGGACTCATCGATGATCAGCGGCATGGCGGAGATGTCCTGGGGCGAGGTGAGCGGATGCGTTTCCAGAAACGCCGGTGAGGCCATGACCGTTATCTCATCGCCCATCAACCGAATGGTTTCCAGACCGGGATAGTTGCCCGGCCCGAAGCGTATGCCGACATCGACGCCCTCGCGGTTGAAGTCGACCAGCTTCAGGCTGGCGGAGATGCGCACTTCGATCTCCGGATGCTCATCAATGAAGGAGAAGAGACGCGGCGACAGCCATTTCGCGGCGAAGGACGGGCCGGTGGAAACGACCAGTACATTGGCCGGTGTGTCGGCGGACAAACGGTCAACCGCGACCCGCATGCGCGTGAATGCCTCGCGGATATCAGGGAAAAGCGCCTCACCTTCCTCGGTCAAAACAATGGCTCGATTGAGCCGCTCGAACAGTTCAACACCCAAGCGATCCTCAAGTGAACGAACCTGGTAGGAAACGGCTGATGGCGTCAGGTTCAGTTCCATAGCAGCCTCAGCAAAGCTTAAATGACGGGCCGTTGCCTCGAAAGCTTGTAGTCCATTCAGTGTCGGTAGGCGGGCCATGGACCGTCCCTTCAGATCAAATTTCTTGATGCGATGAGATAATCTACCCGTTTGTCGGCCAGTCTTTCAAGGCGCATAAACAGCGCCAACACCCCGAGATAATCCTCAAGCACAGAAAGGGCCCTCCCATGCTTTACCCAACTGCCCATTCCACTCTGTCATCTCACATTGACCGCGCCCATGTGGCCCGTTCGCAGATGGCCTGGACGTTGCTTGCCACGCTCTTCGCGCCCAAGCCTTCCGTTGCCAAAAGAACGCAAGCGCCGGTTGGGTTTCCCTCCCAAGCTGCTCCGCTCGCCGGCTAGGACCAGGCCCAAAACTGGCCCAGGCCGACGGATTGCTGTTCGCAGCAATTGCGCTTAAACAGAGAAAGGTACCGCCTTTTGGCGGTGCTTTTTTTTGCTCTTGGGCGTCCCTTCCATGGTCTCTACACCCAGCACAGATGTGCCCGTTCGGGCGCGTCCGTCCACGCTCTTGCTCGTGGCGATCGTTTCGATCAGCCCGCTTACAATGAACATCTATCTGCCATCTCTTCCGGGCATGGTGGCGGATTTTCAGGCCAGCGAGGCGCAGGTTCAACTTACCCTGTCGGTCTATCTTTTTGCCGTCGCGGTCATTCAGCTCATCATTGGCCCGCTGTCGGATCGCTATGGGCGCAAGCCCGTTTTGGTCGTGGGGCTGGCCAGTTTTCTTGCCGCCACCCTTGTTTGCCGCTTTGCGCCTACCATCGACATTTTGATCATCGGGCGCGCCTTCCAGGCCATCGGCGGCTGCGCCGGTTTGGTGCTGGGGCGAGCAATGGTGCGCGAGGTCAGTTCACGTGACGGTGCCGCGAGCCTGCTGGGCTATGTTCTGATGGGCATGGCGATTTCACAGATCATTGGCCCGACGATTGGCGGTGTTCTGGACGGGGTTTACGGCTGGCAGGCGTCCTTTGACCTGCTCTTCTTCATCGGCGTCGTGCTTTTGGGGCTCAGACTCTTCGTGCTCAGGGAAACGCACCATGAGCGTACAACCAGCCTTGCCGTCAGCGCGCTTGCACGCAGCCATGCCGCCCTTTTAAGCGAAGGGCGCTTTTGGGCCTACTCAATGACGGGGGCACTCGCCTCATCGGTGTTTTTTGCTTTTGTCGGTGGTGCACCGATCATATCGCAACGTGATTTTGGCCTCACACCGGTTACCTTTGGCCTCTACTTTGCCTTCATTGCAGCCGGCTATGCCGCCGGAAACTTTCTGTCTGGGCGCTATTCAACGCATATTGGCACGGCAACGATGATCTTGTATGGCAATGTTCTTGCGCTGGCCGCCGTTGTTTTGATCGCCGTGCTGCTGGGCCTTGGGTTCTGGCACCCGCTCTCGCTCTTTGGCCCCATGTTCATTGTGTCGCTGGCTAATGGGCTGACGATGCCTAACAGTATCTCAGGTGCGCTGTCGGTGCGCCCCGATCTTGCCGGTACAGCATCAGGTGTTAGTGGTTCGGCGCTTGTGGGCATGGGGGCCCTGTCAACTGTTGTGGTCGGCTGGACCCTGCATCAAGGTGTTTGGCCATTGATCATCATCATGGTCGGCCTTGCTGCTCTGGCGCTGGCAGCCGGTTTGGCCGCCAACGCTTTGGAAGAGCGCGCCTCGGTGGCGGCTAAGCCGACGCCAACTCATCTTCGATGACGATGGCTGGTGGCGCGCGGCGACCGGCCTTGCGGGCTTTGACATCCGCCCACGCAGCATCGGCGATCTGACTATAGGCGGCGGCTTGTGGGCTGCCTGGCGCAGCGGCGGCAATGGGCGTTCCGGCATCGGATGTCTCGCGGATCTGCATATGCAGCGGCACCTCGCCAAGGAAGGGAACGCCCAAGCGCATGGCATCTGCCCGCGCGCCGCCATGTCCGAAGATGGTGCTCGCCTCACCGCAATGGGGGCAGATGAAGGTGCTCATATTCTCCACCAGACCGAGGATGGGTATCTGAACCTTCTCAAACATCGCAACGCCCTTGCGCGCATCGATCAGCGCCAAGTCCTGCGGCGTGGAGACAATGATCGCGCCATCAAGCGGCACCTGTTGCGACAAGGTGAGCTGTGTGTCGCCTGTGCCCGGCGGCATATCGATCAGCAGCACATCCAAAGGTGCCCAGGAAACATCGGACAGCATTTGCGTAAGCGCAGACACCACCATCGGCGCGCGCCATACCATCGGAGTGTCCTCACCGACGAGGAACCCCATGGACATGATCTTCACACCGTGCGCGGTCGGCGGTGTCGCCTTTTTGTTGCCGTCGAATGTGGGCGGTGCGCTCACACCGAAGAGGCGTGGGATCGACGGGCCGTAGACATCGGCATCCAGAACACCGACGGATAGGCCCTGCTGCGACAGCGCGACCGCGAGATTGGCTGTCGTGGTCGCCTTGCCGACGCCGCCCTTGCCGGATGCCACCGCAACCACCGCACCGATGCCTGAAAAGTCGATGCCGCCGATCCGGCGTCCGCCCGGTGGCGCCATCTTTGGCGGGCCATCGGGGCGCTTCGCTTTGGCTGGCTTGGATCGTGCCGGTGCTGCTTTTGCGCGCGACGGTGGCGCCTCCGCCGTCAGAACGATGAAGGCGTGATCCACCATAGGCAGGGCGACAAGGGTTGCCTCCAACGCATCACGAACAGGCTGATAGGTTTCAGCGTCCTGCGGTGCGACCGTGAGGGTGAGAAGAAGCCGACCATCATTGAGCGTGGGCTCGGATATTAGATCTGTTTGCGACAGAGGCTTGCCGGATTTCGGATCGATGACCTCATCAATCCGCTGCCGAATGGCCAGCAATTCCGGACCGGTGCCGTTTGCCTTGCTGGAAGAAGAAGAGGAGGTTCCGCCCAGCGCTTTTTTGATCCGTGACCACACGATTGTTGCGGCCTTTCTTGCCGTACTTTAAAGGAACGGCCCCATCCCGAGGACCGTTTGCTCGTCCTAACATGGTGGCTTTGATCCACCCAAGCGATAGGGATGAAGGCTGATAGGTTCGTTGCGGTCAGGTTGTCGCAGCATGGCCAGCGACACCGATGACGGCTTGCCTAGCCTGCCGCAAGGGCAGCTCTGCTCAAACCCTCATCATGCCTGTCTTTTGAGCGCATTCTGCCGGCACACCCCGTTGCACGACCGCCGCAAATGGTGTGTTGTGCTTTCGCGCTCGCCGCGAAACGGCACTTTAAACGATCGGCTCAGGCGACGCGCACTCAGGGAACAGTTTGGGATTACACCATGAAAGTATTGCATCGTCTTGCCATCACCGCCGTTGCTGCAACAGGCTTGATGGCCGGCCTGGCCACCGCTCACGCGCAGGATGTCGTCCGCATCGGAACCGAGGGTGCCTATCCTCCGTTCAACTTCACCGACTCCGACGGCAATCTGGTCGGCTTTGAAATCGATCTGGCCGTTGCGCTTTGCGAAGAGATGGACGTGACCTGCGAGTTTGTTGCGCAAGACTGGGATGGCATCATCCCGGCGCTTCTGGCCAACCGTTACGATGCCATCATCGCCTCTATGTCGATCACCGAAGAGCGAATGGAAGTCGTCGACTTCAGCGACAAGTACTATCAAACGCCTGCGCGCTTTGCGGTGCGGGACGGATCGGACATCACCGATACCTCGCCCGAAGCACTGGCCGGGATGACCATCGGCGCACAGTCGGCAACCATCCACGCCAACTTCCTGGAAGATGTATATTCGCAGTCCGACATTCGCCTTTATCCGACACAGGATGAGGCCAATCTTGATCTTGCCTCCGGGCGCATCGATCTGATCCTGGCGGACTCCATCGTTCTGTTTGAATGGATGCAGACCGATGATGGCTCCTGTTGCACTATGGTTGGCGATGCCTACACAGACCCCGACTATTTCGGGTTTGGCGTTGGTGCCGCGCTGCGCCAGGAAGATGATGAGCTTCGCGAGCGCTTCAACGAAGCCATCGCTGCCGTTCTTGAGAACGGCGTCTATGACGAGATCACTGCCAAGTACTTCCCGTTCTCGTTCTACTGATCTGTTGCTTTGAGCCGTCGCTGGTGTGAACGCGCCAGCGACCGCTCTTCAGTCTGACGACACGCGTATGGGCGATCTTCTGGCACTTCTCGCCTACGGGCCGGATGGATGGGGCGATGAGCTGTTGGCCGGCGCCTGGCTGACCATCCGGCTGGCCGTAGTGACCCTGCCCTTCGGCCTCGCACTTGGTCTCCTGATCGCCATCATGAAAGCGTCCGGCCAGCGCTATTTTCGGGCCGTCGGCAATGTCTACACGACCGTGTTCCGCGGCCTGCCGGAACTCCTGACGCTGTTTGTGATCTACAACATGATCCAGATCGGCGTGAACCGGCTCGTCAATTCCTTCTTCCCCGATTCATCCTTTGAGATTGGCGGTTTCGCCGCTGGGGTGATTGCGCTTGCGGTGGTGTTCGGCGCGTTTTCCTCCGAGGTGTTTCTGGGGGCCATCAAGGCCATCCCGAAAGGTCAGGTCGAAGCAGGTCGCTCGCTCGGCCTCTCGGCAACGCAGGCCTTTCGACTCATCACGCTGCCGCAGCTATGGCGCCTCGCACTGCCGGGGCTTGGCAATTTGTGGCTGGTGCTGATCAAGGATACCTCGCTCGTCTCGGTCATCGCGCTCAACGACCTTTTGCGCCAAACCCAGGTCGCGGTCGGGGTGACCAAGGAGCCCTTTTTCTTCTACCTCATCGCCTGCATGATCTATCTGGCCTTCACGCTCGTGTCGTCCGCGGGCCTTAACCGGCTTGAGGCGCGGGCCAACAGAGGCTTTGCGGCGCGATGAGTGAGATCACAGCCAGCTCCGGGGCCACGTCCACCAGCCGCAAACCGCCGGCGAACCGGCAGGCAATGATCGACCGGTTTGTCGTGCTGGCGATTGTGGTCGCGCTGGGCGCTTGGATTATCCCCGACATCAATTGGCGTTTGGTGGACCGCTATTGGGACCGTTATCTGGAAGGCATTCTGGTGACCTTCCAGCTGGTTTTCCTATCTGTTGGGGTTGGCGCCTTGCTCTCGCTACCAGTGGCGCTTGCGCGCCTGTCGGAGCGGCGTTGGGCTAACCTTTTGGCACGCGGCTACATAACCTTCTTTCGCGGCACGCCACTGCTCGCTCAGCTTTTCCTGGTCTATTACGGCGCCGGCCAATTCAACGAATCGCTGCAAAGCGTGGGTCTGTGGTGGTTCTTCCGCGAGCCGTTCTACGTCGCGATCCTGACCTTCACCCTCAACACCGGGGCCTATCAGGCGGAGATCATGCGTGGGGCAATCCAATCGCTCCCGCGCGGACAGGTCGAGGCGGCCGAGGCGTTGGGCATGACGCGCTGGCCGACCTTCTTCAAAGTGGTGCTGCCACAGGCCTACGTCGTGGCGCTGCGCCCGCTGGGGAACGAACTCATTCTGATGATCAAGGGCTCGGCCATCGCGTCCATCGTGACCGTGCTCGATCTGATGGGCGTCACAAGCCTTGCCTATGCCCGCTCGTTCAACTTCCAGGCCTTCTTCTGGGCGGCGCTGCTGTATCTGATCGCAGTTGAGGTGGTCCGCCGTCTTTGGGACCGGCTAGAAATCCGCCTCACGCGTCATCTGGCTCTGGCGCGCTGACCTCAGTGCTTCAGACAGTTGTGGCCGGCTTCTTGTTGACCTGCATGTAATCGAGCGGCAGCGCGGTGGTGTACTTGATCTCCTCCATCGCAAAGGATGACGAGACATCCGAGAGATCGGCTCGGCTGACCAGCTTTTTGTAGAACGCGTCATAGGCGGCGATGTCGGGGACGACGACCTTCAACAGATAGTCGATATCGCCGGCCAGCCGGTAGAACTCTACCACTTCCGGCATGGCGCCGACGACTTCGGCAAAGCGTTTCAGCCACTCATCGGTGTGCTGGTTGGTGCGTACCGAGACGAAGACGGATACGCCGGCGGCAATCTCCTTGCCATTAAGAAGCGCAACGCGCCGGCGGATGATGCCGGCCTCCTCCATCTTCTGGATGCGCCGCCAGCAGGGCGTTGCCGACAGGCCAACGCGCGCGGCGATCTCATTCATGGACAAGGTTGCATCTTCCTGCAGCGCAGCGAGGATGCGGCGGTCGATGATATCAAACTGGTGATCTGGCATGATTTTCCAACAGAAAGAGATTTTGCACAGCTCTGTGCAATTCCCTGTCTTCTAAACCAGAACAAAAGCAATGGCTATGCAGGATTAAGTAGCGATGCCACGCGACGCTGAAGCGCTGGAACCATCTCTGCGTCGAACCATGGATGCCGCTTGAGCCAGGCGGTGTTGCGCCAAGAGGGATGCGGAAGAACGATCACCGGATCGCTCGCAACACGCTGCGGGTTGAGGCCGAAACGCTCAACCGTGGCGGTCAGGCTCTCGCGCTTGAGCTCCGGCAGATGGTGGTCGCGGGCATACCGACCGATCAGCACCGTCAGGTCGAAGGGTGCGCGCGACGCGAACAATCGGTCATGCCAGGTCTCGCGGCACTCCCGGCGCGGCGGCAGGTCGCCTCCCTTGGCATCAAGCCCGGGAAAGCAAAAGCCCATCGGCACGATGGCAAGGAGGTCAGGATTGTAGAAACGAGCTTCATCGATCCCCAACCATTGCCGCAGTCGGTCGCCAGACGGATCGGTAAACGGCCGTCCGGAGGCATGGACGCGCGTGCCAGGGGCCTGACCGGATAGGAGCAGCCGAGCGGTCGCTGAAAGCTGCAAGACCGGGCGAGGTTCATGCGGCAAGGGCGTGCCGTAACGCGGTGTGTCCCGGCACACGCGGCAATCGGCAATCTCTCCCAAAAATCCCGACAGATCCGGTGGATTCACGTCTCGTTAACCATGTTTGCCAAGCGGGTGTTCACTGTTTTGGCAGACTTTGGGCAGGCCTGATTTTCGGGCTTGCCCTACCGTTCCTTTGTTCATGGTGCCGGCCTCTATGTCCAGCCGCCTGCAAGCAGCCAGTGTTTCCAGCCTCGCCCAGAGCCAGGCCCGCGCCGAGCGTCGCCGCGACACGCGTTCGGCTGTGCGCGGTGTGCGCGAGCGGTTGAACTCGGCCACGGGGCACGAGCTGACGTTTGAGCAGCAGATCATCTCGCTGTTCGCGCAGAACCATCTAGGCAGCTTTGCCTTCCAGTTTGCCTTCGCGCTCGCGGTGTGTGCTGGCACCGCTGTCGTGTTGCCCACTCTTGCTGCTGGCTTGTGGAGCACGGCGATGATCGGCACCCAGCTGGCGACTGTTTATCTGGCACGCAAGGTGGTGGGCCAGGATCCCGAAACGATCAATCCGGTCTACTGGATTCGGCTTTTCTCCCTGACAGAGGCACTGCGCGGCATCGTTTGGGGTCTGCTGCCCATCATTTTGTACTTTGTCGGCCTGCCGGAAGGCCTGGGCAGCGTCGACCCGCTGATGTTCAGCATCTTGGTGATCGTGATTGCCGCCTCGGCGATGCTCAACCACCATTTGCCGATCACGGCCGCCTGCGCGACCACGCCAATTGCTGTTTGCTATGCGCTGTCGCTCGGCGTTCGCGGTGACCTGGTCAACATCATCATGGCCATCGGCGCGTTCGGCGTTCAGCTGTTTTTCCTTATCATCGCCCAGCAGATGTATCAGGCGACCCTGGCTCTCCTGGAAGCGCGCGCTCAGAAAGACGATATGATCGCCGAGCTTGAGCAGCAGCGCGGCATTGCCGAGGAAGCGCGCCGAAGGGCCGATGATGCAAATCTTGCCAAGTCGCGCTTTCTGGCGACCATGAGCCATGAGTTGCGTACACCGCTCAACGCGATCCTGGGCTTTTCGGAGGTTCTGAAAAACGAGGTTCTGGGGCCGCTGCCCAACGATCAGTACCGGGAGTACTCCAACGACATTCACGAGTCCGGCTCGCACCTTCTCAACCTCATCAATGAGATTCTGGACCCGTCACGTATTGAGGCTGGCCGGCATGAGTTGGTCGAAGAGGCAGTCCAGATTGCCTACACCGTGGAAGAGGCAGCGCACCTTCTGGCGATGAAGGCCAAAGCGAAAAACATCACGCTGGTGGAAGAGTATGGCGAGCGCATGCCAAAGCTCTGGGCCGATGAGCGCGCCGTGCGCCAGATCACGCTTAACCTTCTGTCCAATGCCATCAAGTTCACGCCCCTCAACGGAGAGGTGACCTTGCGGGTTCAGTCAACGGCTGATGGCGGTCAGATCATTGAGGTGCG
>JBHJIX010000084.1:0-22775 GCA_050043025.1 Cohaesibacteraceae bacterium
ATGGTGATGCCGGGCGACAATGTTGAGATCAATGTTGATCTCATCGTGCCGATCGCGATGGAAGAGAAGCTGCGCTTTGCTATCCGTGAAGGCGGCCGTACCGTCGGCGCAGGCGTCGTCTCCAAGATCGTCGAGTAGAGAACTCTTTTCAGCGCGCGGTGCGCTTCATTCGCACCGCGCGTTTTTTCGCCCGCATGAGCGGGCCATGAGCAAGACAGGCAAAAGGTTCGGCCATGAACGGACAAAACATTCGTATTCGGTTGAAGGCGTTCGACCACCGTGTCCTCGACACGTCGACGGTTGAAATCGTCTCCACCGCCAAGCGGACGGGTGCGCAAGTGCGTGGTCCCATTCCGCTGCCGACGCGGATTGAGAAGTTTACGGTCAACCGCTCGCCCCACATCGACAAGAAGAGCCGGGAACAGTTCGAAATCCGCACCCATAAGCGGCTTTTGGACATCATCGACCCGACCCCCCAGACGGTTGACGCGCTGATGAAGCTCGATCTGTCCGCTGGTGTGGATGTGGAAATCAAGCTGGGCGGCTAAGCCCGGCATAGGCAACGAAACGCGACGAACGCGATCAACAAGGACGGGACCCATGCGGTCAGGACTTATCGCACAGAAGGTGGGCATGACCCGCATCTTCGCCGAGGACGGGAGACACATCCCGGTCACGGTTTTGAGGCTCGACAATTGCCAGGTGGTTGGCCACCGCACCGTGGAAAAGAATGGCTACACGGCCATGCAGTTGGGCACCGGCCTGGCGAAGGTGAAGAACACGACGAAGGCTGAGCGGGGCACGTTTGCCAAGGCAAATGTTGAACCCAAGCGCAAGGTCGTCGAATTCCGCGTGACCGAAGACAATCTGATTGATGTTGGTGCTGAGATCACCGCCGATCACTTTGTTGCCGGCCAATATGTGGACGTGTCGGGAACTTCGATCGGTAAAGGTTTTGCCGGTGCCATGAAGCGCCACAATTTCGGTGGTCTTCGTGCCTCGCACGGTGTGTCGATTTCCCACCGCGCGCACGGCTCCACCGGTCAGTGCCAGGACCCCGGCAAGGTGTTCAAAGGCAAGAAGATGGCCGGGCAGATGGGCAATGAGCGTGTAACCACGCAGAACCTGAAGGTTGTGAAGACCGATGTTGATCGTGGTCTCATCATGATCGAAGGCTCGGTTCCCGGCTCCAAGGGTGGCTGGATCATGGTCCGCGATGCTGTGAAAAAGCAGCTTCCAGATGGTGTTCCAATGCCAGGTGCTTTCAAGGCCGCCGCCGGTTCGGCTGATCCTGTTGCTCAAGAAGCTGAGGAGACGGCCTAATGGATATCAAAGTCACCAAAATTGACGGCAAGGCTGCCGGCAAGGTGTCGGTTTCTGAGGACGTTTTCGGCCTCGAACCGCGTGCCGATTTGCTGCAACGCATGGTTCGCTATCAGCTCGCCAAGCGTCAGAGCGGCAACCACAAGACCAAGCAACGTGCGGAAATCAACCGCACAGGCGCCAAGTTTGGCCGCCAGAAGGGCGGCGGGCGTGCTCGTCACGGTTCGCGCCGTGTTGGCTCGTTCGTTGGCGGTGGTAAGGCTCACGGCCCAGTTGTGCGCAGCCATGCCCATGACCTTCCCAAGAAGGTTCGGGCCCTGGCTCTGCGCCACGCTCAGTCCTCCAAGGTGAAGGCAGAGAACCTGATCGTGGTCGACAGCTTTGACGGTGTGGATGCCAAAACGAAGGCTGTTGCCGGTGTTTTGGATGCACGCGGTCTGACCAATGCACTCTTCATTGATGGTGCATCGGTGAATGACAACTTCGCCAAGGCCGCGCGCAACCTTCCCAATGTGGATGTGCTGCCGGTTCAGGGCATCAATGTTTACGACATTTTGCGGCGCAACGTGCTGGTCCTGTCGAAGGATGCGGTCGAAGCGCTGGAGGCTCGGTTCCAATGAGCAACCCGAAGCATTACGACGTGATCGTCTCTCCGGTGATCACTGAAAAATCGACGATGGCGTCGGAAAACGATCAGGTGATGTTCAACGTCGCCTCGACCGCCACCAAGCCGCAGATCAAAGCTGCCGTTGAAGCGCTGTTCTCCGTCAAGGTGAAAGCCGTCAACACGCTTGTCCGCAAGGGCAAGGTGAAGCGGTTCCGCGGTGTGATGGGCCGTCAGCGCGATGTGAAGAAGGCGATTGTCACGCTTGAAGATGGCCAGTCCATCGACGTGACGACCGGTCTTTAAGGGCGAGGCAAGGATTTAGAACAATGGCATTGAAGACATTCAATCCGACATCGCCCGGGCGCCGCCAGCTGGTGGCAGTCGACCGCTCGGCTTTGCATAAGGGCAAGCCGGTCAAGCAACTGACCGAAGGCTTGAGCTCAAAGGGCGGTCGCAACAACACTGGTCGCATCACGGTTCGCCGTCGTGGCGGCGGTGTGAAGCGCACCTACCGTATCATTGATTTCAAGCGCCGCGCGAAGCTGGAAGTTCCAGCGACTGTTGAGCGTCTTGAGTACGATCCAAACCGGACGGCGTTCATCGCGCTCATTACCTACACCGATGGCGATCAGGCTTACATTTTGGCTCCGCAGCGTCTGTCGGAAGGTGACACAGTCATCGCCGGCGAAAAGGTCGACGTGAAGCCTGGCAATGCCATGCCGCTTGCTTCCATGCCTGTCGGTACGATCATCCATAATGTGGAGCTGAAGATCGGCAAGGGTGGTCAGATCGCACGCTCGGCAGGTGCTTACGCTCAGCTGGTCGGTCGCGATGGCGCCTACGCCATCATTCGTTTGCAGTCCGGTGAGCAGCGCCTTATCCACGGTCAGTGCTTTGCGACCGTCGGTGCGGTGTCGAACCCTGATCACATGAACACCAACCTTGGTAAGGCCGGTCGTTCGCGCTGGCTTGGCCGTCGCCCGTCGGTTCGCGGCGTGGTGATGAACCCGGTTGACCACCCCCATGGTGGTGGTGAAGGCCGGACCTCCGGTGGTCGCCATCCGGTGACGCCCTGGGGCAAGCCAACCAAGGGCAAGCGTACACGGTCGAACAAATCGACCGACAAATTCATCATTCGCTCGCGCCACCAGCGCAAGAAGTAACGGAGAGCCTCGTGGCACGTTCGGTATGGAAAGGCCCGTTTGTCGACGGGTACCTGTTGAAGAAGGCGGACAAAGCTCGCGAGAGCGGTCGCAACGACGTGCTCAAGATCTGGTCGCGCCGCTCGACGATCTTGCCGCAGTTCGTTGGCCTGACCTTTGGTGTCTACAACGGACAGAAGCACGTTCCAGTGTCTGTCTCTGAAGACATGATTGGCCACAAGTTCGGTGAGTTCGCGCCGTCCCGTACCTATTACGGCCACGCCGCCGACAAGAAGGCAAAGAGGAAGTAAGATGGGCAAGGCATCGCGTGAGCGCTCGCTTGCTGACAATGAAGCCCAGGCGGTTGTCCGCCGGCTGCGCGTCAGCCCGCAGAAGCTGAACCTGGTTGCTGCGATGATCCGTGGCAAGAAGGTCGATAAGGCTCTGGCCGATCTCACCATCTCGCGCAAACGGATAGCGGTCGACGTCAAGAAGGCGCTCGAATCGGCCATCGCAAACGCTGAGAACAACCATGATCTGGATGTCGACAACCTTGTCGTCGCGCAGGCCTTTGTCGGCAAAGCGTTGGTGATGAAGCGTTGGCAGCCGCGTGCTCGTGGCCGGGTGGGACGGATTCAAAAGCCGTTCTCGAACCTGACCATCGTCGTGCGCGAAGTTGAGGAGGCCGCCTAATGGGCCAGAAAGTTATACCCACAGGCCTGCGCCTTGGCATCAACCAGACGTGGAACTCGCGCTGGTTCGCTGACACGGATTACGCCAAGCTGCTTCATGAAGATCTGAAGATCCGCAACTTCATCAAGGATGAACTGCCGGGCTTCGTGAAGAAAGATGGCGACCGTAATCGCGGCGGCGCTGATCCTGCGATCTCCAAGATCGTGATTGAGCGTCCGCTGAAGAAGTGCCGCATTTCGATCCACACCGCACGTCCCGGTTTCATCATCGGGCCGAAGGGCGACAACATCGAAAAGCTTCGCCGTGCGATCACCAAGATGACCGACTCTGAGGTTCATCTGAACATCGTTGAGGTGCGCAAGCCCGACACGGATGCAACCTTGGTTGCTCAGTCGATCGCGTCTCAGCTGGAGCGCCGTGTAGCATTCCGCCGGGCCATGAAGCGCGCGGTGCAGAATGCGATGAAGGCTGGCGCCCTCGGTATCCGGATCAACTCCGGCGGCCGTTTGGGTGGCGCTGAAATCGCTCGTACTGAATGGTACCGCGAGGGTCAGGTACCTCTGCACACGCTGCGCGCGGATGTTGATTACGGCACCGCAGAAGCCAAGACGGCCTATGGCATCATCGGCATCAAGGTTTGGATCTACAAAGGCGAGATCATGGAACATGATCCGCTCGCGTCCGAACGCCGTGCCCTTGAAGCCTCCGGTGGCGGCGGTGGTGGTGGCGGGCGGCGCCGCGACGGCTAACACAAGACTTGAAGAAGGCGTGCCTTTCGCGTCCGCTGATTTGTTGGCGGAGACCGGGCACCAAAGACAGGAACGACAACCATGCTACAGCCGAAACGCACCAAGTTTCGCAAACAGCATAAGGGCCGCATCAAGGGCGTGGCCAAGGGCGGCACACAGCTGACCTTTGGTTCTTTCGGCCTGAAGGCGCAGGAGCCCGAGCGCGTGACGGCTCGCCAGATTGAGGCAGCCCGTCGTGCCATGACCCGTCACATGAAGCGTGCGGGCCGTGTGTGGATTCGCATCTTCCCCGATGTGCCGGTGACCAAGAAGCCGACTGAAGTGCGCATGGGTAAGGGTAAGGGTTCAGTTGAGTACTGGGCCTGCAAAGTGAAGCCTGGCCGCATCATGTTCGAGATCGATGGTGTCTCGGAAGATGTCGCACGCGAAGCGCTTCGTCTGGCCGCTATGAAGCTGCCGGTGAAGACCCGCTTCGTTCAGCGTATCTCGGAATAGGGCTGGAGTTGGAACGATGAAAGCTCAAGACGCTCAATTGATGACCCCAGATCAGCTCGTGGACGAGTTGGTGAAGCTGAAGAAAGAGCAGTTCAACCTGCGCTTCCAGCGCGCCACCGGCCAGCTTGAGAATACCGCGCGGTTCCGGCAGGTGCGCCGGGACATTGCCCGCATCAACACCGTGCTGAGCGCCAAACGGCGCGATGCCACCGCTCAGGCCTAAGGCCGGGGCGCAAGGAGAAGAGAATGCCAAAACGCGTTTTGCAGGGCACCGTGGTTAGCGACAAGACCGATCAGACCGTTACCGTTCTGGTCGAGCGCCGCTTCACGCACCCGCTTTTGAAGAAGACCGTGCGCCGGACCAAAAAGTACCACGCGCATGATGCAGAGCACGCTTTCAAGACCGGCGATACCGTCGTGATCGAAGAATGCCGTCCGCTGTCGAAGACGAAGAATTTTGTTGTTCTGGTTGATGAATCGCGCGCCGTCATGGCGCAGAGCGGTTGATCGGTCAGCGCAGATAAGAAAGAAGGCATAGTGCCATGATTCAGATGCAAACAAACCTCGACGTCGCCGATAATTCTGGCGCACGCCGTGTTATGTGCATCAAGGTTCTGGGCGGTTCCAAGCGCAAGTATGCGGGCGTTGGCGACATCATCGTTGTCTCCGTCAAGGAAGCCATTCCCCGGGGCCGGGTGAAAAAGGGTGACGTGATGAAGGCGGTTGTTGTTCGCACCGCCAAGGACATTCGTCGTCCAGACGGATCGGTGATCCGTTTTGACCGCAACGCCGCGGTTCTGGTGAACAACTCCCAGGAGCCGATCGGCACGCGTATCTTTGGCCCAGTGCCGCGCGAGCTGCGCGCCAAGCGCCACATGAAGATCATTTCGCTTGCACCGGAGGTGCTGTGATGGCTGCCAAGATCAAAAAGGGCGACACCGTTGTTGTGCTCGCCGGCCGCGACAAAGGTCGCTCAGGCCAGGTCATGCAGGTGATGCCGCAGGAAAACCGTGCTCTCGTTCAGGGCGTAAACCTGGTGAAGAAGCACCAGCGTGCGGCGCCTGGCAAGGAAGCGGGCATCATCACCAAGGAAGCTCCTATCCAGCTTTCCAACGTTGCATTGCGCGACCCCAAAGACGGCAAGCCAACGCGCGTGCGTTTTCAGATCCAAGACGATGGCACCAAGGTGCGCGTCGCCAGCCGCTCGGGAGAAGCGATCGATGGCTGAGGCAAATTACACTCCGCGGATGAAGACGCTCTATGAGGAGCAGATTCGTTCCAAGCTGCTTGACGAGTTTTCCTACGCCAATCCGATGCAGGTTCCGGCGCTGGACAAAATCGTTCTGAACATGGGTATTGGCGAAGCTGTTGGCGACACCAAAAAGGTTCGGTCAGCGGCTGAAGATCTGACGGCGATTGCCGGTCAGAAGGCGGTTGTTACGCATGCTCGTAAGTCGATTGCCGGCTTTAAGGTGCGTGAAGAGATGCCGCTGGGTGCCAAAGTCACGCTGCGCAAGACGCGCATGTATGAGTTCCTGGATCGCCTGGTTACCATCGCGCTGCCGCGCGTGCGTGACTTTCGCGGCCTGAACCCGAAGAGCTTTGACGGCCAAGGCAACTTTGCCATGGGCATCAAGGAGCACATCGTGTTCCCAGAGATCGATTACGACAAGGTTGATCAGGTGTGGGGCTTCGATGTGATCGTGTGCACCACCGCTGACAATGATGATGAAGCGCGTGCGCTTCTCAAGCACTTCAATTTCCCGTTCCGTGGCAACTGCCGCGTTTTTCAAAGGATGAGATGAGACATGGCTAAGAAAAGCGCCGTTGAGAAGAACAACCGCCGCCGGAAGCTGGTGGATCAGTACGCCGCCAAACGCGCCGAACTGAACGCGATTGTTCGTGACAAAAGTGCAAGCCCGGAAGAGCGGTTCGCTGCGACGTTGAAACTGGCAGAACTGCCGCGCTCTTCGTCGAAAGTGCGCGTACGCAACCGGTGCAACGTCACGGGCCGTCCGCGCGCCTATTATCGTAAGCTTGGCATGTCGCGTATCGCGCTGCGCGAGCTGGGTCTGGCCGGCAATGTGCCCGGTCTTGTGAAATCAAGCTGGTAGGAGGGCATCCATAATGGCGATGACCGATCCCATCGGAGATATGCTCACCCGTATCCGCAATGCGCAGATGCGTAACAAAACATCCGTGATTGCGCCGGCTTCCAAGCTGCGCGAGCGCGTGTTGCAGGTTCTGGTCGATGAGGGCTACATTCGTGGCTACTCGCGCACAGACCTTGGCGATGGCAAGGGCGAGATCTCGATTGAACTGAAGTACTTTGACGGTACGCCGGTGATCCGTCGGCTGGAGCGTGTCTCCAAGCCGGGTCGTCGGGTTTACGCGTCAGTGCGCAACATTCCGACCGTGAACAATGGTCTTGGCGTGTCGATCCTGTCGACGCCGAAAGGTGTGATGGCAGACCATCAGGCGCGCGAAGAAAATGTTGGCGGCGAGGTTTTGTGCCAGGTCTTCTAAGCCGCTTGGCCTAGGGGATACCGGACAAAGGTAAGGACAGAACAATGTCTCGTATTGGTAAGAAACCAGTTGCGCTGCCAAGCGGTGTAACGGCCAACGTGGATGGCCAGACGGTCACCGTGAAGGGCCCGAAGGGCGAGCTCGCTGTGACGGTTGTGAACGAATGCACGGTTGCTATGGGCGATGATGGCATCGAAGTTACGCCGCGCGGCCAGGACAAACGCGCACGCTCCATGTGGGGTATGTCGCGCACGCTGGTGAACAACATCGTTAATGGTGTCAGCGACGGTTTTGAAAAGAAGCTGGAATTGAACGGCGTTGGTTATCGTGCACAGGCTCAAGGGTCCAAGCTGACCTTGGCGCTCGGTTACTCCAATGACGTAATTTATGACGTGCCCAGCGATGTGGCTGTTGCAACGCCCAAGCCGACCGAAATCGTGCTGACAGGCATCGACAAGCAAAAGGTTGGACAGGTGGCTGCGGAGATCCGCAAGTTCCGTTCGCCGGAGCCCTACAAGGGCAAGGGCATCAAATATGCGGACGAGTACATCTTCCGCAAAGAAGGCAAGAAGAAGTAAAACGCCGACGCCGCGTAAGCCGTCCCAAACTGCTTGGAACACGGCGTTGCGGTTGGCATATCAAAAGGCAGAAACATGGCACACAAGAGCACAGAAGAGCGTCGCCGCGAGCGTATTCGCCGTCAGGTACGCAAGGTGGCCAATGGCCGTCCTCGGCTTTCGGTTTACCGTTCGGGCCGTCACATCTATGCCCAGGTAATCGATGATCTCGCCGGCCACACAGTGGCGTCGGCATCAACCATGGAAAAAGACTTGCGCGACAGCCTGAAAACCGGCGCTGACACCAAGGCGGCAGCCGAGGTTGGCAAGCTGGTGGCGAGTCGCGCCAAAGATGCCGGCGTTGAAGCTGTGGTCTTTGATCGTGGTTCTTACCGCTATCATGGCCGTGTGAAGGCTTTGGCCGAGGCAGCCCGCGAAGGCGGTCTCAACTTCTAACAAGCTGGGCTTCTAAGACAGGCGAGGGTGCTTGCCAGCGCCTTCCAACTCAATCCTCCCGGTCTGTATTGAGCAGACCGCACTTGTAAGAGGGCTCGGCGCGGTGCCGGGTCGCTGCAAGACAACCACTAGGATCAAACATGGCACCTCGTGAACGCAATCGCGACCGCGACGAAGAGAAAAGCGAATTCGTCGACAAGCTCGTCCACATCAACCGCGTCTCCAAGACTGTGAAGGGCGGTAAGCGCTTCGGTTTTGCCGCGCTCGTCGTGGTGGGCGACCAGAAAGGTCGCGTTGGCTTTGGCCACGGTAAAGCCCGTGAAGTGCCGGAAGCTATTCGTAAGGCGACCGAGTCCGCCAAGCGCTCCATGATCCGCGTGCCGCTGCGCGAAGGCCGTACCCTGCACCATGACGTTCATGGCCGTCACGGCGCCGGCAAGGTGCTGCTGCGTGCCGCCCCGGCAGGTACCGGTATCATTGCTGGTGGTCCGATGCGTGCGGTTTTCGAAACGCTCGGTATTCAGGACATCGTTGCCAAGTCTCAGGGCACGTCCAACCCCTACAACATGATCCGCGCAACCTTTGAAGCGCTTCGCGGCGAAGACAGCCCACGCTCTGTGGCGGCTCGTCGTGGCCTCAAGGTCTCCGTGCTTCAGGCACGCCGCGGTGACGCGGCCCCCGTTGAAGCCTGATTGGGCGCAGGCAGGCAAGGAACGATAGTATGGCTGATAGCAAAACCGTGACCGTCGAGCAGATCGGTAGCCCGATCGGACGTGCGCCCGACCAACGTGCCACTCTGGTTGGCCTCGGTCTTAACAAGATGCGTCGTCGCAAGACGCTGGAAGATACCCCAGCTGTGCGCGGCATGATCGACAAGGTGCGGCACCTGGTGCGCGTTGTCGACGAGAAGTAACTCACTCTGTCCAAAAGCGAGCGGGGCCCAGATGCGGCCTTGCGTTAGTGGAGACACACAATGAAACTCAACGAAATCGCCAACAAGTCCGGCGCTGTAAAATCCAAGAAACGCGTTGGCCGCGGTATTGGTTCGGGCAAAGGCAAGACCTCCGGTCGCGGTGTCAAAGGTCAGAAGGCGCGTTCTGGCGTCGCCATCAAGGGCTTTGAGGGCGGCCAGATGCCGATGTATCGGCGCCTGCCAAAGCGTGGTTTCAACAACCCGTTCGCCAAAGTGTATTCGGAAGTGAACGTTGGCCGCCTACAGCAGGCTGTTGATGCCGGAAAGCTGGATGAAAAAGCGACTGTTGATGCGGCTGCGCTCATTGCAAGTGGTGTTATCACCAAGCTTGGCAAAGATGGCGTTCGTCTGCTTGGTAACGGCGAGTTGAAGGCAAAGCTGGACATCACCGTGGCTGGTGCCTCGAAAGGGGCTATTTCTGCGGTTGAAAAGGCTGGTGGCAAGGTCCACATCGAAACAGCCAAGGCCGAGGCTCCGGCAGACGCCAACGCTTAACACTCAACGGCCCATCCTGCGGGTGGGCCGAGTTCACCGCGAAAATGCACCCCGTCGTGCATGGTGATTGAAGGACGGAACGAAGAATGGCGTCAGCAGCCGAACAGCTCGCCTCCAACTTTTCCCTGAAAGCCTTTGGCAAAGCCGAAGAGCTTAAAAAGCGCATCTGGTTCACGCTAGGTGCGCTTTTGGTTTATCGGCTTGGGACCTACATCCCGATGCCTGGCATCGAACCGGATGCGTTCGCAGCAGCCTTCGATCAGGCTGCTCAGGGTGTGGTTGGCCTGTTCAACATGTTCACCGGCGGCGCGGTGGAACGTATGGCCGTGTTTGCCCTTGGCATCATGCCGTACATTACCGCCTCGATCATCATTCAGTTGATGACGACGGTTTCACCAAAGCTGGAACAGCTGAAGAAGGAAGGCGAGGCGGGCCGTAAGGGCATCAACCAGTACACGCGCTATGGCACCGTGTTTCTTGCCGCCGTGCAGGCCTACGGTATCTCGGTTGGCCTGGAATCATCGGGCACCATTGTGACCGATCCAGGCTGGTTCTTCCGCCTGACGACGGTCATCACGCTGGTCGGCGGCACCATGTTCCTGATGTGGCTGGGTGAGCAGATCACCGCCCGAGGCGTCGGCAACGGTATTTCGCTCATCATTTTCGCTGGCATTGTCGCTGAGCTTCCACGTGCCTTGGCGCAGACGCTTGAACTTGGCCGTCAGGGTGCTATCGGCACCGGCCTTATTCTGACGATCCTGCTTCTGGCCATCATCGTTATCGCCTTCATCGTTTTCGTTGAGCGTGCGCAGCGACGGCTTCTGATCCAGTATCCCAAGCGCCAGGTCGGCAATCGGATGACGCAGGGCGAAAGCTCGCACCTTCCGTTGAAGCTCAACACCGCTGGTGTGATTCCGCCGATCTTTGCGTCGTCGATTCTCCTGTTGCCGGCAACGCTTGCAGGCTTTTCAGACGGCACCGAGGCGACGGGCTGGGTTACCACGCTGACGGCTCTGCTTGGCCACGGGCAGCCGCTCTACATGCTGATGTATGCCTCAGGCATCATCTTCTTCGCGTTCTTCTACACCGCGATTGTGTTCAATCCGTCTGATACGGCCGACAATCTGCGCAAACATGGTGGGTTCATTCCCGGCATCCGACCGGGCGAGAGAACAGCCGCCTACATTGACCATGTGCTCACCCGCATCACGGTCGCTGGCGCTGCCTATCTGACGATTGTTTGTTTGTTACCCGAATTCCTCATTTCCTATACCGGCGTTCCCTTCTATTTCGGAGGCACATCGCTCCTCATCGTGGTCTCCGTGACCATGGATACTGTTCAGCAGGTGCAAGGTCACTTGTTGGCTCACCAGTATGAGGGGCTTGTGAAGAAGGCGAAACTCCGGGGGAAACGTAGATGAGATTAATCCTGCTTGGCCCGCCTGGTGCGGGCAAAGGTACGCAGGCGGCCCGTTTGGTCGAAGCCCATGGCATCCCGCAGCTCTCCACTGGCGACATGTTGCGCGCGGCGGTGGCGGCTGGGACCGAAACTGGGCTGAAGGCCAAGGCGATTATGGAGGCAGGTGACCTTGTCTCCGATGACATCGTCAACCAGATCGTCGCGGACAGGATTTCCGAGCCCGATTGCGCCAGCGGCTTTATCCTCGATGGTTATCCGCGCACGCGCGCACAAGCCGATGCCGTTGAAGAGATGATGGCCGAGAAGAGCCTCACGCTTGATGCCGTGGTTGAGCTTGTTGTCGATGACCGGGCACTTGTTGGTCGCATCGTCAAGCGCGCCGAAGAGGCCGCTGCTGCCGGTCAGCCGGTTCGCAAGGATGACACGCCGGAAGTCTTCGATGAACGGCTTCGCGCTTACTACAAGAGCACCGCTCCGTTGACCGGCTACTACTATGCCAAAGGCCAGCTCAAAACGGTCGATGGCATGGGAACAATCGATGAAGTGACCGCTGAAATCCGCAGCGTTTTGTCATCCTAGAGCCTTTCTAGGCATTGCAGGGCGAATAGCGCCCTGCGGTGCTTGACATCAGTGGCCGGAAGCACTAGCTGACGGCTTCTTCCTGACAAAGAAATCGGCGCACCCTTTGGGGTTTTTGCTGCTTGTCATCTGAAGAGACCGCAAGGGCCGGCCTCCACCGGACGCGGTTTGTTTGTATCCAGGCCATTTGGCCCTGACATGGAGAGACGATATGGCCCGCATTGCAGGCGTCAATATCCCTACGAATAAGCGCACGATTATCGCGCTGCAGTACATCCACGGCATCGGCGCTAAGAACGCTGCAGATATCGTCGAGAAGGTCGGCATCGACCCAGCTCGCCGTGTGAATGAGCTTTCGGACGCGGAAGTTATCCAGGTTCGTGAAGTTATCGACCGCGACTACATGGTGGAAGGTGACCTGCGTCGCCAAACCTCCATGAACATCAAGCGTTTGATGGATCTTGGTTGCTATCGCGGCCTGCGGCATCGCCGCGGTCTGCCGGTGCGCGGTCAGCGTACGCATACCAATGCTCGCACCCGCAAGGGTCCTGCCAAGGCAATCGCTGGCAAGAAGAAGTAAGGATCGCGTTTTAGTACGCGCTCCACGGTGGAGCCAGCCGGGCACCCAATGGTTTGGGATGGCAACGGTTGGCGATGAGATCGATTAAGGACAGAAATGGCTAAAGACACTGGTCGCGTTCGCCGCCGCGAACGTAAGAACATTACCTCAGGCGTGGCGCATGTGCGCTCCTCCTTCAACAACACCATGATCACCATCACCGACGTTCAGGGGAATGCGATTTCCTGGTCGTCCTGTGGCACCATGGGCTTTAAGGGGTCACGTAAGTCGACGCCGTATGCTGCTCAGGTTGCTGCTGAAGATGCTGCCAAGAAGGCATCTGAGCACGGTGTGAAGACCCTGGAAGTGGAAGTTTCCGGTCCCGGTTCTGGACGTGAGTCGGCTCTGCGCGCGCTGCAGGCTGCCGGTTTCACCATCACGTCGATCCGTGATGTGACGCCCATCCCGCACAATGGATGCCGTCCGCCGAAACGTCGCCGCGTCTAAGGCGAACGCCTTTGCCTCGGAGCTTTCGTAAGGCTCCGTTTTCCCTTCGCGGGCGCTGTTTGCCTCCCAACGAAACAGTGTTCGCCCGACCCAAAGGGGTACATTCGTGATTCATAAGAACTGGCAAAATCTGATCAAACCGAGCAAGCTTGAGGTCAAGTCGAGCGATGATGGCCGTCTGGCTCAGATCATCGCCGAGCCGCTTGAGCGCGGCTATGGCCTGACGCTCGGCAATGCGCTGCGTCGCATTCTCTTGTCGTCCATTCAGGGCGCTTCTGTGACCGGCATGCAGATCGACGGCGTTCTGCACGAGTTTTCGTCCATCCCAGGCGTGCGCGAAGATGTCACCGACATCGTTCTGAACGTCAAAGAGATCGCTCTTCGCATGGAAGGCGAGGGACCAAAGCGCATGGTTGTGCGCAAGCAGGGCCCTGGCATCGTGACCGCTGGTGACATCCAGACCGTCGGCGATGTTGAAATCCTCAATCCCGACCACGTGCTGTGCACGCTGGACGAGGATTCGGAAGTTCGTATCGAGTTCACCGTCAACACCGGCAACGGCTATGTTGAAGCTGAGCGCAACCGTCCTGACGATGCGCCGATTGGCCTGATTCCGGTCGATGCGCTGTTCTCGCCGGTCAAGCGGGTCGCCTACAAGGTGGAAAACACTCGTGAAGGCCAAATCCTCGACTATGACAAGCTGACGCTGGACATTGAGACCAACGGTGCTGTGACGGCTGAGGACGCAATCGCGTTCGCTGCGCGCATCCTTCAGGATCAGCTGCAGATCTTCGTCAACTTTGAAGAGCCTGAAAAAGAGCAGCTGGAAGAAGAGCTGCCGGACTTCCCGTTCTCGCCGGAGCTTCTGAAGAAAGTCGACGAGTTGGAACTGTCGGTGCGTTCGGCCAACTGCCTGAAGAACGACAACATCGTTTACATTGGCGATCTGATCCAGAAGACCGAAGCGGAGATGCTGCGCACCCCGAACTTCGGCCGCAAGTCGCTGAACGAAATCAAGGAAGTGCTCGCCTCCATGGGTCTGCATCTGGGCATGGACGTGCCCAACTGGCCGCCGGAGAACATCGACGAGCTTTCTAAGCGCTATGAGGAACACCAGGTCTAAGGACCTTGGTTAGAGAAGGAGAAGGGCCATGCGCCACGGTAAGTCAGGCCGCAAGCTCAACCGCACATCAAGCCATCGCAAAGCGATGTTCGCCAATATGGCGGCTTCGCTGATCACACACGAGCAGATCAAAACCACCTTGCCGAAGGCCAAGGAGATGAAGCCGATCATGGATAAGCTGATTACGCTTGCCAAACGCGGTGATCTCCATGCGCGTCGTCAGGCGATGTCGCAGGTTCGCGATGAGGCTGCCGTTCGCAAGCTGTTCGGCGTTCTGGGCGAGCGTTACACGGATCGTCCTGGTGGTTACACCCGCGTGCTGAAGGCTGGTTTCCGCTATGGCGACAACGCACCGATCGGCTTGATCGAGCTGGTTGATCGCGATGTTGAGGCCAAAGGCGCTGAAGACCGCGCACGGGTTGAGGCTGAAGACGTCGAAGAGACTGTCGCGGCTTAAGGTCAATCAGTGGCGGGTATCCCCGCCAAAGTCAGAAACGATGAAAGGGCGGCCTTGGAGCCGCCCTTCTTTTTGGCTAGCGTCGGCATGAGGGCATCGAAAGCAAGCAGAAGGCGGTACATCATGGGTCAGCGCACCCTGACGATGGTGGTTGGGCTCTTCCTGTCCATGGCGTTTGGCATGGCAGGGCAGGCGGCAAGCCAAGCGCAAGACGATTTGGCCAACCGGTTCCTTGACCTTTTCATCAACAATGCGCCGCTTCTTCTCGATGAGTTGAACGACAACAATGACCCGGCCGGCCAGGCGGTGCGCGAGGCGCCCCAAAGCCTTGAGCAGGTCCAGCTGTCCTTCTCACCCGTGGTTCGGTTGGCGGCGCCAGCAGTGGTCAATGTGTTCGCCACCCGCATGGAACAGGTGCGCGATCCGTTTGCGCGCATGGACCCGTTCTTCCGGCGTTTCTTTGGCGATCAGATGCGCCAACGACCGCGAGAACGCATGGCGTCGTCTCTTGGTTCGGGCGTCATTGTTGACCCTAGCGGGCTCATCGTCACCAACAACCATGTGATCGATCAGGCAACGGATGTGCGGATCGCCCTCTCGGACCGGCGTGAGTTTGCCGCCGATATCCTAATCCGCGATGAGCGCACCGACCTTGCCATTCTTCAGGTCCGCGACCTTGCTGGCGCCTTGCCCTCGCGTTCTATTGGCGTGTCGGAAGCCTTGGAGGTCGGTGATGTCGTGCTGGCCATCGGCAACCCATTCGGTGTCGGTCAGACGGTGACCCAGGGTATCGTATCAGCGCTTGCCCGCACGCAAGTTGGCGTGACGGACTTCCAGTTCTTCATTCAGACGGATGCCGCCATCAATCCGGGCAACTCCGGTGGTGCCCTGGTTGATCTTTCCGGCCGGCTGGTGGGCATCAACACGGCGATCTTTTCGCGCTCTGGCGGTTCGAACGGGATTGGCTTTGCCATCCCAACCGAGATGGTCAACGTCGTGCTGGCCGAAGACGTCAGCGGTGCCTCTTTCGTGGCACGGCCTTATCTGGGTGCAGAGGTCCTGGCGGTGACACAGTCGATTGCACAGGGCCTCGGCATGACCAGGCCACGTGGCGTTCTGATTGCCGACATCGTTTCTGGTGGGCCGGCGGATCGAGCGGGCATGCGGCGAGGCGATGTTGTGGTCGCCATTGATGGTACGCGAGTCGACGACCCGGATGCCTTCGCTTACCGGTTTGCGATCAAGGGTATTGGCGGGTCGACCAATGTTCGCGTTCTGCGTGGTGGCCAGCGACGTAACCTAGAGGTCGCGCTTGTTGGTCCGCCAGAGACGGTGCCACGGGACTTGCGGCGCATTGGTGGGCGCTCGCCCTTCTCCGGCGTGGAGGTGCTGAATTTATCGCCGGCGGTCGCCCAGGAGTTTGGCTTCGATCAGAACACTGGCGTCATGATCGTATCGGTTGAGCGCGGGTCCATAGCTGATCAGGTCGGTTTTCGTGAGCAGGACATTGTCATGCAGGTCAACGATCAGCGAGTCGATACCACCCAGTCGCTGGAGAGCATGGCCGCCAACCGCTCACGCGGGTGGCAGATCGTGTTTGAGCGCGGTGGCCGCATACGGTCTGCCTTCCTGCGGATCTAGAACGGACGATGCCAGACCTTTTTGCCGTTGATGGAGGTGAAGGGCAGGACGCGCACAACCAGACGGCCGTTCAAGCTCCCCTTGCCGATCGCCTGCGGCCCAAGAGCCTCGATCAGGTCGTCGGTCAAGATCATCTTCTGGGGCCGGATGGACGGTTGACACGGTTGCTTGCTGGCCGTGCAGAAACCGGCACCCTGCCATCGCTTATCCTTTGGGGCCCACCGGGCACGGGCAAGACCACGCTGGCGCGTCTCATTGCCTCAGACAGCGACCAGCCGGCACGGTTTGTGGCGCTCTCGGCGCTTACCAGCGGTGTGAAAGATCTGAAGGCCGCCTTTGAAGCCGCACACCTTGCCCGATTGAACGGAACACCAACCGTTCTGTTTGTCGATGAGATCCATCGCTTCAACAAGGCACAGCTCGATAGCTTTCTGCCCGTCATGGAAGATGGAACGATCACGCTGATTGGCGCCACAACAGAAAATCCATCCTTTGAGCTCAATCCGGCACTGCTGTCTCGCTGCGATGTGCTGGTTCTAAAGCCATTGGGGCAAGAAGCGCTGAAGGTGCTGGTATCTCGCGCACTCGACGCGTTGGAGCGAGCCGACCTTGTCGAGGATGACGCTCGGGGCCTGATTGCAGATCGCGCCGATGGAGATGGGCGGCGCGCCATCACGCTGACGGAGCTGGTCACCATAGGGCAGGGGGACGACCCAGCGCATTACACCCTGGCTGCGATTGCGGATCGGTTGGGTGCTGCGCTTGCGCGTTATGACAAGGACCGTGACGGGCACTACGACCTCATTTCAGCACTCCATAAGGCCGTGCGTGGATCCGATCCCGACGCGGCGCTTTATTGGTTTGCACGCATGCTGGAGGGCGGAGAGGCCCCTCTTTTCCTCGCACGGCGGATCATTCGTATGGCGAGCGAAGATATCGGCATGGCTGATCCGCAGGCTCTTCAGATCGCGCTGGCAGCGCGCGAGGCTTATCATGTGCTTGGAAGTCCGGAAGGCGAACTGGCCATTGCCCAGGCGGTTGTGCATGTCGCCACAGCGCCGAAGTCCAACGCCGTCTACACCGCCTATAAGGCCGCGCGCAGTGTGGCCAAAGAAGGTGGCTCGCTTGCGCCGCCCGACATCATTCTGAACGCTCCGACCAAGCTGATGAAAGAGATCGGGCGCGGGGCCGGCTATATTTACGACCACGACACGCCAGAGGCTTTCTCAGGCCAAGACTATTTCCCAGAGGAACTTGGGCGTCAGACCTTCAATGATCCGCCGCAGCGAGGATATGAGCGGGACATTGCCAAGCGATTGCGGTACTGGCAGACGCTTAGCGAAGCCAAGAAGGATCAGACTAAGGCAATGGGCTGGACAGCTGTTGGGTTGGTGTTTGTCGGCGGCGGCATTGGAGCCGTTGCCCGCTATGCGCTGGTGCGCGCAGCAGAGACGGGCCTGGGCCCATCCTTTCCCTATGGCGTGCTGATCGCGAACATCGTTGGCTCTTTTGCCATGGGTGTCGCAGCAGGCTGGCTGATACAGCGGGGTGGTGGCCTGGGCCCGTTCCTCGACATGGAAGGCCATGACGCCGCCAAGCTGGCACTCACAACTGGACTGCTTGGCGGGTTCACAACCTTTTCGGCATTTTCGCTTGATGCGGTGCGCCTCTGGCAAGCCGGCGCGCAGACCGCATCGCTTGCCTATGTGGGATTGAGTGTTGTCTTGGCGATTGCAGCCCTGCTGGCCGGATTGGCCATGGCCCGCGGGGTTTGGGCATGAGCGGCGTTCAATTGCGGGAGGTCGCCGTGGACGAAGATGGCATGCGCCTCGACCGTTGGTTCAAGGAACATTATCCGGGGCTTGCCTTCGGTGCTTTGAACAAGCTCCTGCGCAAAGGCTCAATCCGTGTCGATGGCGGGCGGGCAAAATCCAACGCCCGGCTGGAAGCCGGGCAAGCGATACGCGTGCCGCCTTTAGGCGAAGATGCGAGTGTTCCACGCGCGCCAAACGCGGCACCCAAGACAGGCGATGGCGCGGACCTGAAAGCCATGACCTTATTTGAGGACGATATGGTGATGGTCCTCAACAAACCATCTGGGTTGGCCGTTCAGGGCGGCTCCGGACTCTCTAGGCATGTTGATGGCATGCTGGAAGCGTTGCGGGACCGGCAGGGCCGAAAACCACGCTTGGTTCATAGGCTCGACAAGGATACATCCGGCGTCTTGATCGTAGCGAAGACCAAGGGCGCAGCTTCATCTCTCGCCGCTGCGTTTCGCTCGCGCGCGACCAGGAAAATCTATTGGGCCCTGGTGCGTGGTGTGCCGAAACCGCGCCAAGGGCGCATCTCCAGTTATCTGGCCAAAGGTGACGATGATGCCCCGCAGAATAAACGCGAACGCATGCGCGTTGCACGCCATGGTGATGATGGAGCGGACCATGCGCTCACGCTCTACAACGTCCTGGAACCGGCCGGTCGCGGACTTACCTGGGTGACGCTGCGGCCAGTAACGGGCCGTACGCATCAGTTACGCGCGCACTGCAACCATATCGGTCATCCTATCATTGGCGATCCGCTCTATTTTGATGTCGAGAACTGGGAACTGCCCGGCGGCATTCAGAACCGGCTTCATTTGCATGCACGGCGTCTGGTCATTCCGCATCCAAAGGGCGGTTCGGTCGACGTCACCGCGCCCTTGCCACAGCATATGCAGCAGAGCTGGAACTTGCTTGGCCTTTCCACCGATGGCTTGGATGGAGCGGACGATGAATGGGATGAGAACCCAACGGCAGGAGGCGGTCGGCGCGGGTGATGGGCAGTGAACTCATCCTGTGGGGCGCCCTTGGGATTCTCATTGCGCTGATGGCACTTGCCGTCTGGGCCGGACGACGTGGTCTGCATGCGCTTGGCGTCGTTGGTCCCGGGCGGAAGGGGCCTGATAGTAGTCCGGACCTTGTGGCACTGACCGACGAACTGCGTGTTCTCAATGGCAATCTTGAGCGGCTGATCGCCTTGCAAGAAAAGAAGGCGATGGGCTCGCTGGCTGGCGACGACGAACAGCGCGAGGGTGGAAGGGGCGGTGATGGGCAATAAGAGTTCACCCTTCGATGCGGTTTTTGAAAGCTCAGGCCTTGATCCCATGGAAGCCGCACAGCGTTCGATGCGTTCCGATTTGCCGAAACGTTTCTGGTCCGAAGTGAGCCTAAAGCGAGACGGCGTCTCGCTACAGGTCCTCCTTGACGGTCGGCCAGCCCGCACGCCGGCGCGCAAGCTGCTCGCGACATGCCATGAAGCGCTGGCGCAGGAGCTGAAAGCCGAGTGGGAGGCTGTGGAGGATCGGCTGGACCCTTCGACCTTACCGATGACGCGGTTGATCAATGTAGCGATCGATCGCGCCGAAGAGCAGCGTGACGCGCTACTGGATGAGGTGGTGTCCTATGCCAATTCCGATCTGGTCTGCTATCGCGCATCGCTTCCAAATGGTCTTGCGGAGCGTCAGCGCACCGTTTGGGATCCCTATCTTGACCGGCTAAAAACTCACCACGGCATTGCTCTTTTGCTCGCCGAAAGCGTGATGCATGTGGAGCAGGAGCCTGAGCTGCTCGCAGCGTTGCGCGTGTTGGCTGACAAACGAGCCTTGGACGCGGAGACCCTGACAGCGCTCAACATGGCAACAACGCTCACCGGATCGGCAGTTCTCGCGCTGGCGCTTACCGAGCCTGGTGAAGATGGCGGACGCGCCAAGGCCATCTGGCAGGCGGCGCATGTTGACGAAGACTGGAACCGCCAGCAATGGGGCGAGGATCGCGAAGCGGCTGGTCTTCGGGCATTGCGCTGGCGCGATTTTGAAGCCGCGGCAAGGGTGCTTTCTGTTACCCGCGCCTAATCCGTTCCACAGACTGCTTGGCCGTTCGGATGGCTGGACAGGCGCGCCACCGCTGTTAAGCGATGAGGCGGATTGCGTTGCAGCGGAGTGAACCTGTCATGGATGTGCTTGCAGAACTGGAAAAGCGGCGTGATGCGGCGCGCCTTGGCGGTGGCACGCGGCGCATCGAAGCGCAGCACAAGAAGGGCAAGCTTACCGCACGCGAGCGGCTTTCGGTTCTCCTCGATGAGGGGTCCTTTGAAGAGTACGACATGTTCGTCCAGCACCGCTGCGTTGATTTCGGTATGGATGAGACAAAGTACCCTGGCGATGGCGTGGTTACCGGCTGGGGCACCATCAATGGTCGGGTGGTCTACGTCTTTGCCAAGGACTTTACGGTCCTGGGCGGCTCGCTTTCACAGGCACATTCGGAGAAGATTACCAAGATCCAGGACATGGCGCTTCGCAACCGCGCGCCTGTCATTGGCCTGTTCGATGCTGGTGGTGCCCGCATCCAGGAGGGCGTTGCAGCGCTTGCTGGCTATGGCGATGTGTTTCATCGCAATGTTCGCGCATCCGGCGTGATCCCCCAGATCTCGGTGATCATGGGGCCGTGTGCGGGCGGCGATGACTACTCGCCGGCGATGACAGACTTCATCTTCATGGTGCGCGATACAAGCTACATGTTCGTCACCGGTCCGGATGTTGTGAAAACCGTGACAAATGAAACGGTTACGGCCGATGAACTGGGAGGTGCCAAGGTCCACACGTCCAAATCGTCGATCGCCGATGGCGCGTTCGACAATGACATGGACGCACTTCTGGAAATGCGCCGGCTGATGGACTTCCTGCCGCTTTCCAACACGTCCGAGCTGCCGGAAGTCGTTTGTTACGATCCGGTGAACGATCAGGACGACAGCCTGGACACCCTTGTACCGGCTAACCCCAATCAGCCCTATGACATGAAGGAACTGGTGCTCAAGGTTCTCGATGATGGCGACTTCTTCGAGCTTCAGGAGAGTTTTGCCGGCAACATCATCACCGGGTTTGGTCGCATCGAGGGTTCACCGGTCGGTGTGATTGCCAACCAGCCAATGGTGCTGGCCGGTGTGTTGGACTCCGATGCAAGCCGCAAGGCGGCGCGTTTTGTACGCTTTTGTGATTGCTTCAACATTCCGCTTCTCACGTTTGTTGATGTGCCTGGGTTCCTGCCCGGTACCGCGCAGGAGTATGGAGGGCTGATCAAGCATGGCGCGAAGCTGCTTTATGCTTATGCCGAGGCGACCGTGCCCAAAATCACCGTCATCACGCGCAAGAGCTATGGTGGCGCCTATGTTGTGATGTCCTCCAAGCACATTGGAGGCGACATTACTTATGCCTGGCCCAACGCTGAGATTGCTGTAATGGGATCAAAAGGCGCGGCAGAGATCATCTACCGTCACGAGCTGGATGACGCCGACAAGGTGGCGGACCGTATCGCTGACTATGAGGCACGGTTTGCCAATCCTTTCGCGGCAGCCGAGCGCGGTTTCATCGACGATGTGATCTTGCCCCATTCAACCAGGCGACGGGTGGCGCGTGGATTTAAACTTTTACGTGAAAAAATCGTCGATATCCCTTGGAAAAAACACGATAATATACCGTTATAGGCAACCTCAGTTGGCGACTGCGTTGTACGCCATGATCAGCCCGAAAAGAATGGGCTGGTGAATGAGGTAGATGGCTAGGCTGTGGTGCCCCATCCATCCAAGGAGACCGCTGGTGCGCTCTTGCGGTGGGCGCTTTGACAGCCAGGGCGTCAGATAGGCCTTGCCCACTCCGAATCCGATGAGACCGGCGGCCAGCCATGGGAAAACGGGCACCCAATCCGCGGTGATGGGCGCGCGCGTGCCCAAGCCCAGCCAAATGGTGCTTGGATGATTGAGGGCGGGAACGGCAAGTAGGCTGTCGCCGATCAACACCAGAGCGCCTAAGGCAATGGCCAAAAAGGCATGGGCATGCGCAAGCGCTGCTAGAACCAGCCCGGTAAAAACGATCTGATGGAGAATGCCGAAGTAGATCGGGGCATTGGGGATGGCGATGAAGGTGGCTCCGGCGACTAGGAGGGCCGCTGCAGCGACCAAGGTTAGACGTCGCCAATAGCGCCGGGAGGCATTAAGCGGTTCGTTGATGCGGGCGGCCGCCTGTGCAATGGCAATGCCGCTGATCTCCAGATAGGTGCCGGCGATATAGCGGGCGCTGACCTGCAAGGCGAGATTGCGTGCAATCGTCCAGCCGACAAGGCCGATATTCACCGCGTTCCACTCTGCGTGATAGATGATCATGGCGATCAGCGCTGCGCCGCGCGCCTGATCAAGCAGCTTCCATCGAGCAGGAGTGGCCGTGCTAATGCTTTCTTGCGTGCTTGATGGCTCGGATGCGGGTTGGGTGGCCAAGACCACGCCTTTCGATCAAGTTGCAGCGCGAAAAACGCTGCCCTAAGGAGGTGGCGCTACAGTGTCAGGGGGCCAGCCAGTGTTCAATGCCATCCTCATTGCCAATCGCGGCGAAATTGCCTGCCGCGTGATCAAGTCGGCTCGGGCAATGGGTATCAAAACGGTGGCGGTCT
>JBHJIX010000085.1:0-18119 GCA_050043025.1 Cohaesibacteraceae bacterium
CGCTTCCCCCAAAAAGAGGGCTTTGCGCTGTCGGTCTGGGAAGAAGCTGAACGCTCTCGCATCGTCGAAGTGGGTACGAACGTGCGCGTCCTGGGCGTAACCTATGAGAAGATGCTGATTTACCGCTTTTTGACCGATCGGTCAGATTGAGTGGCCTTGCTCCCTGGCCGGTATTTCGCGCGATGTTTTTGAACTGACTTCCGACAGGTCGATGGTGAAGGGCGCAGATACGCGCCAGCTCGCTACTTCTCGGCTTGTGTGCTTGACTTTTCAGTCCTTTAGGGCTGCCACATCGACAGCTTGATCAGACGAGGCGCCACACCGGCCATTGTACCGCTGGGCGCATCGTTCAGGCGTTGGCCCGAGTGCGATCCAGGGACGGATTCTTCCACCAGCAGGTGGCCACGCAGGACGGCGCTCGCGAGCATGTCAGGCCATCTTTCACCAGCTATGGCGCTCAATGCCCCGCGTTCTTTTCGTATGGCCGCATGTGGAGGCAGGAAGCATGGTGACAAGAACATGCTTCTGAATGCGTATTCAGAAATGTCTTGAATACGCATTCATGACTCCCTATGGTGGCGCACCATTTGCGAAAAAACGGGAGGAACCAATGAGCAAACGGACTCCAACAACGGTCGGATTGGCCGCCGCATCATTGATGGTCACGACGCTCTCGGCAGCAGCAGCCGACCTGACCTACAACCTGCAGGACGGCCAGCCTTACGCTGGCACGACACTGAACGTGCTTTCTGTGGTTACGCCGCAGTTTGATGGGCTCATGCTCCGCGACCAAGAGTTTACCGATCTAACCGGCATTGACGTGGAATGGACCTTCATTCCCTTTGGCTCGCTGCAGGAGCGCATCAATGCCGAGGGCGTTGCCGCCAACGGAACTTTTGACGTCGTCAACTATCTCGACAGCTGGGGGCCACCCAACGCCTATTGGCTGCGCCCAATCGACGACCTGATGGAGCGCGATGGCATCTCCATGGATCGCTATCCCGAAGCCTTTGCGCGTTCGGCGCAGTTTGAAGGCCAGACACTCGGTTTTCCGCTTCGCGCTCATCCCCAAATCCTCTTCTATCGCAAGGATTTGATCCCCGAGCCCCCCACAAGCTGGGAAGAGGTTGCGGCCATGGCCGACGGCTGGGAGCATGATGGCGGTTCGCCAATTGCGCTCTACTACAACAATGACGGGAACCGTCAGGCTCTGTTCATCTGGCTGAACTTCCTATGGGGTGCCGGCGAGGATGTGTTCAACGACGACGGTACCGCAGGTTGGACGTCCGAGGCCGCCCTTCAGGCAACTGAAGACTACATCGCGTTGCTCACCGAAGATGGCGCCGCTAACCCCAACTCGGTGGCCTTTGTTGAGCAGGATGCACGCCAGTCCTTCATGCAGGGCAACTCGGCCATGATCCCTGGTTGGTGGTGGTTCTACTCGGCCTTCCTCAATCCGGAAACATCGACGCTCACCGAAGACCAGGTCGGCTTCGTTGGCATGCCCTCCTATGCAGGCACAACGCGCACCTATGCGATCTCCATGCCGTTCGCGATCTCCCAGTACTCGGAAAACGAAGGTGCGGCTTGGGAGTTCATGAAGTGGCTCTCCAACCCTGACATGGACCGCGCCAACGCCATTGAGCGTGACGTTGCCGGCGAACGCATCGTCAACAACGTGGTGACGCACATCAGCTCCTTGACGGATGACGATGTAAACGAGGCCAACAACGGCATTCAGCTTGCCGCTTGGGAGTCCCTGCGTCAGTCCGACATCATGCCCCAGATCCCCGAATGGTCGGAAGTCGGTGATCTGTTGTCGGCGGCGATCGCCGAGGCTGCAGCCGGCGGTGACACGCGCCAGCTAATGCTGGATGCTGCTGAACAGGCCAACCGCGTCCTGCGCCGCGCCGGTCGCATCGAGTAAACTGAAGAACCCGCTTCCGGCTCCTCCCAACATAGAGCCGGAGTCTCCCCTCCTCTCCCGCCGTCTGGCGGGAGGGGTCCTCGGGTTCAATCGGGACGAACCTCATGCGCGATAACACACTGAAATACCTGCTCATTCTCCCGGCAGTTTTGGTCGTCGGCGCGACGGCGCTGTGGCCGCTGTACGAAAGCCTGCGGCTTTCCTTCACCGTAGGGCGGCTGAACCGGCCCGGATCGCTGGAGCAATATCTGTTCTGGGAAAACTACACCTGGGCATTCCTTTACGAGCCGGCCTTTTGGAACTCGGTTCAAGTGACAGCCATCTACACGGTGCTCACGGTCGGACTGACCACACTTTTGGCTCTTGGTCTCGCCTTGCTCTTGGCACCTGGTGGACGGTTGCGGTCCGGCGTTCAAACGCTCCTCATTTTGCCCTTTGCAATGAGCCCGGCACTCATCGGCGTCAGCTTTCGTTTCATGTTCAATCCTGAGTTCGGCCTGTTCGATGCCTTCTTTGGAGTCATGATCCCGCCATTGGCCGATGTGAGCTGGTTGGCCGATCCCATCCTCGCATTCGCGGTTTGCGTCATGGCCGATGTTTGGGGGTGGATCCCATTCCTAACGCTTGTGCTCATCGGTGGACTTGCTGGCATACCTCAAGAGACCATTGAGGCGGCGCAGGTTGATGGTGCCGGCGGTTGGCGTGTGTTTCGAGATGTGACGCTGCCACAGCTTGCTCCGGTGCTGGCCGTGGTCATCATCCTCAAGTCGATCTTCAGCCTCAAAACCTTCGATCAGATCTTCATGCTGACGAACGGTGGTCCTGGCACCGCGACACAAACGCTGTCCCACTACATCTACGTCAACGGCATGAAGTACGGACAGATCGGCTACGCCTCTTCGGTCGCCTGGCTGATGGTCATACCCATGATTTTTCTCACCTACGCCTATGCCAAGCACGTTTTCCGGAGGGGGCAGTGAGATGCCCGGACTTCAAAGAAAACAGGCCGTCAAAGCCGTCCAGCTGGCGCTGATTCTGCTGGCAACATTCATCATGCTGATCCCGATCCTTTGGATCTTCATGGCGGCGTTCAAAAACCATATCGACGTCTTCCAGCTGAAGCTCTTCTTCACACCGACATTGGCGAACTTTGCCGAGGTCTTCCGCTCGCCCTACGACCTGGGGGACAAGCTCATCAACTCGTCGATCGTGGCGTTCGTAACGGTTCTGTTTGCGATCCCGATTGCAACGATGGCGGCCTACTCGTTCAGCCGCTTTCGGCTGAAGGGCGAGACTGCGATGCTGGTCGTCATCCTGGCCACGCAGTTCGTTCCTGCGGTTGTCATTATCCTGCCCTTCTTCGTGATGTTCCGGGACATCGGTTTGCTGGACACTCGGCTGGGTCTGATCTTGGTGAACCTCGCAATCGTGATGCCTTTTGCCATCTGGATGATCAAAGGGTTCATCGACGGTATCCCGCTCGACACCGAAGAGGCAGCGATGGTGGATGGTTCGTCGCGCCTTCAGGTCATCCGCAACATCGTGCTTCCGATGGCTGCTCCAGGTCTTCTGACCGCTGGCATCTTCTGCTTCATCATCGCCTGGAATGAATTTCTCTTCGCACTGATCCTGACAAATCGGGACGCAGTGACACTGCCCATCGGTCTGGCCCTGTTCCGGGCCGAAGAGGGCGATCTTTGGAACCTGCTCAGCGCGGCAGGCATCATCATCATGGTGCCCATGTTCGTTCTGGCTCTCTTGATCCGAAAATACTTCGTTCAAGGCATGACAATGGGAGCGGTGCGCTGATGGCCGATGTCACCCTTAGAAATCTGACCAAAAGGTGGGGCGAATTTGTTGGCGTCAACAACCAATCGCTGGAAATCCACGATCACGAATTCCTCGTGCTGCTTGGACCATCCGGGTGCGGCAAGACGACGACAATGCGGATGATCGCTGGGTTGGAGGAGCCGACCGACGGCGAGATTTGGATCGGCGACCGAAAGGTCAATGACGATCTGCCCAAAGACCGAGACGTGGCCATGGTGTTCCAGAACTACGGCCTCTACCCGCACATGAGCATCTTGGAGAACATTGCCTATCCCTTGAAGGTTCGTGGCACGCCGCCCGAGGAGGTCCGACCGCGCGTTGAAAACGCTGCCGCGCAGGTGGAACTGCCCCCCTTTTTGGACCGCAAACCAAAGGAACTGTCAGGCGGCCAGCGCCAGCGCGTTGCCTTGGCCCGTGCCATCGTGCGCACACCCAAGGTCTTCTTGTTGGACGCGCCGCTGTCGAACTTGGATGCTAAGCTGCGTGTCACAATGCGTGCGGAGCTCAAGCATTTGAGCCGGGAGCTGCGGATTACAACCGTCTATGTCACGCATGATCAGATTGAGGCCATGACACTGGCTGACCGCGTCGCGGTCATGAAGGACGGTGTCATCCAGCAGTTGGGCACACCGGACGAGATCTATAACGATCCGGCTAACCTGTTCGTTGCCGGCTTCATCGGCTCACCCGCCATGAACCTCATCAACGGTTCCGTTCAAGACGGCATGTTTGTCACGACTGGTGGGACCCGCCTGGTGCCGGTGGACGCCGGTGACCGTGACAAGGTGGTCCTTGGTGTGCGCCCCGATGACATGCGGGTCTTCGAACCAGGCGAGGCGGAAATCGATGTGCGCATCTATGCCTTTGAGAACACTGGCGAGGCAACTCTTCTGACCGTTCAATGGGGTCAGCAACGCGTCATCGCCAAGGGTGACCGGCACCTGCGCAAGGACCAGGATGACATGGTCAGCATCTCATTGAATTCCGACCATCTTTATCTCTTCGACCCCGAGACCGGCAATCGCATCAGGAACCGCTAGCATGCCAATCGAGTATCTCAAGAAGTCGAAACCAGAAGCTGAAAAAGCCGAAGAAGACGCTCAGGTACGCAGCGTCGTTGAGGCCACGTTGGCGGATATTGAGAAACGCGGTGATGCGGCGGTTCGTGAGCTTAGTCATAAGTTCGACAATTACGCGCCCGAGCAGTTCCGCCTTACATCGTCCGAAATTGAGGCCGCCGTGCAGAAGGTCTCGGCGCGCGACATGGAAGACATTAGGTTCGCGCAGGACCAGATTCGCCGTTTTGCCGAGGCGCAACGCGCCAGCATGACCGATGTCGAGGTCGCGACGCTGCCAGGCGTGATCCTTGGTCACAGAAACATCCCGGTCCAATCGGTGGGTTGTTATGTGCCCGGCGGCAAGTTTCCAATGGTCGCGAGCGCCCACATGTCGGTCCTGACAGCATCGGTTGCGGGCGTCCCGCGTATTGCTGCCTCCGCCCCACCGGTCGACGGGGCACCGCATCCGGCCATCGTTGCTGCGATGCACCTGGGCGGAGCCCATGAAATCTACGTGATGGGTGGGATTCAAGCCGTCGGGGCGATGGCGCTTGGGACCGAAAGCATCGAGCCGGTCCACATGCTCGTCGGACCCGGCAACGCCTTTGTTGCTGAAGCCAAACGCCAACTATACGGCCGTGTGGGCATCGATCTTTTTGCTGGCCCGACCGAAACGATGGTCATCGCGGACGATACTGTCGATGCTGAACTGTGTGCCACCGACCTCTTGGGACAGGCCGAACACGGGTACAACTCACCGGCCTGCATGATCACGACGTCGCGAAAGCTCGCCGATGCAACAATGCAAGAGATCGACCGGTTGCTGGCCTTGCTACCGACCAGAGAAACGGCGGCCGCCAGCTGGGCAGACTATGGCGATATGATCCTCTGCGACACGCATGAGGACATGCTCCAGGTCGCCAACGACATGGCCTACGAGCACGTCCAGGTAATGACCGACCGTGATGATTGGTATCTGGAAAACATGCACAGCTATGGTGCGCTGTTCCTGGGGCCGCGCACCAATGTGGCCAATGGTGACAAGGTCATTGGAACCAACCACACCCTGCCGACAAAGAAAGCTGGTCGCTACACCGGCGGACTTTGGGTCGGCAAGTTCCTCAAAACCCACAGCTACCAGAAGATAACCACTGATGAGGCCGCGGCTTTGATCGGATCCTATGGCTCGCGTCTGTGCATGCTGGAGGGCGTTGTCGGCCATGCCGAGCAGTGCAACGTTCGCGTGCGCCGGTATGGCGGTGCAAACGTTCCTTACGGCGTGGCGGCGGAGTAACCCGATGATTGGCGACGCCCGGGTCACCGCTGCAGACGTAGCGCGACGTGCTGGTGTCAGTCAGCCGACCGTCAGCCGCGTCTTCACGCCTGGCACCTACGTCTCCGAAGACAAGGTCAAACGTGTCCGGGACGCCGCTCACGAACTTGGATATCTGCCAAACACCTTGGCGCGGTCTTTGAACACGGGCCGCTCCTATACCATTGGCATCGTGCTCGCCTACCTCAAGAACCCGTTCTACCCCGAAGCCCTGCAAAAGCTTTCAGAACGGTACAGCGAGCATGGCTACCAAGTCATGGTCTTCTTTGCCGCCAACATGGCCGAAGAGGTCGATGGCGTCGTGGACAACCTTCTAGCCCACCAGGTCGACGGCATCATTCTGGCGTCCGTGAGCATGTCAAACCAGCTCACCACGCGATTGCAAGACCTCAGCATTCCGTATGTTCTGTTCAACCGCGCACAAGAAGACGCATCCCTGCCGGCGGTTACCTCCACCAACATCCTAGGTGGACGACTTGCTGGCCGGTTCCTGGCAGCCGGTGGTCACAAGCGCATTGCCCACATCGCTGGCTGGAGAAAGTCTCTGAACGGCCGCGATAGGCAACAGGGCTTTGTTGAGGGCCTTGCCGAATACGGCATAGAACCATTCTCCATTATCGACAGCCACTACCGCCGCACGATGGCCATCGATGCAACCCGCCAGCTGTATGAGGGCTCCGAAGTCCCTGACGCCATCTTCGTCGGCAACGACCATATGGCTTTCGCCGTCCTGGAGACGCTGCGCTGTGATCTTGGTCTGCGTGTTCCCGAAGACGTTTCGGTCGTCGGTTACGACGACGTGCCCATGGCCGCCTGGAAGACCTACGACCTGACGACGTTGCGCCAACCTGTTGATGCGATGGTCGACGCAACAGTCTCCATGCTGACTGGTCTAATCGATAGAAACGGACATCCAACAGGCAGACTGGAGATCGAAAGTTCCCTCGTTGTTCGAGGGAGCGCACGCGTTCCGGAAGGATGGCCGGGGCGATGAAAGGTTTCGATCCGCGACGGACGGGCCTGCCCGACGACATTCTTGGGGTCACCAAAGAGATCTGGGAAGAGCGGCCGGTCGCTTCGCTATGGCAAACCTATGCTGCCGATCTGCCCTTGCGTTCTCTGGCCGGCAAGCTGGTTGGCAATGAAGCCTTCATCAACGCAACGGTCGTGAAGACCCGCTCTCACCACCGCGCGCCGCGATCCGATGGTCCTTGCAAGGCAGGCATAACGGGCCTGGTCTGTTCGGCCGGCCAACCGCGCAGAGGCAACCATCACGGGCTTTGCGCAGGCGAAGTTCGGACCCCGAGGTCTGCGCCGCGAGCTTACGCTGTTCGACGAAATTGCAATTCTCAAACACATCATACTGCACACAGGAGAGGCTGAATGACCCCCCAAGAGATGGAAACGCGCATTGTCCGTTATGGTGATCTGAAACCGTGCAAGACGGCCTTCATTGATACGCATACGCCTGGTTCAGACCAGAAGGAGAATTTCACCATCATCGGCGGCGGGGTTTCTGAAGGTGCCGATCAGCATGTCCATATCCGCGAAACGCCCGGGTTCAACATCGGCGCGGCGGGCCAGCCGCCCAACTGCCGTAACACTCTGCATGATAACAACACGGCCGAGGCATTCTTTGTCCTTAACGGCCGCTGGCGCTTCTTATGGGGTCGCTGGGGCAATGCCGGCGAAGTCACGCTGGAAGAGGGCGATATCTTCAACATTCCGACGGGGATCTTCCGCGGTTTTGAGAACATCGGCACCGACTACGGAATGATCATGGCGCTGTTGGGTGGCGATGATGCTGGCGGTGGTGTGATGTGGGCACCTCAGGTGGTCGAAGAGGCAGCCGATCATGGGCTGGTTCTGGGCGAGAACGGGGTTCTTTACGACACCCAAAAAGGTGAAAGCTTGCCCGCCGGTGTCCAACCAATGCCTTTGATGTCTGAAGAGGAACTGGCCAAGCGCGGCGAGCCCAAGACTGTCGATGTCGTACCGAACTATGTCGCTCGCTATTGGGACTTGATGGCGCTTGCTGATCATCAGCCGGCCAAGGTCATTGGCCCGGATGCCAAGCTGCGTGATCGCCCAGGCTTTGAGGCGGACTTCCTTACGCGTGGTTCGATCTCCGAAGAACGCTACACCTGCAACGTTCCGGAGGTCCTTATCCCGGTACGCGGTCATTGGAACCTGCAATGGGATGGCGGATCGGCAACGCTCAACCCTGGCGACACCTGTCTGGTGCCTGAAGACCTTTCCCGCTCACTGACCCCGTCAATGACCGGAGAAGCCAGCATGTATCGCATACGGCGCACCGACGATCCCGCTGGGAAGACCATGCAGCTTAACTGATGCAGGAGCCCCTGATATTTCTTCCTGGCATGATGTGCGATGCCCGTCTGTTTGAGCCCCAGATCGCCGCAGTTTCCTCAGAGCGTGCGGTCATGGTGGTTCCTCTGACGGGTGCCGACACCATGGCGGGGTTGGCGGCTGCGATCCTTGCGATCGCGCCGCCACGCTTTGCGCTCGCTGGCCTATCGATGGGTGGCATCGTGGCGATGGAGATCATCAGGCAGGCGCCCGAGCGGGTCACCAGGCTGGCGCTCATCGACACCAACCCGTTGGCCGATCCATCTGATAAGGCGGTTATGCGCCAAGCACAGGTGGACAAGGTCGCGAGCGGAGGCCTGCGCACGGTCATGCGCGATGAGATGAAGCCCAACTATTTGGCACCGGGCCCGAAGCGGGATGAGTTGCTGAACCTGTGTATGGACATGGCTGAAAGCCTTGGTCCCAGCGTTTTTGCCGATCAGTCGGCGGCCATCCAATCCAGACCGGACCAACGCGAAACACTGCGCAGCGTCACAGTGCCCACCCAAATCCTGTGTGGCGCTGAAGATGCGCTTTGCCCCGTTGAGCGACACCAGTTGATGCATGATCTCATCCCAGGATCACAGCTCGCAATCATTGAAGGCGCCGGCCATCTGCCGACCTTGGAACAACCAGACGCGATGAATGAAGTACTGAAACAATGGCTGACACACTGATCCCTGAAGACCTTCTGGCCTTGCTACGCTCGGTCGACACGCCGACCGTGTGCAATGCAATCGAGGTGGTTGACGGCAAGCGCGGCTTCAACCGCTTCACACGCGGCACCATGCAGCACTCCAAACCGGGCGATCCGCCAATTGTCGGCTTCGCACGAACTGCAAAGATTGCCGGGCTTGCACCGACCAATGAACCGCCCGATGTGATCCGGGCGCGCAGGATGGACTATTTCAGGTCCATGGCAGCCGGCAATGGACCGACCGCTGCGGTGATCGAGGATGTCGATTATCCCAACTGTATCGCCGGCTGGTGGGGCGAGGTGCATGTGGCCGTTCACAAGGGATTGGGTCTGGCAGGCGCTGTGACCAATGGCGTCATGCGCGATCTTGATGTCATCGACGAGGGTTTCCCGGTGCTGGCCGGATCGATCGGGCCGAGCCATGGTTTTGTGCATGTCGTTGAGATCGGCACACCGGTCAACATTTTGGGCATGAGGGTCGCGCAGGATGAGCTTGTCCATGCCGACCGGCATGGTGCGTTGGTGATCCCAAGCGCGGTGATCCCAGACCTTAAACAGGCGATCGAAACCGTCGTTGCAAACGAGGCCATCGTCCTGGCTCCGGCCCGTGCGCCGGGCTTTGACATCACCGTGCTTGAAAAAGTCTGGGCCGAGTTCGAAGCGGCCAGAACCTGAGGCGACGCAATGCCGAAGCCCAAGGTTCTGGTAACCCGCAAACTCACCGGGCCGGTCGAAGACCGGTTGGCCGGTGACTATGATGTTGTTCTCAATCCCTCCGATAGGCCCATGACGGCTTCGGACCTCGCAGCAGCTATGCGCAGCTATGACGCGCTGGTGCCAACGGTCAGTGATCAATTGAACAGTAGCTGTCTGAACGTCGATGGACGCAGGGTTCGCATGATTGCCAATGTCGGCGTTGGGTACAGCAACATTGACATCGACACTGCTCGGGACGTCGGCATCGTCGTGTCGAACACACCCGATGTTCTGACCGACGCCACCGCCGACATCGCCATGATGCTGATCCTGGCCGCGAGCCGCGGCGCCTATGCTGCCGAGGCCAAGTTGCGAGAGGGTCGTTGGGCTGGGTTCTCGGTCGTGGATGATCTGGGCACCGGTATCCAAGACAAGGTGCTCGGGATCGTCGGCATGGGCCGCATTGGTCGGGCAACCGCCCGGCGCGCAGCTATGGGGTTCGGCATGAGGATCGTGTTCTACAACCGCTCTTCCGCTGAAGACCTGGATTTTGAGGCTGAACGTCTAGGCAGCATCGACGCGGTTATGTCGCAAGCCGATGTCGTTTCCATCCATGTTCCAGGCGGCGGTGCAAACCCCTTGATAACCGCCAAGCACATCGCCGGTATGAAACCCTCTGCCTATCTGGTGAACACGGCGCGCGGCGACAGCGTCGACCAAGCCGCGCTGATTGAGGCTCTGGCCGAAGGCCGCATTGCCGGGGCAGGGCTGGATGTTTTCGAGAATGAGCCGTCGGTGCCCGATGCCTTGCGCAGATTACGCAATGTCACGCTTCTGCCGCACATTGGATCGGCGACCGAAGAGGTTCGCACGGCTATGGGCATGCTGGCAGCGGACAATCTTGACGCGTTCTTTGCTGGAGAAAACCTGCCTAGCCGGGTGGTCTGATCTTAGCTGTATTTAGAGCCGGCGACTTCACCGGCGCCACAGACATGGGATCGGTACGGGCGCGCAAGGCTGAAAAGTAAGCGGCCTGCCGGGGGAACGGCAGGCCGCTGGTCACGCGTGAGGGAAAAGCGTCTGAATGTTCTGGGGGAAGACGCTTTAGGCCGCGCGAATCTGCTCCAGAAACGCATCGACCCGGCTGTTAAGCTCAGTCGATTGTTCGGAAAGAAGGTCAGCTGCCCCTTGCAGCGAACCGGCTGCGCCGGTCGCTTCATTGACCGCATTGCCAAGCACTTCGATGCCCTCTGCGACATCACTGGAACCTGTCGCTGCCTGTTGCACATTCTGGGCAATGTTGCTGGTCGCCGCCGATTGCTCTTCAACGGCGGCTGCCACGGCATTGGAAACGTCACTTAACATCTCAATCGTTGTGGTGACGCCGCTGATCTCCTGTTCGGCGCTTTGCGAAGCTTGCTGAAGATGGGCGATCTGCGACGCGATCTCATCGGTCGCTTTTGTGGTCTGACCTGCAAGCGTCTTCACCTCGCTGGCAACCACCGCGAAGCCTTTGCCAGCCTCCCCAGCGCGCGCTGCTTCAATGGTCGCGTTGAGGGCAAGAAGGTTGGTCTGCTCGGCCATTTCATTGATGAGTTTGACCACCGAGCCGATCTGTTGGGCGGCTTCGGAAAGCTGCGTCATGGTCTGGCGTGCACTCTCCGCCTCATTCACGGCTTTGCGGGAAATCTCTCTTGACCGGGCAACCTGGCCGCCGATCTCGACAATTGAGCTGTCCAGTTCATCTGCCGATGACGCCGCCGACTGCACATTGGCAAGCGACTTTTCAGTCGCCGCCGCCACGCTGTAGGATTGTTGGTGTGCCTGCGTGGTCAGCACGTGCATGTTACCGGCTGTCGTATCCATATCGTTGGAGGCACTGGTAATGGTTTGGACCACCGATTTGACGCTCTGCTCAAAGCTATCAGCGAGCACACGCATGTCGTCGGCACGTCGCTCGGATACCTTTTTGTGTTGCTCTTTCTGTTCAGATTGCAGGCGCAGAACCTCTTCAGAGTTCTCCCGAAAGATCTCAACCGTAAGCGCCATTTCACCGATCTCGTTGGAGCCGATGTAGGTCGAGACGTCCGTGGAAAGCTCGCCGTCGGCAATCTTGGACATGGCACCCGTCAGCCCCACAATGGGCTTGGCAATGCGGCCAAGAAGGATCCAACCGACAAGCACGGCCAACAGAAGGGTTGAGAGTATGGCGACGCCAAGCACGATCGTGGCGATAGCCGACACCGTTTGAAGATCCTCGGTCAGATAGCCGGAGTTCGCGGCATTTTCCGCATTGATATCAGTCAGCAAGGTCTGCATGCCGACAATTGCCGGGTTGTCGTCAATGCGCACTGCGCCGTCGATCTCGGCAGCCGTGGCGCCTTGCGCTGCCATCCGGACCGCGAGGTTCAAATTGGTCTCATAGGCATCGATGACAGAGGCAATATCCTGAAGAGCGGCATGCTCCTCCTGGCTTCTTGCCAATGCCTGATAGCTGGTCACCGTTGCCTGCGCCGCATCGATGGCGTTTTGAACACGCTCGATGCGTGGCGCATCCTGGCGCAGGACATAGTTCTTGAACTGATGGATCATGCCACCAAAGCCCAGATAGGCGCGCAATTCACCCAGCAACACCGTTTTGGTGGGGGCCCCTTCATTGCCACCAGTGACTTGCCGCACGGCGTCATCCAGGACGGCCAGACCATCCAGGGCAGGGTTATCGTCGATGACGACGAGGGCATCGACTTCTTCGGCAGTCAAACCCTGCGCCACCGCCTGGCGCGCAACCGCGATCTGCGCAGCATAGGCGTGAATGACACCTTCAATATCAGCCAGGGCTTGGTCTTCGGTCGCGTTGGTCGGGGTGGCCTGATAATCGGCAATTGCTTGTTTGGCTGTCCCCAGCGCATAGCGAATGCGCTCAATGCGCGGTTCGTCACCGCGTAGAACATAGTTCTTGAAGTGATGAATGACGCCGCCAAAGCCAAGGCTGCTGATCAGCCCTTCCAGCGCCTGAGCCTGGACCGCTGTGTCGCCACGATACGACAGCCAGACCTGTTGTGCCTCTCCGACGCGCTCACGCGTTACATTGGCACTGACGGCGAAGACTGTACCCACTGCAAGCAAAGCACCGATGATGACAAAACTGATCGATCGAATTTTCATGTAAGTGGCTCCAACGGCACAAAAATCTGCAAGTAAGAATGTGTTGGCGGCACGATGATGTATTGATCGTAAAAAACTAATTAAGTGACATGTATTCAACGTAGAATTACAATGTTATTCGGCTTAGTAAGCAATAAAAGATGTTATATAGCGAGGGAAGCAATTGTAGGTTGTACACGATATACGTAGTATAGCTGATCCGGCGTGAGGGGGGGCTGATGGCGTGCGGCGTGGGCCTCCCAGCCAGCGCCGCAACTACCTGTCCCAGGGGCTCACCAGGAACCGCTCAACATCGATGTGGCGAGTTAGCGCGCGAGCGCCGTTTTCAGCGTGTGCCAACTCGCCTTTGCCGTTCGCTCAAGCGTCTGGAAGTCCACATGGACCAGACCAAAGCGCTTGTCGTAGCCAAGAGCCCATTCATAATTGTCGAGCAACGACCAGACCGTGTAGCCGCGCACATCAATGCCCTCGGCCAACGCCTGTTTAACCCGGCTAAGGTGCGCCTCGAGATAGCGTATGCGCTGGTCATCCTGCACCGCGCCATTGTCGAGTACATCGTAGGACGCCAGACCGTTCTCCGTCACATAGATCGGAAGATCGGTGTAGCCGGCCGTGTGGCGGATGAAGTGAAGCAGCCCATCTGGGTAGATCTCCCACTCCATGGCCGTTTTCTCCAGCGGCCCCTCGCGTTCCTCCAGGAACGGAAACTGGTCTGACCCGTCCGCCCCGATCAGCTTGCGCGTGTAGTAGTTGATGCCCACCCAGTCGAGCGGCTGGGCGATTGTGTCAAAGTCATCCTGCCAGCCGGCTGGCATATGGGGCTCCAAATGAGCGAGCACATCCTGCGGATAAGCCTTGTTGAAGATCCCGCCAAGAAACCAGCGATTGTAGATGCCGTCGTAAAGCTCGGCGAGTTCCTTGGAACGCACGCTATCGTCCGCCGGCTCGGCGTACTCATGGTTCATCACCGCGCCCAGGCCGCTCATGCCAAGTGCCCGCATGGCTTGTATCGCGCGGCCATGAGCCAGCAGCACATGGTGCATGGCCCGTGCCGCCGCCCTGATATCGCGCAGGCCGGGAGCATGGTGACCCATGAAATGGGACAGCCACGCTACGCACCATGGTTCGTTGATCGGAGCTGTCATGTGCATCCGGTCGCCAATGCGGCCCATGATACAACTTGCAAAGTCAGCAAACCGATCGGCGATGTCGCGGTTGCGCCAGCCGCCTTGGTCAGCGAGCGGCACTGGTAGCTCCCAATGATAGAGTGTCGCCATCGGCTTGATGCCGCGGGCAAGCATGCCGTCGACTAGGCGGTCGTAGTAATCCAGTCCTTGCGGGTTAGGGGTGACACCATCCGGCATCACGCGCGCCCAGCTGGTGGAAAAGCGATAGCCGTCCAGATTGGCGCCTGCCACCAGATCAAGGTCTTCCTCCCAGCGATGGAAATGATCGCAGGCGACACCGCCATTTTCGCCGCGCACAACATTGCCGGGCGTTGCCGCAAATGTGTCCCACTGCGTGGTGCCAGCACCACCAAAGCTGTGGCCTTCGATCTGGTAGGCCGATGTGGCCGTGGCGAACAGAAAGTCGGGTGTAAAATCGGCGCGGCGATGCGAGAAAACCATCGATTCAATCCATCAGCAGGGGTGGGGCGTGAGGGTTGATGCGCGTGCAGGGCACGTCATCACCATGTCATCAGCGACACTGTTCGCCCTTAAGGCTGCTTAGGTTTGCATGCAATGGGGTCATCATGTTTGCGGCGCAAATCCCCGGAAACCCTGAGCAATTCTCGGAAACGCTTCCGGCACCTACTTTGAATCGGTTTCAAACTACCAAACTTTGCGCGCGCCAATCCGGCAAGGGCCTTGATAAGTTTCACAGTAAATCGCTTGACAGGCACCGGATGGTCCGGTGATGGTCGGGTCACTCAGGCGGAAGCGCTTTCAGACCTCCGCATTGGGACGATATCGAAGCCGGACTTCAGAACCGGCGCTAAGGGAGAGACACATGAAAAAACTGCTTCTCGCAGGCGTTGCCCTGTCCGTGATGGGCGCCTCGGCTGCATCATCCCAAGACCTGACATTTGCGCCAGGCTCCGGCGATTTTAACTGGGGCAGCTATGACGCGTTTGCCGCATCGGCTGACTTCTCAGGCGAGCAGCTCACCGTTTTCGGTCCATGGCTTGGTCCAGACCAGGCCGTTGTTGAAAGCGTTCTGGCCTATTTCGCGACCGCCACCGGCGCGGACGTGCGCTATGTTGGCTCCGATAGCTTTGAGCAACAGATCATGGTTGACGCGGAAGCCGGTTCGGCACCCAACGTCGCTGTCTTCCCGCAGCCTGGTCTTGCCTCCGACATGGCCGGCCGCGGCTTCCTGACGCCTTTGGCCGACGGCACCGGTGACTGGATTCGTGAGAACTATGCAGCTGGCCAATCCTGGGTCGATCTGGGCACCTATGCCGACGAGAACGGTGCCGACAACCTTTATGGCTTCTTCTACAAGGTCGATGTGAAGTCGCTTGTTTGGTACTCGCCAGAGAACTTCGAGGACGCCGGCTACGACGTGCCGGAGACCATGGAAGAGCTCAAAGAACTGACCGACCAGATCGTTGCCGATGGCGAAACACCATGGTGCATCGGGTTGGGTTCAGGCGGTGCGACCGGGTGGCCGGCAACTGACTGGGTGGAAGACATGCTTCTTCGCACCCAGACGCCGGAGGTCTATGATGGCTGGGTCACCAACGAGATTCCCTTCAACGATGAGCGCATCATCGCGGCGATCGAAGAGTTTGGTTACTTCGCCCGCAACGATGACTATGTCGCTGGTGGTGCTGGCGCCGTGGCGTCCACGGACTTCCGCGATGCGCCTCAAGGTCTGTTTGACTCCCCGCCTCAGTGCTACATGCACCGCCAGGCATCCTTCATTCCGGCCTTCTTCCCCGATGGGATTGTGGTTGGTGAAGATGCCGACTTCTTCTACTTCCCTGCTTACGAAGGTGAAGATCTCGGCGCTCCTGTGTTGGGCGCTGGCACGCTTTGGGCCATCACCAACGATTCACCGGCCGCGCACGGTCTGGTCGAGTTCATGCAGACCCCGCTAGCGAACGAAATCTGGATGGCGCAGGGTGGCTTCCTCACGCCGCACACCGGCGTGAACTCAGATGTGTTCGTCGACCCGACAGTTGCGAAGATGAACGACATTCTGCTGTCGGCCACGACCTTCCGCTTTGACGGGTCGGACCTGATGCCAGGCGGCGTTGGTGCCGGGTCGTTCTGGACCGGTATGGTTGACTATGCAGGTGGCGATGCTGCTGAAGATGTTGCCGCCGAAATTCAGGCTTCCTGGGAAGCGCTGCAATAAGCCAGCACGCCTGGCCTAAGACACGGTTTGCCCGGCGGTTTTCTGCCGTCGGGCAACCCACATAAGAACCAAAGCAAAACGGGGAGGGGGACATGAACCCGGCCATTCAAGGTCTGGTCACCATTATCGTGGGGGTAGGTGGGTGCATTGCCTACTTCTACTTCTCCAATCAAATTCTTGATAAGGTGATCTTCCCAGCGACGGGCAAACATGCGGGCCGCAATATCTCGCGAGCCAACATGGTGCGCCCCTGGCTGTTCCTTGCTCCAGCGATTTTCGCACTCGGGCTCTATCTGGCCTACCCGGTTGTTGAAACGCTTCGTCTCTCCCTCACGGACCGCGATCTTGGCGGCGCCTTTGTCGGACTGGCCAACTATCAGCAGATGATGGATGAGCCGAAGTTCTGGGAAGCGCTGCGCAACAACTTCCTTTGGCTTCTTGTTGTGCCGGCCTTTGCCACCGCCTTCGGGCTTTTGGCGGCCCAGCTGACCGATCGTCTGTCCTGGGGCAACATCGCCAAGTCTCTCATCTTCATGCCGATGGCGATCTCTTTCGTCGGCGCGGCTGTGATCTTCCGTCTGATCTATGTGGCGCGGCCCGAAGATCAGGCCCAGATCGGCGTTCTCAACGCCGTCTGGCTACAGTTCCAGGGCGGTGGAGGCAGCTTCATCTTCCTCAAGATCTTGCCGGCAATCATCCTTGTGTGCTTTGCCGCGCTTTCTGCCTACGTCGTCTATCTAGTGATCAAGCCCTACCTCCAGGGCTACAAACGAGGTGGGCTACTTGCCCAGCTCGGCCGCGTCATTATTGCCGTTGGCGGTCTTTATCTCGCCGTCCTGGCCCTGCGGTCCACGCTCACGCTTTTTGGCGCCGAGCTGCCCTATGGCGAACCGCAGCAATGGCTGACCATTCCCTTCTACAACAACTTCTTCCTCATGGTGGTGCTGATCTGGATTCAGACTGGCTTTGCCTTGGTCATCCTCTCAGCCGCTTTACGCGGCATTCCGGAGGAAACGGTGGAAGCTGCAATCGTCGATGGCGCCAACCCGTTTGAGGTGTTCTTCCAGATCTAGGTGCCACAGATCATGGTCACCATCGTCGTTGTCTGGACCACCATCACGCTCACGGTGCTTAAGGTCTTCGACATCGTGTTCGCCATGACCAACGGCCAGTGGGAAACGCAGGTTCTGGCCAACTACAAGTTCGACAAGCTGTTCCGCGCCAATGACTGGGGCGTTGGCGCTGCCAGTGCCATCGTCATCATGCTCCTGGTCAGCCCAATCCTGATTTGGAACGTCTACAACGCCCGTAAGGAGATGCGCTGATGGCCGCCATTGCAGGAACCAAATCAGGCCTTGTCTGGACCGTCCAGCTATCCACCATCGCGCTTGTGTTGTTGTGGTTGTTCCCGACAGTCGGGTTGCTTGTCTCCTCCTTCCGCACCGTTGATCAGATCAACTCGTCAGGCTGGTGGGGCGCGTTGACCACCGCTGAGCAAAACGAGGTGATCAGGGCTGCCGACCCGGACGACAACAGGGTAGCCGATGGGGACATGTTTGTTGTCTCCGGCAATCTGTTTGACGGTGGGACCAACAAAACCATCGCGGTCTGGGGGACCTCCTCACGTGCCATTGATGCTGATGTTCCAGGCGACGTTGCTGACCTCGGCGACGGCGAGAC
>JBHJIX010000086.1:0-79714 GCA_050043025.1 Cohaesibacteraceae bacterium
TGGCCCGCGTGATCCAGGAGCACATCAAGAAGCCGCTCGCCGATCAGGTGCTCTTTGGCGATCTGGTGAAGGGCGGCACGGTGCGTGTCGATATCGACCAGAACGAGAAGGGCAAGACGGTCGGCCTCAAGCTTGAATCTGTCGCTGAACCGGTGCAGCCGAAACGTGACCCGGTTCCGGCCAAGGCCAAAAAGAAGGCGCCAGCGAAGCGCAAGACCACCAAAGCAACGTCCAAGACCTCATCAGGTGGGCGTCGCAAATCGGGTGGCTCATCAGGGTCAGGACGTGGAACAGTGCCTAAGGTGCCGTTGAAGACATAAACCCGACCGACATGCAGTTGGGCTTAGGCCCAGAGCGTTCGGACAGAGGAGAGGTCCCGGATAGTCCTTCCGGGCCATCATCGAGAAACCAGTCAAAGCCTCGGTCCTTCCGGACCGGGGCTTTTTGCACCAAAGTCTTGAGGAAACGTCCATGCCCGAAGCGGTGAATCTCAAACAGAAACTCTCCACCTTCTCTGACCATTGGTCGCCGAAGATCGTCAGCCAGTACAACGGCAATGATATTATGGTCGTGAAATTCCAGGGCGAATTTCCCTGGCACGACCATCCCGACACCGATGATTTCTTCCTTGTTTTGGAAGGAGATATCATCATCGAGACCGAAGAGGGCAATGTCCCGCTGTCGCCTGGTGAGCTCTATGTGGTTCCCAAAGGCGTCAAACATCGCCCCGTCGCCAAATCCGAAGCCAAGGTGTTGCTGATCGAGCCGGCAGGCGAACCCAACACCGGTGATCTCGAAACAGCAGCAGTGAAAGTGACGATCTAACCAAGCACCGCTCGGTAGCGCGCTGCATGCTCGACCAGAACGTCCTGGTCGGCCATGCCGCCGGCATGCCCACGCAGCGGCACGCCCTCATGGCGCGGGATGACATGGACATGCAGGTGAAAGACTGACTGGCCGCCTGCCGCCTCGTTGAATTGCTGCACAGTTACGCCATCAGCCTGAAAGGCCTGTTTGGCGGCAATGGCGATCTTCTGAACGGTGGCAAAAAGGACGCTAAACCCCTCTGCGTCGGCGTCCAGCAAATTGCGCGAGGGTGCCTTGGGGATCACAAGCGCATGACCATCGGCTTGCGGCATGACATCCATAATCACCTTCACTGCGTCATCCTCAAAGATCGTTTGGCTGGGTAAGTCGCCGCTCAGGATCTTGGCGAAGATGTTGTCGGGATCGTAGGCGCTCATGCCGCTTTGCCTCATTCAGTGGATGGTCAGTTGCCACCTTTGCGAAACGGCGTGCGCTCTTCAAGGTAACTGGACTCAAAAATCACCTGCTCCCGCTCGCCTTCCAGGTAGTCGGAAACCGCCCTGCGAAAGCTTGGGTTGGGGATAAAATGCATGCTGGTGGTGATGGCCGGCTCATAGCCTCGGGCCAGCTTGTGGGCACCCTGTGCGCCGGCCTCCACACGGTCGAGGCCGTGCTCAATCGCGTAATCAATGGCCTGATAGTAGCAAAGCTCGAAGTGCAGGAACGGGTGATGTTCGGAGCAGCCCCAATGACGGCCATAAAGCGCGTCAGAGCCTTTGAAGTTGAGCGCGCCAGCGACATAGGCGCCCTCCCGTTTGGCCAGCATCAACACGATGTCATCGGCCATCCGTTCACCGATCAGCGAAAAGAACGGGCGGGTCAGATAAGGCTGCCCCCATTTGCGAGCGCCGGTGTCCTGGTAAAACTTGAAGAACGCGTCCCAATGCGCCTCGGTCAGGTCGCTACCAGATAGCCATTCAATGGCAATGCCATTCGAAAGGGCCTCGCGTCGCTCCTTGCGGATCTGTTTGCGCTTGCGAGAGGCAAGTGCCTCCAAAAAGGCATCGAAACTCTTATAGTCGCGATTGTACCAATGAAATTGCTGATCATGACGTAAAAGGAAATCAGCGTTTTCAAGGAGTTGTGACTCGTTGTTGTCAACAAAGGTTATGTGGCCTGACGAAAGGTTAAGTTTGCCAACAACGGCTTGCATGCCGCGCGCTAGCAGGGCCATGCCAGTGGTTTGCTCGCTCTGGCCGGTTGTGAGCAGTTTAGGCGCACTCGCTGGTGTGAACGGGATGCTTGATTGCAGTTTCGGGTAGTACCGCCCGCCCGCGCGCTCAAAGGCATCGGCCCAGGCATGGTCGAAGACATATTCGCCATAGCTGTGCATCTTCAGATAGGCCGGCATGGCCGCTTCCAGCGAGCCCTCATGGTCGCGCACGACGATATGCGAGCCGATCCATCCGGTTTCTGGCGTTGCGGAGCCCGAATCCTCAAGCGCCGACAGGAACGCATAGGAGACGAACGGGTTGTAGACGCCGCCGTCGCGCTTGGTCGCGCCAGTCAGCTTTGACCAGGCTTCCTCGCCGATATCTGCCAGGTTTTCGACAGTCTCGATGGTGCGCGCATCACCGGGGGACGCTTCCGCAGGGGTTGGCGTTTCAGGGTCTGCCATCAAACGCCTCATGCGGGTCAAAACCCTCAAAGGTGATTTGATCAACCCAGCGCATAGCCCGGCGCGCCGTTGCCGCATCCTTTACTGTCCAGCACATCAGCGCTTTTCCGCCCAGCTTCTTGGCAACCAGCGGCGACAGCGCCGGCAGGCTTTTCACTTCGTATGAGATGAAATCAGCCTTGAAGCCCGGCCCATGCAGCAGTGCGCCAAAGCGTATGCGTTGCAGGAACGACAAGCTCTCATGCCAATGGGTGTAGGACATTGGTGCTGACACGACACCTACCGGACGGCCGGTGCCGTTTGAGCGGATATGCGCCATCACTGCAGGATCAAAGGACATGATCGCCGCCGGCCCATGATAGGCTTGCAAGGCACCGCAGACAGCATCGGCGAGCGCCATATCGCCATCATGGATGCTCTTCACCTCAATGACCAAGGGCGTGCGACCATCAACGTCGGCCAGCACTTTGGCCAAGGATGGTATCCGCGTGCCTGATCCCGTTACGGCGATCTCAGCCAACTCCTCCGTGGTGCGCTCTTTCACAAGACCGGTCTCACCAGTTAAGCGGTCGAGTGTTTCATCATGAAAAACAACCGCATTCCCGTCCGCTGTTCCCTGCACGTCAAGCTCGATGGCAAAGCCACGCGCGATCGCGGCTTCAAAAGCAGGTAAGGTGTTCTCGATCAGGCCAGCCGGCGCATCATGCAGGCCACGATGGGCGATGGGCCTGGCGGTCAGCCACTCAGGTGTGTTCGGCATCGGCGATCAGACCAGCAGCCCAAAAATGGCTTCAATGTCGGCCAATAGATCCAAGCTTGGTCGCTTAGCACAAGGCGCAGCAAGGCGTTGCTCAAGGCTCATAAACGCATCTTTTTCACGAAAAGGGTTGAAAGTCGGGGGCAGGGCCGTCCGTTGAGAGATGGCTAACCTGTCTCATGCTTTAGCATTTAGACATGACACGCAAGACGTCCAGTTTCAAAGCGGCAATAGCCATGCTGCCGTCCTTTCTCACCGCGCTTGCCGGCATCGGTCTGCTGGTGGCGCCTGCATCGGCGTCCAGCCTTTTGCCGCACCGCGCAGTCTATGAGCTTTCGCTCGTCAGCGCTGATTCTGAAGCGGGCATTGCCGGTGCCGCCGGGCTCTTCATCTTCCAGGCAACTGGATCGGCCTGCGCTGGATGGCAACTGGAAAGTACGCTCGTCCTGACCATTGAAGGGCGCAGCGGTCGTCAGCAACAGACCCGGTCAAGTTACTCAGCCTTCGAAGCGTCCGATGGAAGCGCGTTCACGTTCGAAAGTGCGGTACAGACCGATGGCGTCAGCCCCGAGCGCCGCCTCGGCGAGGCGGTGCGCCAGGACAACAGCACGCTTACCATTGAAGGCGAGCATGTCGAAGGGGATGCAGGCAGTGATGAAACACCGCGCATGCTTGCCACGTCGGCGCCGTCCGAGACTCTCTTTCCCAACGCGTTGACCGCGCACCTTTTGCAAGCTGCGCAGGACGGCGAATCCCTGGGCTTTGGCACCGTCTTTGATGGCACCCATGACAATGGGCTTGCTCAACCGTTCACGGCGACAATTGGCGCGCGCGAGATACCCACAGTGACCGAGGCCATCCGCGCTCGACGCCAGTCCAGCGAAGAGCGTGGCGACAACCATCGCGGTTGGGATGATTTCCCCAAGCCCACCGAAGCCTGGCCGGTAACGCTGCGCTACTTCGATCCTGACCGGCCTGATACTGGCCCGAGCTTCACCGTCAGCTATCTGCTTGATACCAATGGCGTGTCGGAAAACGTGACGCTCGCCTATGAGGCGTTTTCTTTGGGCGGCACGCTTTCGGACTTTGAAGCTTTCCGCCCCGAATCCTGCGCTGACTGAGCCACCGTCCCGCGACCGTCATCGCCAAGCATGAGGCCCACCTGAACGGCCTCATCGCCAAACCGAGCACGCAGACTGTCCATCGCCTGCTCGGCGACCGTGCGACGCTCGGCATCGGCATCGGCCAGATCCCGATCGTCGGCCTCAGCTGCGTCGCCAAGCTCACTCATGCCAATCCCCAAGAGCCGGTAGGGCGTGCCATCGGCAAGTTGTGCCAGAAGCGGCTCGATGGTGCGGAACAGACGGTCGGCACTTTGTGTCGGTGTTGAAAGCGTGTGCGAACGGGTGAGGGTTCGAAACCGCGCCGTCTTGATTTTCAACGTCACTGTCCGCCCGCTCAGATGCTTGTCTTTCATCTGCTTGGAGACACGTTCAGCCGCGCTGCGCGCAATCACTCGCAGCGTGTCTAGGTCGGCAATATCGTCATTGAAGGTGCGCTCGCTTGAAACGCTCTTGCGGGCGCGGTCTGGCCGTACCGCACGCCGATCAATGCCCAGCGCCTGATCCTTCAGTTTCGGTCCGTGCTCACCAAACTGCTTCCACAAGCGTTCCACATCGGCCTGTTGCAGGTCGGCCAGCGTGCGATAGCCATGCCGATCCAGTGAGCGGGCCATAGCCTGGCCGACACCAAACAACGCACGGACTGGTTGCGGAGCCAGAAAACGCTGCGTCTCCTCCAATCCGACAATGGCAAAGCCTCTTGGTTTATCCAGATCAGAGGCAAGTTTGGCCATCGACTTGTTGTGCGACAGGCCCACCGACACCGTCACACCGACCTCATCTTCAATCGACCGGGCAAACCGCAACAGCGTCATAACTGGTGCGCCACCATGCACACGTTCCGTTCCCGTTAGGTCGAGAAAGGCTTCGTCGATGGACAGTGGCTCCACCAAAGGTGTGAGTGCCAACATGCGTTGGCGAATATCGCGCCCGACTTCGACATAGCGCTGCATGCGCGGTTTGATGATAACCGCGTCCGGACATAGCTGCCTGGCCTTGAACATTGGCATGGCCGATCGAACACCGGACATGCGGGCTATATAGCAACAGGTGGAGACGACACCGCGCTTGCCACCGCCGATGATCACCGGTTTGTCTTCCAGCGAGGGGTCATCGCGTTTTTCAACCGATGCAAAGAAGGCATCGCAATCGATATGCGCGATCGACAGTTCAAACAGTTCAGGATGGCGCAGCAGGCGAGGCGAGCCGCAGGACGGGCAACGCGCCCCGTTCAAGGGGTTACCCGTGTCAGGCCAATGATGCAAACAGGCCCGGCAGACGGTGTGCGGTTCGTTGGCTGCGGGCCTGTCAGCCGTCATCACCCCATCTCCAACCGGCGCGCAAGTTGAGCTGAAACCAGCGCCGGATCGCGGCCCGTTTCGGCGCACAGCGCAAGCAGAAGCGGCTCACTCTGGCTCAGATAGTCCAAAAGCCCATCTTCAAAGGATGGGTCGCCCAGCCCCTCCCGCAGCTCGCTCGCAGACAGGCCGGTCGTACCAAGAAGCCGCTCAAGCTCTTCCAAATGCCCGCCCAGAAAGACCAGCAGATCTGCCACCAGGCGGCTGCGCTCATCATCTGTTAAGGTTGCACCAGTTTTGGCCGCCATTTGGGTCCGTCCTCGTGATCATTTTGCGGCCAAATCCGCATCGCTTTGCTCTTTATTCAATATTTCATGTGCATTGATGCCACCCAAGCCTCTCAAGATTCCCTAGGGGGAAGGCGGCCCGGACCAATCTCGCGGCCGACAGGAGCCAAGAATGCAAAAAACAATCCTCATCGTAGAGGACAATGAGCTGAACATGAAACTGTTCGGCGACCTGTTGGAAGCCAAGGGCTATGCCACGGTGAAAACCGGTAATGGCATGGAGGCTATGGACCTTGCGCGGGCGCATCGCCCAGATCTCATTTTGATGGATATCCAACTGCCAGAGGTCTCTGGCCTCGATGTCACTCGGTGGCTCAAAGAAGACGATGAACTGCGCCACATCCCAGTGGTGGCCGTCACCGCCTTCGCCATGAAGGGCGATGAGGAGCGAATTCGCTCCGGCGGTTGCGAAGCTTACATTTCCAAGCCGATTTCCGTTGTCGACTTTCTGGAAACCGTACGAACTTTTGTAGGTGAGGCGTAAAAGACATGACCGCGCGTGTTCTGGTTGTCGACGATATTGTTGCCAATGTGAAACTGCTGGAAGCCCGCCTGAAGGCTGAGTACTTCGAGGTGCTCACGGCAACCAGCGGGTTTGAAGCCCTCGACATTGCAGGCAAAACCGAATGCGACATCATCATCCTTGATGTGATGATGCCGGGTCTGGTCGGTTTTGAAACCTGTCTGCGCCAGAAGGCCGATCCACGCACGGCCCACATTCCGGTCGTCATGGTCACCGCGCTTGATCAGCCCAGCGACCGGGTGACCGGGCTGCAGGCTGGCGCCGATGATTTTCTGACAAAACCGATCAAGGACATCGCGCTGCTCACACGGGTGAAAAACCTTGTGCGGCTGAAGCGCTTGCTTGATGAGTTGCGCGGGCGCGCTGCCGCCAGCGACGGTCTCAACGAAACCCCGCTTGATGCCGCCAACAAGAAAGAAGGTGGCCGACTGCTCATCGTTGATGATCGTGAGAGCTCCTATGAGCGGCTAAAAAGCACGCTCCAAAAGCAGTATGAGGTTGAGGTTCACACCGACCCGGCCTCCGCGCTCTTTCATATTGCCGAAACAACCTATGACCTCGTCATCATCAGCCTTTCCTTGAAGGACTATGATGGTCTGCGGCTCTGCTCGCAATTGCGCAATCTTGAGAAAACCCGTGCCTTACCGCTGGTGATCGTCACCGAGCCGGAAAACGACGCCAAGGTGCTGCGTGCGCGTGATATGGGTGTGAACGACTATTTGGTACGTCCCATCGACCCCAATGAGCTTCTAGCGCGCACGGCCACCCAGGTTCGCCGCAAACACTATGCCGATCAGCTTCGCTCCAACGTCGAGCAAACCATGGAAATGGCCATCATGGATGGACTGACCGGTCTCTACAATCGGCGGTATTTCGACAGCCAGTTCCGCACGCTGGCACAGCAGGCCGCAAGTCGGGACAAGAAGCTTTCCATTGTTCTCACCGACATCGATTTCTTTAAGTCGATCAACGACACACACGGCCATGATGTTGGCGACGAGGTTCTGCGCGAATTCGGCGATCGTGTGCAGCGCTCGGTGCGTGGCGCAGACATTGCCTGCCGCTATGGCGGTGAAGAGTTTGTGCTTGTCCTGCCAGATTCCGATAAGGAAGCGGCCATGGCGATAGCTGAACGCTTACGTGTGCGTATGGAACAGGATGCGATTGCCGATTCTGGAAACAGCAAGGAATTGTCCATCACCCTCTCGCTCGGCGTTGCCAGTGTGGACGGACCGGAGGACACAGCCGAGGCGATCTTGAAGCGTGCCGATGAGGCGCTTTATCGCGCCAAACGCGAAGGGCGCAACCGCGTCATGCTTGCCGCTTAAGGTTACTTCGACCAACTTAACCAAAACAAGCAAGGTTAACGAACGGTATAAGCGCATTCTGACATGCAAATGGGCAGGAAGCGCTTGATGTTTGGGGGCATTTTGCGATTTGTGGGGTACCGCCAAAGTGCGGGTCCCACCCGGTTTCGGGTCCGCCGCACACCCCGAAACCCTGGGATGGCTGATGCCGTTTCCGAATACTGGCCTCCTCAAGCCTGGAGCGGCATCAGCCAGCCATTTTTGGCAGCAACGCCAGTTGTGATTGTAGCATCCAGCAGATAGCAGCCAACAAAAAACGCGCCTCAATGGGCGCGTTTTTTGTTGTTTCTTGTGTAGAATGGAAAGCTATTTAATTTTCGCTTCCTTGAATTCCACATGCTTACGGGCCACCGGGTCATACTTCCTCACGACCATCTTTTCAGTCATGGTGCGAGAGTTCTTCTTGGTGACGTAAAAGTAACCGGTATCGGCTGACGAGACGAGCCGAATTTTGATGGTCGTGGCTTTAGCCATGAAACTGCCTCGATCTTTGATCGGAAAAACACGGGTCCGACTGCCAGGCACGCTGACCGCAGGCATACACCTGGTCGGAGGATGCGCTGCTATCGTCGTTCGCCGCTCAAATGTCAAGTCTGATCGGGGTTTGGAGCACGCAAATTCCGCGAGCGCAGAGCCGGCTTACCGGACCAGTGCTTTGGTGTGCGGTCGGCGATCAAAAGCGGGAGGTCGTCGGCGCCTTCATTGACGGCGATCGCGTGATCGAGCATGCCACGGGTGATGTGGTGAACCTTCCCACAGGCGATCTCTTCCAAGGATCGCCAACCGGTGCTCAACAACTCGCCATCCACCAACTGCTGAGCAGCCGGCGGTGCTCCTTCTGACAGGATGCGAACGAGGAAAAACCGGGTATCGAATCGGATGGGTCCACCAGGCGGTGTAACAGCGCGTCCGACATAGCGAGCACGTCCATCAATGGACCTGCTCAGGTCGATCCCTGTCTCCTCCAGGCACTCTCGAAGCGCAGCGTTTAGGAGCGCATCAGCCGGGGATAGGCGTGTCATGGATGCGAGACGGTGTTTCACCCATTCTCGGTCCAAAGCGGAACGGTGTTTCGCATCCAGCCCCATGCTGGACCCATCCGTCTCATTGGGTTTCACCCAGTCCTGACGTTCAAGCCGGCCGCCGGGGAAAACCAGATAACCGGGAAGGAATCGCAGGCTCTCGCCGCGCTTGCCCATGAGCAGGTGCCGAGACCCCGTGCCATCGGTCCAAAGCGCAATCAGGCTTGCTGCCTGCCGAGGCCGAACGGCCATGCGTTCAGCGTCCCTTGGCCTTGCGCACCTGACGGCGAGCGTGCGCGGCAGGTGATTGGGCGCGGCGACGGGCACCTTTTGGCGGTTTCGAGCGCTTGCTGAGGCTGCGTGACGGCTTGCCGGCTTTGCCGCTGCTCATCATGGTGAAACGCAGGGCACCGGCAAGAGGAGCGGCCTCATCAAGGCGAACCTCAACCGCGTCGCCTAGCTGAAAGGCAATGCCGGTTGCGGACCCGTTAAGGCTCTGATGAACCTCATCAAAGGTGAAGTAGTCACCACCGAGCGTTGCGACCGGAACGAAGCCGTCAGCCCCTGTCTCGTCGAGGCGAACAAACAGGCCAGCACCAACAACGCCCGTGATGCGACCGGCAAAGCGCGCGCCGATCTTGTCGGCTAGAAAGGCGGCGATAAGCCGGTCCTTGGTTTCGCGTTCGGCCAGCATGGCTCTGCGCTCTGTACCGGACAGATGATCGCCGAGGCGCGCCAGGACCTCATGGCCAGCAGCCTGCGCATCATCACCATCACCCAGCCCATAGGCGACAAGAAGCGCACGGTGGACGAGCAGGTCTGAGTAGCGCCGGATCGGCGAGGTAAAGTGCGCGTAGCGACCGAGATTGAGGCCGAAATGGCCAACATTATCAGGGCTGTATTCAGCCTGTGCCTGGCTGCGCAGCACCATTTCGTTGATGAGCGCCTCGTTGGGCTCGCCGCGCGAGCGATCCAAGATCTTGTTGAAGTCCGCTGGACGCAGCGAGCTTTTCGAGGCGATGGAGATGTTGAGGCTCTTCAAGAAAGCCCGCAATCCCTCAAACTTCGCCGCCCCTGGCGCTTCATGGACCCGGTACATGCACGGCGTCTTTTTCGCTTCCAGCAGCTCGGCAGCCGCCACGTTGGCCTGGATCATGAACTCTTCGATGAGCTTGTGCGCATCCAACCTGTCGGGGACGCGCACATCTTCAACCTTGCCGTCATCGTTCAGAACGAGCTTACGTTCCGGCAGGTCCAGGTGAAGCGGCGCACGTTTCTCCCGTGCTGTGTGCAAGGCGCCATAAGCCTTCCATAGCGGCTTCAGCACGCTATCGCGTACATCGTCTGGGCAGGCCGGATAACCTTCGGGCGGTTCTGTGCCGTCGATAGCAGCTTGCGCCGATTCATACGCGAGACCCGCGTGCAGGCGAATCCAGACCCGGTGTAGGCGCTGCTTCTTCTTGGTGCCATCCTTTGAATAGATGAGTCGCATGGCGATCGCAGGGCGATCCTCATCGGCGCGCAGGGAGCACAGATCGGTCGATAGTCGCTCCGGCAGCAGCGGGATCACACGGTCGGGGAAGTATACGGAATTACCGCGTGTCCGTGCTTCCCGGGCGATCAAAGTATGTGGGCGCACATAGTAAGCGACATCGGCAATCGCGACCGTAACGACGAATCCACCTTCATTGGCAGGATCCTCGTCAGGCACGGCCAGCACCGCATCGTCATGATCCTTGGCATCCACCGGATCGATGGTGATCAGCGGTAGGTGCCGCCAGTCTTCGCGGGTCTCGGGCTTGGCTGGTGCCAACGATTCCGCCTGTGCCAGAACGTCTTCCGGAAACTCATCGGGCAGTTGCTGACGAAGGACAGCAATCTGACTGATCGCCCGTTCGGTACCGAGCTGGCCGTAGCCATCGACCACTTTGGCGTCCGGACTGCGTCCACGCCGCGTTCCGGGCAAACGGATGACAGCGACCAGATCACCGTCTTCGGCACCAATGAGATCGTGAACCCCGATACCCAGAACATCGGCCTTGCGATCCACCGGTTCCAGCCGTGCTGCCGGCCCATGGCCACGGTCGCTCCCCATGCGCACCACACCATAGTGGCGCACATCGGCCTTTCCGATGGCCTTGATGAGGTGGACAACGCCAGGTTCGTCGTCATTGGCTGCATGGATGAGACGCACCAGCACGACATCGCCAACCCCGGGCGGTGTGACGTTCGGGTTGCCGCGACGTGCACGCTTCTTTTCTTGCAAGATGAAACGCTGGCCGGCCGCCCCTTCGGCTTCAATGCGTGGCTCGACGATCAAGTCACCCTCATCATCCACCGACATAACGCGGGCGGGAAAGACCGGGGGCAGGGCACCTGCACGGCGGAACACCGGCCCATCTTTGGTGATCTTGCCATCTTCGCGCAGCGCTTTCAGGCGCTGTTTGAGGGTAATCTTGTCGGCGCCCTTCAGTCCGAAGGCGCGGGCAACTTCGCGTTTGCCTGCCGGACCGGGATAGCTTTCCAGAAACTCCAGGATGGCGTCGTCAGAGGGGAAACTCATTCGGCGCTGGCGGCCTTCTTTTTCGCAGGCGCTTTTTTGGCGGAGGCTTTCTTCGTGGTTGTCTTTCTGGCTGCCGTCTTCTTCTTGGCTGGCGCTTTCTTGCCAGTCTTCTCCGCTCGCGCGGCGATCAGTTCGAGCGCCTGCTCCATGGTCACAGCCTCAGGCTCGGTGCCTTTGGGAATGGTCGCGTTGATCTTCGCCCATTTCACGTAGGGTCCATAGCGGCCTGAATGCACAGTCACCGGACCACCATCGGGGTGATCACCCAGCGTCTTTAGAGCGGCCGGCGCGCCGCGGCGACCACCGCCTTTGGCTGCTTTTTCCGCCAGCGCGGCCACAGCGCGGTTGAGACCGACATCGAACACCTCATCGACCGAAACCAGATTGGCTTAGAGGCCGTCATGCAGCACGAACGGGCCATAGCGCCCAATGCCAGCCTGGATGTCTTTACCCGTCTCAGGGTGCGCACCGACCAAGCGGGGCAGGGACAAAAGGCGTAGCGCCTTCTCCAAATCCATCGCCGCCCTGTCCCAACCTTTCGGCAGGCTGGCGCGCTTTGGTTTGGTACCTTCGCCGAGTTGCACATAGGGGCCGAACCTGCCGTCACGCAGCGTGATCTGCTCGCCAGTTTCCGTGTCCTCACCCAACGCAATTGGGCCAGTCTGGGCTTCCTCATCATTATCATTGGAAGCAAGCTGACGCGTGTAATTGCAGGTCGGGTAGTTCGCACAGCCGATGAACGCCCCATAACGCGATATCTTTAGCGACAGGCGGCCATCATCGCAGGCGGGACAGTCACGCGGGTCTTTCCCATCGCCCTTGTCGGGGAAAACGTGCGGGCCCAGTAACTCATTGAGCGCATCAATGACCTGGGCGATGCGCAGCTCGGAAATCTCATCGACCGAAGCTGAAAATGCGGTCCAGAAGGCACGCAGAACATCGCGCCAGTCACGCTCGCCTGCGGAGATCTTATCGAGTTCCTCTTCCAGCGATGCGGTAAAGTCATATTCCACATAGCGCTTGAAGAAGGACTCCAGAAACGCTGTCACCAGCCGTCCTTTGTCCTTGGCGAAGATGCGGCGCTTTTCGACCTCAATGTAATCGCGGTCCTGCAGCACAGCGAGCGTTGCGGCATAGGTCGAAGGCCGGCCAATGCCGAGCTCTTCCATGCGCTTTACGAGGCTCGCTTCAGAAAAGCGCGGCGGTGGCTCAGTGAATTTTTCTGTCGCCTCGATCTTTTCTTGCGTGATCCGGTCCCGCTCGGTGATGGCCGGCAGACGCTTGTCATCGTCATCCTTGGATGATGCGCCCACATCATAGGCTTTCAGGAAGCCTTCAAAGGTGATGACCGAGCCAGTCGCCCGCAGCTCGGCAGTATGGCCTGCCTGATTGGCCTTGATATCCACCGTTGTGCGTTCCGAAACGCTGGCCGCCATCTGGCTTGCCATCGTTCGCGCCCAGATGAGGCGGTAGAGCTTGTACTGCTCATCATCCAGATAGCTTTTCATGTCTTCCGGCGTGCGGAAGAGGTCAGTCGGGCGGATAGCTTCGTGCGCTTCCTGGGCGTTCTTCGCCTTGGTGGAATACATCCGCGCGTCTTTCGGCAGATATTCCTCGCCATAGCGCTCGCCGATTAGGCGGCGCGTGGACCGAATGGCCTCCGGTGCCATCTGCACGCCGTCTGTCCGCATATAGGTAATGCGACCGGTGGTCTCGCCATTGATTTCCACACCTTCATAAAGGCGCTGGGCAAGACGCATGGTCACGCTTGGCGACAGGCTAAGGCGGGAGGAGGCATCCTGCTGCAAGGTTGAGGTGGTGAACGGCGCATAGGGGTTGCGGCGCACGGGCTTGGCTTCAACGCCTGTCACCTGATAGTCGGCCTGCTCCAGCATGCCTTTGACCGAACTTGCCAGATCGGCATCTGTCAGGTCGTGGCGGCCGTACTTTGTGCCGTCATAGCTGACCAACCGCGCTTCAAAGGGCGCATTCGCGCCGTTCTTGAGGTGCGCCAGGATCGTCCAGTAGGCCTGGGGATTAAAGGCTTCGATTTCCTGTTCACGCTCCGTCACCAAGCGAAGGGCAACAGACTGCACACGGCCCGCCGATCGTGAACCAGGAAGTTTGCGCCACAGAACCGGCGAGAGCGTGAAGCAGACCAGATAGTCAAGCGCGCGGCGCGCCAAATAGGCATCCACCAGCGGTGCGTCGATGGCGCGGGGGTTGTCCATCGCCTCAAGAACCGCGGCCTTGGTGATCGCGTTGAAAACGACGCGCTGTACCGGCTTGTCCTTCAGGACCTTCTTGTCCTTGAGGATTTGCAGCACGTGCCAAGAAATTGCTTCGCCTTCGCGATCGGGGTCAGTCGCGAGAATCACGCGGTCCGCTTCTTTCACACTGCGGGCGATCTCATTGATGGTCTTGGACTTGCCGCTATCGACCTGCCAGCGCATGGCAAAGTCCTGCTCGGGGTCCACAGAACCATCCTTGGAAGGAAGGTCGCGCACATGGCCCATCGAAGCGAGGACTTTGTACTGGCTACCGAGATATTTGTTGATGGTTTTCGCCTTGGCGGGCGATTCCACAATGACGAGGTCCATGAGCGGCTTTCAGAACGTCAAACCGGTGATCTGCCGGGAAGAGGGGAAAAGAGGGCACCGCCATACCTGAAGAGCCCTGGCTTGACCATGGGTGCCCATACCGGGTTCCCATCTCGGGCCCGTGCACTGGGTCGATGGCGACGGCTGGAACATGAGTATCCAACCCTCACTTGTCAAACCGCCTGCTCTTTTAGTCCGGGTCGTGGTAGCTGCTCATTGACGTAGCGTGAGAATTAAGCCGTCAAAGAAAAACACGTCTAATTCGGCCGACATTGAAACCTCGTCGCGTAAAACCTTGTGCGCATTGCGCACAAAAACGCGCGAAAAACATGGTTTCTCATCCTGGCTCGGCGTCAAAAGAAACTATTAAAGATAGAAAATGCTCACAATAACAACTTGAACGGGCATTCATCACTTGTTATGCAGTTTAGGACTGTAGCGGCACCGCAATCAAACGTTTAGGTTGCAAGTCAGGAGGCTTGGGGTGAAGTCAGAAAAGACGTCCGATCAAGGGCCTACGGGCTCTGAGCACCTAACAGAGCTTACGTTTGAGGCACCTTCCATCCTGCCGTTTCCACTTCATGCCCGCAAGAATGCGCGAGTCGATGAGCTTGAAAGCGCTGACGTGGAAGAACCAACGGCAGCTGATGTGGCAAGCTACGTGTCTTCCATGCTCTCAACGCTGGAAAGCGTGGCCCATCGGCATGATCTGCGTGTTCTCAGCCTTATGCTGGCCATGGCACGCGAACAGGCAGACGACGATGCCAGGTCGGTGACCGACTCGACACATCGTTGAGAATACCTCAGGCAGTGACGGACGGATTCCAGGCAAACCGGTCGCCGGCATAACGCACCAGCCGATCGGTTAGTTCCATTTCCACCAGCCAGGCCCGAACCATCGCCGTCGGCAAACCTGTGGCGGCAATCAAATCGTCTGCTGAAACCGGACTGACACCCATGGCAGACGCAAGTGCCGCCTCGCCATCGTCTGGAACAGGGGGCACGTCCGCGGCTTGGTTTGGGTTTTCTGTCAGCTGACCTCTGGGCGAGCCAGTAGGCGCTGCCCAATCCAACTCTGTCTGGTGCAGCGTCACGCTTGGTTCCAACAACGGCTCGATTTCTTCCCTCACATCCTGCGCAGAACGCACAAGCGTGGCGCCATCGCGCAGCAATTGGTTGGGACCTTCCGAACGTGGGTCGAGCGGGAACCCCGGCACCGCCATCACAGCGCGGCCAAAATCCGCAGCTTGCCCGGCGGTGATGAGTGAGCCCGACCGACGGGCAGCCTCCACCACGACCAAGCCAAGCGACGAGCCGGCGACGAGGCGATTGCGGCGGGGAAAGTCCTGCGCGCGGGCGGTCCAGCCGAGCGGCATCTCCGAATAGACAGCGCCGCCTGCATCGACGATCTGTTTCAGCAAATCGGCGTGCTCGACAGGGTAGGGGCGGTCAATGCCACCGGCGAGGAATGCCGCCGTGCCGGTTGAGAGCGCACCTTGATGAGCGGCCGCATCAATACCGCGCGCCAGACCGGAATGAACGGCATAGCCTGCTTCACCGAGCGTCTGCGCCATGTCGGTTGCCAAGCGGCGGCCGGCAGCAGACGCATTGCGTGAGCCCACAATGGCAACGGCAGGGTCGGGCAGGCGCGCGGTCCCGCCTTCCAAAACGCAGAGCAGCGGTGGCGGTCGATCAACCTTGGCGAGATAGACCGGGTATCCCGGCTCGCCGGCCGCGACAAATCGGGCGCCCAGCTGGTCGGCCAGGTCCAACTCCTCGTGAATCGCCTCTGGATCAGCAGGCTTGATCGCTCGCCCGCGCCGCGCAGTCATGTCGGCAAGGCGATCTAACGCCGTCTCGGCGCTGCCATAGAGGTTGATAAGGTCGCGAAAGGTGGATGGTCCAATCCGCGGTGTGCGGATGAGGCGCAGCCAGGCAAAACGCTGCGCATCGTTGAGGGCCGGGCGGCTAGCCATCGCCTCCGGCTGGCGGTTCAGCGGACCCATCGTCGCCCTGGCTTTTGCTCTTTTGTCCGATCTTGCTTTCCTCACCCGTAATCAGCCGTTTGATGTTGGCGCGGTGCTTCCACCAGATCAGGAGCGCCATCAACGCCGTGACCTCGCCGACGGCGGCCGCACCCCAAAAACTGCCCTCCGGCAGCAAGAACGCTGCGAGCGGCACCACCACGGTTGCGGTCAGCGCTGCAAGCGAGGAGTAGCGCAGCGCAAAGGCCATGCCGAGCCAGACGAGGGCAAACAACAATGCATGGGGCCATGAGAGGCCGGCGACCACGCCAAGAAAGGTCGCAACACCCTTGCCGCCTTTGAATTTCAGCCAAACTGGATAGCAGTGGCCCACCAGAGCGCCGCGGCCCGCCAAGGCCGCCAACGCGGGCCCATAGAATGTGGCGGCAAGAAAAACGGCCGCAAATCCTTTGCCAGCATCAAACAGCAAGGTGGCAGCGGCGATGTCCTTGCGGCCGGTGCGCAGAACATTCGTGGCGCCGATGTAGCCCGACCCGATGTTGCGCACATCTCCCATGCCAGCCATCCGGGTGAGGATCAAACCGAACGGAATTGATCCCAACAGATAGCCAAACAGAAAGGCGAGGGCGAAGAACGGCGCGGAGGCGGCAAGATTGATGGGGTCAGGCTTGCAGCGGCATCAAACAAAAGACGAGAAAGATGAAGTGACCGGATCGTACGGCGCGCGATCACGGATGGAAAGCCAGGCAAACTCTAGGCCAACACCAGTGCCCCATCATCATGTCGCTCGGCAATCAGCTTGCCATCGACAAACGTTGCCTGAAGACGGCCGGAAAAGCGCGCATCTTCAAACGGCGTGTTCTTTGAGCGCGATAGCAGCGCATGCCGGTCAAGAACCCAGGGCTCGTCGGGATCGAACAGAATAACATCGGCCGGCACGCCCGGTTTCAACGTTCCGGCCTTGAGTCCCAAAATGCTGGCCGGCACCGTGGATAGTTTGGCGATCAGATCCATCAGGCTGATATGACCGTTGTGGACCAGACGCAGCGCCGCCGGCAGCAGTGTTTCCAGCCCGACGGCACCGTCATGGGCCTCCGCAAAGGGGTGGCGCTTGCGTTCAACGTTCTGCGGATCGTGGTCGGAAACGATGACATCGATCGTGCCGTCGCGAACCCCTTCAATTAGTGCCTCGCGATCATCCTCGGTGCGTAATGGCGGCGACATCTTCAGGAAGCTCCGCCACATCCCAATGTCGATCTCATTGAGCGACAGATGGTTGACCGAAACACCAACGGTCATATCAACGCCTGCCGCTTTAGCCCGGCGAACCGTCTCAACGCTTTGTGCGCACGAAATCTGCGCGGCGTGATAGCGCCCGCCCGTCAGTCCTGCCAGACGAATGTCACGGTCGAGCATGATGAGTTCGGCCTCAACCGGAATGCCTGGCAAGCCGTAGCGCGTCGCTGTTTCGCCCTCATGCATCACGCCGCCGCCGCGAAGGTCCGGATCTTCAGGGTGATGGATTACGAGCGCACCGAAATCACGCGCATAGGTGAGGGCGTGCCGAAAGATCGAGGCCTTGGCCACCGGAAGGCGCCCGTTTGAGAACGCCACGGCACCGGCTTCTTTGAGAAGGCCAATCTCGGCCATCTCCTCGCCGTGCAGGCCCTTGGTCAGCGCGGCGATGGGATGAATGTGCACCACGGCGGTGTCGCGCGCACGGCGCATTAGAAAGTCAACGAGAGCCGCGTCATCGATCACGGGGTCGGTGTCGGGGAAGACGCCAAGGCTCGTGACACCGCCGGCGGCCGCCGCCTGACTTGCGGTGGCCAGCGTCTCCAAATGTTCTGCGCCCGGTTCACCGACCCGCACTTGCATGTCGACAAGGCCCGGGCAGGCGACCGCACCCTTGCCGTCGATGGAAAGGCAGCCGTCGGGCTCTGCTGAGGAGACTGCATCGGGACCGGCGGCGATGATCCGGCCATCCATCATCAGGATCGCGCCTTCGGCATCAAGCTTCCGCGATGGGGCGATCACCCGCACATTGCTGATCTTGATGGGTTGGATGGCCATGGCGGGCAGTCTCTAACTGGCAGGACGGGTCGCATCGGCATTGCTGCCGGGCAGATGGTGGGCAAGCGCGTCCAGAACCGCCATGCGTACGGCAACACCCATCTCCACCTGTTCGTTGATCACGTTTTTTGTTATTGAGTCGTCGTCATGAGAGATCTACACGCCACGGTTCATCGGGCCAGGATGCATCACCAGCGCGTCGGGCTTAGCGTATGTCAGCTTTTCGGCATCAAGGCCGTAATAGCGGAAATATTCGCGCGTCGACGGAATGAACGAGGCGTGCATGCGCTCGCGTTGCAGACGCAGCATCATCACCACGTCGGCGCCATCAAGCGCCTTGCGCATGTCGGTGAAGACCTCGCAGCCAAGCCGATCGATAGCGGCCGGGATAAGGGTCGAAGGACCGCACAAGCGCACCTGGGCACCCATCGCGTTGAGAAGCAGAAGGTTGGACCTTGCGACGCGCGAGTGGAGAATGTCGCCGCATATGGCCACGACCAGTCCACGAAGCCGGCCCTTATGGCGGCGGATCGTCAGCGCATCGAGCAAGGCCTGCGTGGGGTGCTCATGCGCGCCGTCGCCAGCATTGACGACCGAACAGCTGACCTTGCGGGCCAGCAGATGCACGGCGCCGGCCGCGTGATGGCGCACGACAATGATGTCCGGACGCATGGCGTTCAGCGTCGCTGCCGTGTCGACCAGCGTTTCGCCCTTCTTCACCGACGAGGAGGCGACTGCCATGTTCATCACGTCGGCGCCCAGCCGTTTGCCGGCAAGCTCAAAGGAAGACTGTGTGCGGGTGGACGCTTCAAAGAACAGGTTGATCTGGGTTCTGCCGCGCAGCGTGCTTCGCTTTTTTTCAACCTGGCGGCTGATCTCGATGGCCTTTTCAGAAAGGTCCAGAAGTGCCTCGATATCCCAGGGCTGAAGCCCGTCGATGCCCAGCAAATGACGATGCCCAAAGCGCGGTGCACTTGGGTCTTCGGTGTCGTCGACGGCGGAAAGGCTCATGAACACGCGTCATAGCTGCGCCGTGCCTTTCGGGCAAGGTGAACGCTGGTCTTTAAACAGCAAACTTGTGGCCAACAAACTTCCGGACTCTACCACCTAGCCGGCCTACGACTTTCGGGTTAGAAGCGCGCCGACTCACACTGCCATCAGGCACGGCTTTCCCGGGGGAACCTCATGACCGCTATTGTAGACATTCACGCCCGTCAGATCTTTGACAGTCGCGGCAATCCGACCGTCGAGGTCGATGTCGAGCTGGAAGACGGGTCCTTCGGCCGCGCTGCTGTGCCCTCGGGCGCTTCCACTGGCGCTCATGAAGCCGTTGAGATGCGTGATGGCGGCGATGCCTACAAGGGCAAGGGCGTCACCAAGGCGGTCGACCATGTGAACGTTGATATCGCGGAAGAAATCCTTGGCTACGATGCCGAAGATCAGGTCGACGTCGATACCATGATGATCGAGTTGGACGGCACGCCGAACAAGGCGCGCCTGGGTGCCAACGCTATTCTTGGTGTTTCCATGGCCGTCGCCAAAGCCGCAGCCGAAGCGAGTAGCCTGCCGCTCTACCGATATGTTGGCGGTCCGTCAGCTCGCACGCTCCCGGTTCCGATGATGAACATCGTGAATGGTGGCGAACATGCCGACAACCCGATCGACTTCCAGGAATTCATGATCATGCCGGTTGGGGCAGAGTCGCTTTCCCACGCGGTTCGCGTCGGCACGGAGATCTTTCACACGCTGAAAAAAGCGCTGTCGGAAGCCGGACAAAACACCAATGTCGGCGATGAGGGCGGCTTCGCGCCGGACCTGGATACGAAGGGTGCGCTGGGCTTTGTGATGAAAGCCATTGAGACAGCCGGTTACAAGCCGGGTGATGATGTGATGTTGGCGCTCGACGTCGCCTCCACCGAGTTCTTCGACAACGGCACCTACAATATGAAAGGCGAGGGGAAGACCCTCTCGCCGGGCGATATGGTCGACTTCTTGGCCGACCTTACCGCCAATTCCCCCATCGTCTCCATTGAAGACGGCATGGCCGAAGACGATTGGGATGGCTGGAAAGCACTGACTGACCGGATCGGAGACAAGGTGCAACTGGTGGGCGATGATCTGTTCGTCACCAACTCGGCACGTCTGTCGCAAGGGATTACCAAAGGCTCGGCCAACTCCATCCTGGTGAAGGTCAACCAGATCGGCACGCTCACCGAAACGCTGGAAGCCGGCGATATGGCGCACCGCGCGAGCTTCACCGCCGTGATGTCGCACCGCTCGGGCGAAACCGCAGCCGCGACCATCGCCGACTTGGCCGTTGCGACCAATTGCGGGCAGATCAAGACCGGCTCGCTCGCACGCTCTGACCGGCTGGCCAAATACAACCAGCTCATCCGCATTGAAGAGCAGCTGGGCACGGCCGCGCTCTATCACGGCCGCAAGGTGGTGAAGGGCTAAAAACGCATCAGGTCAATCACTTAGCGGCCTGGAAAAGCCCGCCTTCGCCTATCGGTGTCGGCGGGTTTTTCATTTCAAGCGCCAAAAAAACAGCGCGATCAGCTTTCCTTAACCATCCCCCTTAAATGGCCACTAACGCTGGTATGATGAACTATCGCCATCTCCAACGTTCGAGCCCCTCTATGCTCACCCGACACAAGCCGCGCTCCCGCAGATCGCTCTACGTCTTCCGCGCGGTCATTCTCCTGTTCGGCGTCTATCTTGCATACCACGCCTTCCATGGCGACCAGGGTCTGTTGGCCCATGCCGAGGTCCAGGAGCGGGTGACCACCCTGGAAACAGAACTTGTCGAGCTTACCGAGCGGCGCGAGCATCTCATGGACCGCGTTGAGGCTATGGGCGGCGATGATCTTGACGGCGACCTTATTGATCAGCACGCTCGTCAAATGCTTGGTTTGATCGGCACCGGCGAGCGAATTTTGCGCCCGTAAACTACCAGCTTTCAACGCATGATTTCGCTGCAGTGCAACAATTTAACTCAAAAGCAGTTAACTACATAAAAAACACTGATATTATTGGATAATATCCTACTTTGGTCAAAACTGTTTTGACCTTCCTTTCACGTCGGAAACGGTCTACATGTTCCTAAAGACTGGCGTCGGTCGGGGGACTGTTTCGGCGGCGGTCGCATAAGATTATCGCGCTTGAGGAAACCCGGAGGACCGTCAATGGCCCGAGCAGCCAGTCCTGCATCGAAATCGCCTTCCAAAACATCGAGAAAAACAACATCCCGGCGGGCGTCGAAAGCCGCCCCGGCGGTTGCGGACTTTTCGCAGGACCAGGAATTGCTCGCCTATCGCGAGATGCTTCTGATCCGCCGGTTTGAAGAAAAAGCCGGCCAACTCTACGGCATGGGCCTCATCGGCGGCTTCTGCCACCTCTATATCGGTCAGGAAGCTGTCGTGGTCGGCATGCAGATGGCCATGGAGGAGGGTGACCAGGGCATCACCGGTTACCGCGATCACGGCCATATGCTGGCCACTGGCATGGAAAGCCGCGGCGTGATGGCCGAGCTTACCGGTCGCAGCGGCGGGTACTCCCGCGGCAAGGGCGGCTCCATGCATATGTTCTCCCGTGAGAAACACTTCTATGGCGGCCACGGCATCGTCGGCGCGCAGGTTTCGCTTGGCACTGGTCTTGGATTTTCCAACCGCTACCGCGAAAACGGCAATGTTTCTGTGACCTACTTCGGCGACGGATCAGCCAACCAGGGCCAGGTCTATGAGAGCTTCAACATGGCCAAGCTCTGGAGCCTTCCGGTCGTCTACATCATCGAAAACAACAAATACGCGATGGGTACCTCGATCGAACGGTCTTCATCGACCACCGATCTGTCCCAGCGCGGCATTTCCTTCGGCATCCCAGGCGAGCAGGTGGACGGCATGGACGTCCGCGCCGTTTACGCCGCTGGCGAGAAGGCGCTGGAGCATGCACGCTCCGGCAAAGGCCCCTACATTCTGGAGATGCTGACCTACCGCTATCGCGGGCATTCCATGTCCGACCCGGCGAAATATCGCTCCAAGGACGAGGTTCAGAAGATGCGCGCTGAGCACGACCCGATCGAGCAGGTCAAACAGCGCTTGATGGACAAAGGCTGGGCCAGCGAAGATGATCTGAAGGGCGTCGACAAGGATGTCCGGGCCATCGTCACGGATGCGGCCGAGTTCGCGCAAAGCGATCCTGAGCCCGATCCGTCAGAACTTTTCACCGACATCACGCTTTAAGGAGGGGGTACCATGCCAATCGATATTCTCATGCCGGCCCTCTCCCCGACGATGGAAGAGGGCAATCTTGCCAAATGGATGGTCAAGGAAGGCGACAGCGTTTCCTCTGGCGACGTTTTGGCTGAAATTGAAACCGACAAGGCGACCATGGAAGTGGAAGCCGTGGATGAAGGCACGGTCGGCAAGATCGTGATCGCCGAAGGCACCGAAAATGTGAAGGTCAACGAGGTGATCGCCGTGCTGCTTGAGGACGGTGAGGACGCTGGCGCCATCGGCTCAGCGCCTGCGGCCGCGCCGGCTCCAGCAGCCGAGGCACCGGCCGCGCCAGCAGAGGCACCTGCACCTGCTGCTGTGCCCGCAGCACCAGTTGCTGTCGTTGCCGCAGCTGATCCTGACATCCCCGCTGGCACCGAAATGGTACAGACCACGGTGCGCGAAGCACTGCGTGATGCGATGGCCGAAGAAATGCGCCGCGACGCAGATGTCTTCGTCATGGGCGAGGAAGTTGCCGAGTATCAAGGTGCCTACAAGGTTACCCAGAACCTGCTCCAGGAGTTTGGCGCCAAGCGTGTCATCGACACGCCGATCACCGAGCATGGGTTTGCCGGCGTGGGTGTGGGTGCAGCACTGACCGGGCTCCGACCCATCGTTGAGTTCATGACGTTCCACTTCGCCATGCAGGCGATTGACCAGATCATCAACTCAGCGGCCAAGACGCTTTACATGTCCGGTGGCCAGCTTGGCGCGCCCATCGTGTTCCGTGGGCCGAATGGCGCAGCAGCACGCGTGGCTGCCCAGCACAGCCAGGACTATGCCGCCTGGTACAGCCATATTCCTGGTCTCAAGGTCATCCAGCCATACACGGCGTCTGACGCTAAGGGCCTCTTGAAGGCAGCCATTCGCGACCCCACCCCGGTGGTCTTCCTGGAGAATGAGATTCTCTACGGTCAGACCTTTGATGTTCCAAAGCTCGACGATCACGTGCTTCCGATCGGCAAGGCGCGGATAGATCGAGAAGGCACCGACGTCACGATGGTGTCCTTCGGTATCGGCATGACCTACGCCACAAAGGCAGCTGATGAACTGGCTGGCATGGGCAGCTCGGTTGAACTGATCGATCTGCGCACCCTGCGTCCGATGGATCTCGACACCGTGCTGACGTCCGTTCGCAAGACCAACCGTTGCGTCACCGTGGAAGAGGGCTTCCCGGTCTGCTCCATCGGCTCAGAGATTTCGTCCCAGATCATGGAACGGGCCTTCGATGATCTCGACGCGCCCGTTATCCGCATCGCCGGCAAGGACGTCCCGATGCCTTATGCCGCCAACCTGGAAAAGCTTGCCCTGCCAAGCGTTTCCGAGGTGATCGACGCGGTCAAAGCCGTGACCTACCGGACTTAAGGAGACCAAGGATGCCCATCAACATTTTGATGCCAGCCCTGTCTCCCACGATGGAAGAGGGCAACCTCGCCAAGTGGATGGTCAAGGAAGGCGATAGCGGTTCCTCCGGCGATGGGCTGGCGGAGATCGAAACCGACAAGGCGACCATGGAAGTGGAAGCCGTGGATGAAGGCACGGTCGGCAAGATCGTCATTCCGGACGGAACAGAAGGCGTGAAGGTCAATGAGATCATCGCGGTCCTCTTGGAGGATGGCGAAGACGCCTCAGCCATCGATGCGGCGCCCGCTGCACCGGCGCCAGCGCCAGCTGCTGCGCCTGCCGCAGAACCGGCATCCGCTGCCTCACCGGCTCCAGCAGCAGCACCTGCTGCGCTGGCAGCCGCACCAGCACCCTCCTCGGGCGGCCGTGTGAAGGCATCGCCCTTGGCCCGTCGCATCGCCAAGCAGAACGGCTTGGACATCGCAGCCATTGCTGGCTCCGGGCCGCAAGGACGCGTTGTCAAAGCTGACGTGGAAGCAGCGATCGCAGGCGGAACGGCCAAGGCCTCTGATGCCGTCGCTGCCCCGCAAGCGGCGACCGTTCCAGCCAAGGCGCCGTCTGGCATGTCCGATGATGCAGTGCTGAAACTGTTCCAGGAAGGCTCCTACGAGCTCATCAAGCACGACGGCATGCGCAAAACCATCGCCGCTCGCCTGACCGAATCCAAGCAGACCGTTCCGCACTTCTATGTGTCGGTCGATTGCGAACTGGATGAACTGCTGAAGCTGCGTAGCCAGCTCAACAAGTCCGCGCCTGTGAAGGATGAGAAGCCAGCCTACAAGCTGTCGGTCAACGATATGGTCATCAAAGCGCTGGCCCTTGCTCTGCGCGATGTGCCGGACGCCAACGTGTCCTGGACCGATGACAATATGGTCAAGCACAAGCACGCCGATGTCGGCGTGGCTGTCTCGATCCCGGGTGGTTTGATCACGCCAATTGTGCGCCGCGCCGAAGAAAAGCCGCTCTCAATCATCTCCAATGAGATGAAGGACCTGGGCAGGCGAGCCCGGGACCGTAAGCTGGCACCTGCCGAATATCAGGGCGGCACGACCGCGGTGTCCAACATGGGTATGATGGGCGTTTCCAACTTCTCCGCCGTCATCAACCCACCGCACGCGACCATCCTGGCCGTTGGGGCAGGGCAGCAGCGCGCCGTGGTGAAAGACGGCGCACTGGCCATCGCCACGATGATGACCGTGACCTTGTCGACCGACCACCGCTGTGTGGACGGCGCACTAGGCGCAGAACTGTTGGCGGCGTTCAAGAGCTATATCGAGAACCCGATGTCGATGCTGGTCTAGGCCAGCATGCCATCGGGTCAGACTTGACCGCGATCAAGGAGACAAACGGACCGCGCGATACCCCTTGAGGAAGAGTTTGGGCCGCACGCGCCCGATCCGATCATCAAGGAGACATCCATGTCGCACGTGCCGCACGAACTGGCCGAGGAATTTCCCGAACACACAGACCTCATGCACAAGCTGAAGCAGGAAGACGGCCATTTCGCCAAGCTCTTCGACGCTTACCATGACGTCAATCGGGCCATTCATCGCGCTGAAACCAACGTTGAGCCGACCGCCGACGCGCATATGGAACAGATGCGCAAAGAGCGGATGCAGCTCAAGGACCAAATCTACGGGATGCTGAACGCGGCGAGCTAAACGCCCACCGCCACAGCCTCCCGGAACCGGACGGAAACGGGAGACGAACCGTGGCAGATGCGTATGACGTGATCATCATTGGCGGTGGCCCCGGCGGCTATGTTGCCGCCATTCGGGCTGCCCAGTTGGGCATGAAGACCGCTGTGGTGGAGCGCGAGCATTTGGGGGGCATTTGCCTCAACTGGGGCTGTATTCCCACCAAGGCGCTGCTGCGCTCGGCCGAAATCTACCACTATATGGAAAACGCCAAGGACTATGGTCTGTCGGCAGAAAAGGGCGGCTTTGATGCCGCGGCCGTCGTCAAGCGCTCGCGCGGCGTGTCAGGCCAGCTCAATGGCGGCGTCGGCATGCTGATGCGCAAGAACAAGATCGACGTCATCTGGGGCGAAGCCACGATCACCAAGCCCGGAGAGGTCAAGGTCGGCAAGCCAGCCAAGCCAGCCGTCGAACCGCAGCATCCAGCGCCAAAGAACACCAAGGGCGAGGGCACCTACACAGCCAAGCACATCATCGTTGCGACCGGCGCCCGCCCACGCGTGCTTCCGGGCATTGAGCCGGACGGGGACAAGATCTGGACCTATTTTGAGGCTATGAAGCCGCCCGCCATGCCCAAGAGCCTGTTGGTCATGGGATCCGGCGCGATCGGCAGCGAAGTCGCCAGCTTCTACCGCACCATGGGCGCAGAGGGTACGGTCATCGAACTGATGGACCAGATCATGCCGGTCGAAGATGCGGAAATCGCCAAACATGCCGAGAAGCGCTTCAAGAAGCAGGGCATGACCATCCTCACCGGTGCCAAGGTCACCAAGGTCGAGAAGACCGGCGCTGGCGTTAAGGCGACGATTGAGACCAAGGCCGGCAAAGCCCAGGTTCTGGAAGGTGAGAAACTCATCTCCGCTGTTGGCGTTGTCGGCAACACCGAGAGCCTCGGTCTGGAAGCGCTTGGCGTCAAAATGGAACGTGGCATCAGCGACGTGGAGGGCTATGGCAACCCCTCCGTGAAGGGCATCTACGCTATTGGCGATGTCGCCGTCCCACCGATGCTCGCCCACTAGGCTGAGCATGAAGGTGTGATCTGTATCGAGAAGATCGCCGGCATGGACGCTCATCCCATGGACAAGGCGAAGATACCTGGCTGCACATACTGCCACCCGCAGGTGGCCTCGGTTGGCCTGACAGAAGCCAAGGCCAAAGAGGCTGGCCATGAGGTCAAAGTCGGCCGCTTCCCGTTCATTGGCAACGGCAAGGCGATTGCCCTTGGCGAGCCGGATGGTCTGGTGAAAACCATCTTCGATGCCAAGACTGGGCAATTGCTCGGCGCCCATATGGTTGGCGCGGAAGTCACCGAGCTCATCCAGGGCTATGTCGTCGCCATGACCTTGGAGACGACCGAAGAAGACCTTATGCACACCGTCTTCCCGCATCCAACCTTATCGGAAATGATGCATGAAAGCGTGCTCGACGCCTATGGTCGGGTGATCCACACCTGACGGGCCTGCATAGCAGCGATCCGCAAGCGGGCATGGTCTCACAACGGTTTCACGATATTGTCTTGGTGGAATCGGCCCCCAAATAAGCGCCCAATGGGGCTTGTAAGGACTGGAGTTTGGTTATGGAGGTTGGACTGATTGGCTTCCTGGGCATTGGCCTTTTGGCAGGTTTCATCGCTGAGAAGGTGATGAATTCCAACCACGGTCTTCTCACCAACCTCATCGTCGGTGTTATCGGCGCCTATCTTGGCCCGTTCCTGGCAGGACTTTTGGGCATTAGCTTTGCGGGGTTCCTGGGCAGCCTGGTGATCGCCACTGTCGGCGCCATTGTCTTTTTGTTCCTGCTTCGCCTCATCAAGGGGCGGCGCTAAGTCGTTTGACGGTTTGATCTTGCTTCGGGAGAGCACATGGTCACGTTGATTGATCGCACAGACGCACCGGCGGCGAAGAAAGATCGCCACCCAGAAAAAGTGCATCGTGCCGACACCGAAAGGCTGGAGAAGCCAAGCTGGATCCGTGTGAGAGCTCCCGTTTCCAAGGGCTTTCAGGAAACCAACTCCATCGTTCGCGAGAACAAGCTCGTCACCGTGTGTGAGGAGGCCGGCTGCCCGAATATTGGCGAGTGCTGGGATAAGAAGCACGCCACCTTCATGGTGATGGGCGAGATCTGCACGCGCGCCTGTGCGTTCTGCAACGTCTCGACCGGGGTGCCGACATCGCTTGATCTCGACGAGCCACGCCGCGTCGCGGACGCCGTTCGCCAGATGGGCCTGAAGCACGTGGTTATCACGTCCGTTGACCGCGATGATCTCGATGATGGTGGTGCACAGCACTTTGTGGAAGTTATTGACGCCATCCGGCAGGCGTCACCTGACACGACCGTTGAAATCCTCACGCCAGATTTCCTGCGCAAGCCCGGCGCGATTGAAAAAGTCGCCCGCGCGAAACCGGACGTTTTCAACCACAATCTGGAAACTGTACCGTCCAATTATCTCACAGTTCGGCCCGGTGCCCGCTACATCCACTCCATCCGCTTGTTGCAACTGGTGAAGGAGGTCGATCAAACCTTTTTCACCAAGTCAGGCATCATGGTTGGGCAGGGAGAGGAGCGTAACGAGGTGCTTCAGGTGATGGATGATCTGCGCGCTGGCGGCGTCGAGTTTCTGACCATCGGCCAGTATCTTCAGCCGACACGCAAGCACCATCCGGAGAAGAAGTTCGTCACGCCCGATGAGTTCAAGGCTTATGAAAGCGTTGCCTACGCCAAGGGCTTTCTGATGGTCTCATCGAGCCCGCTGACGAGGTCGTCGCACCATGCGGGCGCCGACTTCGCCAAGCTTAAGGCTGCGCGTTTGGCAAGCCAGGGCTTCTAAGACCAGTCGTCTTCTTAGTTGGTGAAACCCGCCGGCAGCAGGCTCGCATCGACCAACAGACGTGTTGCGAAGGTCTGGCGGAACGAGCGGATCGATGCCCAATCCGGCCCCTGCGTATAAAGGGTGAACACAACCGGTGCCTGGCCATCGCGGGTAACATAGCCACTGTACCAGCCTTCGAAGGGGCCACTGAAGTTGCCGGGGATGACGGTGCCCCCACCGGTTTTGCCGTGAAGCTCATATCCATCGAATGTGTTCACAAGACTTGCCTCATCAAGTGCCTCATAGCTGGAGGTTTCGATAGGCAGATCTCGCTCCACCACGCGCTGTAAAAAAGCGACCTGGCCTTCAACTGAAATCTCCAATCCGCCGGCAAGCCAGAAGCTGTCGGACCCGTCCGGTGCACCGGCATTGCCGTAGCCCCACTCGTTGAGGAGTTCACGATAGGTCGACGCGCCGACATGCTGGGCGATGTCCTGGAAGTACCAAACGGCTGAGTGTTGAAAGGCTGTCTCCAACGTTTGGTCCTGTTTCCAGGCGTCCGGCCACCAGAAGGCCGCGGGCCGAGCATCGCTGTCCCAGGCGCGCACCGTGTCGAGATCGGGCGTGAATCCTTCTTCAAGCGCGATCAAAAGGTTGGGGATCTTGAAGGTGGACCAGGGTGCGTGGGCGCTTTCAAGGTCACTGCCCTGCAGGACGATGCGCTCACCGGTTTCCAGATCATGGGCCAAAAAGGCCACGGTGCGACCATCGATAGCCTCGGCATAGTTGCCGATCGGCATGATCGTGTCAGTCGCGTTCGCATGGCTGATAAGGGGAGACGCCGAAACAAAGGCCAACGCAGCCGCCGCGAGGAAGAACTTCATAAATGTGATTCCTAAAGGTTAAGGGGGGGGCTCACAGAGCTGTGACATTGCGGCCTCTTGAAGGCACTCAGCAATCAAACGATCTGTTCATCTGCTGCCGTTAGGATGATGCTTAAAGCAGTGCTAAGAAGGGCCCGCTATGGCGGCGCCTGCCGTTCGATACACCTGCCAGGAAAGCGCCATGCCGCATTTCACAACCCGCCATACCGTCAAGCACAGCGCTGATGATATGTTCGCGCTTGTGGCCGATGTGCGCGCCTATCCTGAGTTCGTGCCCTTGTGCGAAAGCCTGAAGGTTCGCGGCCAATCGCCCATCGATGAGGGGCGCTCGGTGGTCATTGCCGATATGACGGTGGCCTACAAACTGTTCCGCGAAACATTCACCTCACGCGTGGTGCTTGACCCGGCCAAGCGCCAGATCGACGTCACCTATCTGGACGGACCATTCAGGCGGATGGAAAACCGCTGGCGCTTTGAGGAGGCAGCCGACGGCGGGTCGGTGATTGAGTTCCACATCGACTATGAGTTTCGCTCACGGGCATTGGCGTCCTTGATGGGAGCGGTCTTCGACCGCGCCTTCCACAAATTCTCCAGTGCCTTTGAGGCACGCGCCGATACGCTCTATGGCGCTGAAAACGCTGCCTAAGCGACGCGCGATCTAACTGATCATCTCTTCAATCAGATCAAAAGCGTGGGCAACGCTGAGCACGCGCACCTGCGCGCGATCTGAATTGCCAAAGAGCTGATGGCTGGCCCTTGTTTCCTGGCCGCGCCTGGCGCAGGCGAAGTGCACCGTGCCCACCGGCTTCTCAGCACTGCCGCCGCCTGGCCCCGCAACCCCGGTCACTGACACAGCGATATCTGCGTTGGAACGGGCCAATGCCCCCTCCGCCATGGCCCGCGCCACGGGCTCACTGACCGCGCCGTGCTCGGCCAGCACGGCAACAGGGACACCGAGCATCTCCGTCTTGGCCTCATTGGAGTAGGTGACGAACCCGCGATCGACAACAGCCGATGAGCCGGCGATCTCCGTCAGAGTGCCGGCAATCAAGCCGCCGGTGCAGGATTCAGCCGTCGCGATCATCAGTCCAGCAGCTTTCAGCTTGCCCAGGAGGTCGCTCGCACGTTGGGTCAAATCATCCATCGTCCTGGTCCTCGTCGACCGGAAGCTCGACCGTTGCCGTGGCAAGCGCCGCTATGCCTTCCTCGCGGCCGGCAAAGCCCATCTTTTCGTTTGTAGTGGCCTTGATGCTGACGCGGCCAGCGCTGATGCCGAGGCACGCGGCCACCGCCGCCTGCATGGCCGGGCGATGCGGTCCGACCTTGGGCGCTTCAGCAACAATGGTCACATCCACATGCACGATCCGGCCACCACGTTCCGCCACGCGCTTTGCGGCATGGGTAGCAAAAACGTGGGAGGCCGCGCCTTTCCATTGCAGATTGGTGGGCGGGAAATGGGTGCCAATATCGCCTTCGCACAAGGCTCCTAGAACCGCATCGGTGAGAGCGTGAAGTCCAACGTCCGCATCCGAATGCCCGTCTAATCGGTGCGTATGCGGGATTTTGTGCCCGCACAAAAAGACGCCATCACCCGGCACCAGCCTGTGAACATCATAGCCATGGCCAGTGCGGGATTCTGTAGGGGTCATGGCTTTCTCGGCTGATTTCAAGTTGCGGCTGATAAGGACCTGTTCAGCGCGTTCCCAGTCTGCCGGCGTTGTGATCTTGATGGCATCTGGCGATCCGGCCACACCAATGCTTGGGTGGCCCGCCCATTCCATCACACTGGCATCATCGGTGAACAGCGCCTTGGTTTCAGACTGAGCCACCGCCCGGTGGGCATCAAGCAGCAATCGGCCGGTAAACGCCTGCGGTGTCTGAACAGCAGCAAGCGCGCTTCTGTCCGGACCGTTGACCAACTCGCCGTCCACCACCTGTTTCAACGTGTCGGTGACTGGGAGCGTGGGAACGGCACCGGGCGCCGCCTCAAGCGCGGCCAAAAGGCGGTCGATCATTTCGTGATCAACAAAGGGCCGCGCCCCATCATGAACGAGCACCTTGGCGTTCTGAACAAGAAAACCAGCGCGATCCAGCGCCTCCAAGCCAAAGCGAACGCTCTCGCGGCGTTCATTGCCGCCATGGGTCAGGATCAGCTTTGTGTTGTCAGGAACATAGTCGCGCCACGGTTTGTCATCCAAGGCCGCGTTCGCTGGCATCACCAGAACCACACCCACAATCTCCGGATGAGAGGCAAGCGCCTCCAGGCTCCACGCCGCCAGTGGACGTTTGCCGAGCAGCTCAAACTGCTTGGGCCCCTCCTGCTCTTCACCTCGCCGTGCTCGCAGGCCAGACCCGGCCGCCATCACAAGCGCATAAGGAGGAGCCAGGTCTGTGGAGGTGGTTCGGGCTGATGGCGAGGTCATAAGAGGTCTGTCCGCTTTGTCGCACCGCCAGTCGTATGCGACCAGAACGGGCAGTCATTCGCTTACCGGGATGTTGGGTCGCAGAAAAGCCGTCAGTGAGGCGGATAGGCCGTTCCGCCTTATCGACCTATGTGCCAAAGCCATTAACGCAAACAGCTGCTTCAGCGACCTGCCCATTGCAATTTGTTTATTTTTTAGTCATGCATAGAATATGATCATTGAGCACATCCCCCCGGTGCCCAACAAAGCGCCAATAGCGCCGACTGCGCCGTCAGAAAGCCAGGGGCGGATGGTGGCAGGTGCGCTGCCGATCGGCCTGGCTACCGCCCGGAATCGGATTTTCCTCGCACCCATGTCGGGCGTCACCGATCTGCCGTTCCGGCGCTTGGCACATCGGTTTGGGGCAGGGCTCGTTGTCAGCGAAATGGTCGCCTCACAGGAACTTGTGGTGGACAACCCAGACAGCCGGCTGCGTATGGATGTCAAAGGCTTGGAAACACCCGTGGTCCAGCTGGCTGGTCGCGAAGCCCAATGGATGGCAGAGGCCGCGAAGATCGCCGAAGGCGCTGGCGCGGCCGTGGTCGACATCAATATGGGCTGCCCCGCCAAGAAGGTGACATCGGGCTATTCCGGCTCGGCGCTGATGCGCGATCTTGACCACGCGCTCACGCTGATCGAGGCAACTGTTCAGGCCGTCGACGTACCAGTGACGTTGAAGATGCGGCGCGGCTGGGACGATGACTCGCGCAATGCCGCCGACCTTGCCAGACGCGCCTGCGATGCTGGGGTGCAGCTCATCACGGTGCACGGCCGCACGCGATGCCAGTTCTACAAGGGCCAAGCGGACTGGCCGGCGATCAGCCAGGTACGCGAGGCCAGTGACATACCCATTGTCGCCAATGGCGATCGCATTTCGCGTGACGATCTAGACACCATGTTGTCTCAGACTGGGTGCGATGCCGTGATGGCGGGACGTGGCGCTTATGGCCGTCCATGGCTGCCCGGCTATCTGGCCAGCGATGATCCAGCGCGTTTCCTCGCCGAGTTGCCGGACCCTGCCGATCTGATCAGCGAGCATTATGAGGCGCTCGTAGCGCACCATGGCGAGCATAAGGGCGTGCGCCTCGGGTCTCGAATCGCGCGCAAGCATCTGGGCTGGTACCTCGATACAACACTGAGGCCAGTGCCCGCGACGTCCGCTGCGCGGCAAATCCTCATGCAGTCGGACGATGAGCATGCCGTCCTTGAAACCATCAAGACGTTGTTTGATGGCGCAAGTTGGCTTCATCCCGTTGGACGCGAAGCGACCCAGCCGTCACAGGCTGAGGCGGCCTGAGCCATGACGACCAGCAAAGCCAGGTCAAACGGCACGGGAAACGAGGACAGTTTGCAGCGGTTGCTTCTGCAGGCGTTGCCCCATCCTGCCATTCTAGTCGGGCGCGATTACCGGGTCGTGGAAGCCAACAATGCCGCAGAGATTTTCTTTCGTACCAGTCTTGCCATCATGCGGCGCCAGGGCCTGCGCTCCTTTGTGCCCTTCGGAAGCCCGGTCTTTTCCACCGTCGATCAGGTGATGTCCGACCTGTCGCCTATGACTGCCTATGGCGTTGATCTGGCGACACCGCGTCTTGCCGACGACATGACCGTGGATGTCTATGTCTCGCCCATCGTCGATGCGGTCGGTTCAGATGGTGATCCGCTTGTCGCAATCATGCTGCATCCACAGGCGCGCACGCAGAAGCTTGATCGTCAGCTCACCTCCCAGTCGTCGGCTCGGTCGGTCAGTGGACTGGCCGCCATGCTGGCCCATGAGATCAAGAACCCGCTCTTTGGCATTCGCGGTGCCGCACAGCTGTTGGAAAGCAGCGTGGATGATGCCGACCGCGCCCTGACCCAGCTCATCACCGATGAGGCGGACCGCATCGTCCGTCTGGTCGACCGCATGGAGGTGTTCTCCGACGAGCGCCCGGTTGAACGCGGTCCGGTGAACATCCACACGGTGTTAGAGCACGTGAAACGGCTGGCCGAAACGAGTTTCGGGAGCCACATCAAATTCGTCGAGCGCTACGATCCTTCGCTTCCCGCCATCTATGCCAACCGCGATCAGATGGTGCAGGTGTTCCTCAACCTGGCAAAAAATGCCTGCGAGGCCATCGGCACGCGAAGTGATGGCAAAGTGGTGCTCTCAACAGGTTTTAAGCCGGGCATTCGCCTGTCGGTGCCCGGCAGCGCCAAACGCCTGACCTTGCCGCTTGAAGTGGCGGTTGAGGACAATGGTCCGGGCATTCCGCAAGACCTGATGGCGGATCTTTTCGACACGTTCATCACCACCAAGTCCAACGGCACCGGACTTGGACTGGCGTTGGTCGCCAAGATCATCCGAGACCATGGCGGCGTGGTGGAATGCGAGAGCCATGGCACCGGCGCTGCCTTCCGCGTCATGCTTCCCGTCTATCAGGAAGAGGTCGACCATGCCCAAGCGTCCAGGTCTGCCAACCTGACTCCCAACACTCAAGCTTAAGGCAACGGAAAGGCCATGCCGCAACGCAGCCAGACAGTCCTGATCGCCGACGACGATGCCGCGATCCGCACCGTTCTCAACCAAGCCCTGACGCGCGCCGGCTACTCCGTCCGCGTGACGTCGAACGCTACATCACTGTGGCGTTGGGTCAATGAAGGCGAGGGGGATTTGGTGATCACCGATGTGGTGATGCCCGATGAAAACGCATTCGATTTGCTTCCGCGCATGCGCAAGGCCCGCCCTGAGCTTCCCGTCATTGTTATGAGTGCGCAGAACACCTTCATGACGGCGGTACGTGCTTCGGAAAAAGGCGCCTACGACGACCTGCCCAAGCCGTTTGATCTCAAAGAGCTGATCGCAATCGTCGGTAGGGCGATGGCAGAGCCAAAACGCCGGGCGCTTGGCGCCCAGCAGCCCGAAGAGGGCGCCGAAAGCATGCCGCTGGTCGGTCGATCTGCCGCTATGCAGGAAGTCTACCGTGTTCTGGCTCGGCTTATGCAAACCGATCTAACGGTGATGATCACCGGCGAGTCGGGTACTGGGAATGAGCTGGTCGCCCGCGCGCTCCACGAATTCGGGCGACGATCAAAAGGTCCGTTTGTTGCCATCAACATGGCGGCCATTCCCCGTGACCTCATTGAAACCGAACTGTTCGGCCATGAGAAGGGTGCTTTCACCGGCGCGCAGACGCGCGTTGTAGGTCGCTTTGAGCAAGCTGAAGGCGGAACGCTTTTCCTCGACGAGATCGGCGACATGCCGATGGACGCCCAGACTAGGTTGCTGCGCGTTCTCCAACAAGGCGAGTACACCACCGTCGGTGGAAGGACGGCCATCCGGGCGGACGTGCGTATCGTGGCTGCGACCAACAAGGATTTGCGCCAGCTTATCAATCAAGGCCTTTTCCGCGAGGATCTGTTCTTCCGACTGAACGTGGTTCCTTTGCGGCTTCCACCGTTGCGTGAGCGCACTGAAGACGTGCCCGACCTGGTTCGTCACTTCTTCTCGCAGGTTGCCGAGGAAGGCTTGCCGGCCAAACAGATCGATGGGGCGGCGCTGGACGTGCTTCGCCATTATCGCTGGCCAGGCAACATTCGCGAGCTAGAGAACCTCGTGCGCCGACTTGCCGCCCTTTATCCCCAAGACGTCATCACGGCCCCGATTGTTGAAGATGAACTGAGGTCGGCGGTTGCCGGCCTGGCGCCAAGCGGCCAGGATAACGAGGTTGAAGAAAAGCTGTCGGTCGCCATCGAGCGGCACTTGGTGCGCTACTTCAAAGAGTTTGGTGATGACCTGCCGCCACACGGGCTCTATCACCGGATGCTCAAAGAGCTTGAGATTCCACTTTTCTCAGTTGCGCTTGCCGCAACGCGTGGGAACCAGATCAAAGCGGCCGAGCTTTTGGGTCTTAATCGCAACACATTGCGCAAGAAGATCCGTGATTTGGATATCCAAGTCATTCGAGGGGCGCGCTGAGCTGACAGCGCCCAATGCGGCACCCTAAGGGTCAAAACGCGTTTACCTTTCTCCAAAGCATCGCAGAACAAATGGCCAGCTTCTGTGGCCGCGACCTCTTTTTTGTCATAAATGAGCAACACAGCTGTGACTCGCACGCCACAGTCGGCGAGCACCATGTAGGTGCTGACCGATAGCCGGGCGAACCGAAGAACGCCATCAGGACAACGAGACAGGAGCACTGCGCCAGTGGCCGAAGCGACCAGCCGAGATGCTCCTCTCGTTGGCGAAGAGCGTCGCTCACGCACCCGTTTCTTGGCGCCAATCTTCGTCCTGATTTCAATACTGCTGGCCGGTCTGACGTTTGCAGTCCTCACTGGATCAACGTCGATCATTCCAACGCGCGACATCGTCGTCCAACTGGGTGCGCTGAACGCATTATCGGTCTTCGTTCTGATCGTCCTTATCGGTCTTGAACTGCGTAAAATCGGGCGTGCGCGGCGCGAACGCAGGGCAGGGGCCCGACTGCACACGCGCATCCTCGCACTCTTCAGCCTGATTGCTGCCGTACCTGCTGTGCTTGTGGCAATGGTCGCAACGGTCACGCTTGATCGTGGCTTGGATCGATGGTTTTCCGAGCGCACGCAGTCGATGGTCGACTTCTCACTGGTCGTGGCGCGCGCCTAGCTTGATGAGTACCGCCAGGTTCGCAACATCGAACTGACGGGCATGGCGAGCGAGCTATCACGGTCGAAATCCCTCTATGATTTCGATCCTCAGCGCTTCTCCGAGCATATGTCCAACCTCGCGGCTCTTCGATCCATTCCATACATGTCGATGGTCGGTGCCGAGGGCGTGGAGATCCTTCGGGCCGACACCCGGTTTTCTGAAGGCTACCGCCAGCCTGACCCGTCCATGGTGGCGCTGGTGACCGGTGATGAACCTGTGCTCATCCCGCCGGGAAACACCAACCAGATTGCCGGGCTTATCCGGCTTCCGGAGTTCACCGACACCTATCTGTTCATCGCGCGAGCGGTCGATCCGCGTGTTGTCCAGTACCTTTTGGTGACCGAGCAAAACGCCAGCGAATTCCAGGCCCTTCAGGACCGACGGTTCGGAGTGCAGGTATCGTTCGGTTTCATGTTCCTCGGCCTCGCCCTCATCATGGTTCTTGCCGCCATGTGGATTGCGATCAGCTTCGCCGACCGGCTTGTGTTGCCGGTTCGTCGTTTGATGCTTGCCGCACAGCAGATCTCCACCGGCAATCTCTACGTCCAGGTGCCAGTGCGTCGGGAGGAGGGCGATCTGGCTGTTCTCGGGCAGACATTCAATCGGATGACCAACGATTTGCGCTCCCAGCGCAACGAACTGATCGACGCCAAGGACCAGATCGACGGACGCCGTCGCTTCACCGAAGCAGTTCTCGCGGGCGTCTCCGCCGGCGTAATCGGGATCGATCGCAGCCAGTGCATCACGCTCGTCAATCGCTCGGCGGCAATCTTGTTGGGTACGGACGAAGACAATTTGCTCGGCAGACCCATTGCTGGGGCGTTGCCGGAGTTTGCAGCGCTGTTTTCATCCGGCATCGACCACCAGGCAGGCCGTAGACCCTCGCGAGAAGTGCGTATCGAGCGCGGCGGCAGGCAGCGAATTCTCACAGTGAAGCTCACGGTCGAATCAGGTGAAGACGGCGCCATAAGCGGAGCGGTGATGACCTTTGACGATGTGTCCGATCTGGTCGCCGCGCAGAGGTCGAGCGCCTGGGCCGACATCGCCCGACGTATCGCCCATGAGATCAAAACCCCGCTGACGCCCATCCAATTGTCAGCCGAACGACTCAAACGACGTTATGGCCGAAAGCTGACCGAGGATCATGAGGTCTTCGATCAATGCACGGACACAATCATCCGTCAGGTCGCCGATATCGGTCGGATGGTCGATGAGTTTTCCTCATTTGCCCGCATGCCCAAGCCGGAGTTTGCACCCGGCGATCTTGCAACTGTGATCCGCGACACAGTTTTCCTGATGGACAACGGATATCCTGACATCCGCATGCATGCGGACCTCCAGTCAGGCGGTCTGCCGCTTTCGCTTGATGAACGACTGATGGGGCAGGTTTTCACCAATTTGATGAAGAACGCGGCTGAAGGCATTGCCTCGCGGAAGGCGGCCGATCCGGCAGGCGAGGGCGGCGAGGTCCATATCGAGGCGTGGAGCAATGAAGGAACAACCGTCGTCGAGGTGACCGATGATGGCATCGGCTTCCCGACAAGTGGGCGTGCCCAGCTGCTCGAACCCTACATGACGCCTCGCGAGAAGGGCACAGGGCTGGGCTTGGCCATCGTTCACCGCATCGTGGAAGACCCTGGCGGCCAGTTGCAATTGCTGGACGGCGATAGCGCGCGCACGCCAATGCCGGGCGCACTCGTGCGCCTCACTTTTAGGCCGGATGCAGAGCATTCCGGTAACGATACCCAGCGCACACCTGAAAATTCCAATGAAGACTATGACCGACAGATCGACCAGCCGGCAGGTACCGGTCTGGGCTGCGAAGGAGCGTAGGCGTGAGTGGTGATATTCTTGTCGTCGATGACGACACCGATATCCGCGAACTTGTGGCAGGTATTCTGGAGGAGGAAGGGTACACCACCCGGCTGGCCGCCCATGCCGATCAGGCGCTGGAAGCGATTGAAGCGCGCCGCCCGAACCTGGTGTTCCTCGACATCTGGATGCAGGGCAGCCGGCTCGACGGCATGCAACTGCTGGACGTCGTGCGTGGTGCCTATCCCGATCTTCCGGTCGTCATGATTTCAGGTCATGGGACCATCGACACGGCCGTGAACGCCATCAAGCTTGGTGCGTTCGACTTCATCGAAAAACCCTTCAAGTCGGACCGGCTCCTGCATGTCGCTATGCGTGCGCTCGAGACCACGGCGCTCAAACGTGAAATCAACGAGCTGAAGCAAACATCGGGCATAGAGTATGAACTCGTCGGTTCATCAGCCGAGATGAACGCCTTACGCGGCCAGATCGACAGGCTCGCGCCAGCCAACTCCAGGGTGATGATTCTGGGCCCTTCGGGCAGCGGCAAGGAACTGGTGGCTCGCGCGATTCACACCAAATCGCGCCGCGCCAATGGCCCGTTCGTTATCTTGAATGCTGCCAGTATTGCGCCCGAAACGATGGAACTGGAGCTGTTCGGAACCGAGAACGAGCCAGGCACACCGCGCAAAGTCGGTGCCCTAGAAGAGGCTCACGGAGGAACGCTTTACATCGACGAAGTTTCGGAGATGCCACGCGACACCCAAGCTAAAATCATGCGCGTTTTGGTCGATCAGAGCTTTTCGCGTGTCGGCGGATCGACCCGGGTCCAAGTGGATGTGCGTGTTCTGTCATCTTCATCAGTGCCGCTTGAGCCGCTGATTGAAGCCGAAGCGTTTCGCTCTGATTTGTATCATCGTCTGGCCGTCGTACCGCTGGCCGTCCCATCCTTGGCCGAACGTCGGTCGGATGTGCCCGAACTTGTCATGTACTTCATGCAGCAGCTTTCCAAAGCAAGCGGCCTGCCGACGCGTCAGATTGCCGATGATGCCATGACCATCCTGCAGACCCATGATTGGCCAGGTAATGTGCGCCAGCTTCGCAACAATGTGGAGCGGCTCATGATTCTTGCGCGCGGGGACAATGGTTCTCACGTTACCGCTGACCTGCTTCCGCCAGACGTTTCCGCGTTGCTGCCAAAAACCACCAGCGCAGGCAGCGAACATCTGATGAATCTGCCGCTTCGGGAGGCAAGGGAGCTGTTTGAGCGCGACTACCTCTCCTCACAGATCAATCGATTCAACGGCAACATTTCCAAAACGGCTGAGTTCATCGGAATGGAACGATCGGCGCTTCACCGCAAACTGAAATCGCTTGGCCTGAACGGCTGATCGTCTTATCGCTTGACGTTCATGTTGGGCCGCCTTGCCTCATGGGCTAAGCTGCCTGCGACCAAGCCTTAAGGATTGCCGACCATATGCGCGTTGTCATTTGTGGGGCAGGGCAGGTGGGGTTCGGAATTGCCGAACGCCTGTCTCGTGAAAACAATGATGTATCGGTGATCGATACCTCGGCCCGTCTGGTTCAGGCCATTCGCGATACGCTGGATGTACGCGGCGTTGTCGGTCACGGTTCGCATCCTGACGCGCTTGTCCAGGCCGGCATTGAGCAGGCCGACATGATTGTCGCCGTCACGCTTTACGACGAAGTCAACATGATTGCCTGTCAGGTTGCGCACTCGCTCTTTGATGTGCCCACCAAGGTCGCCCGCGTTCGCGCCCAGAGCTACCTGGAAAAGCGCTACGCTTCGTTGTTCTCGCGCGACAATATGCCGATCGACGTCATTATCTCGCCAGAGATCGAGGTAGGAGAGATGGTATTGCGCCGTCTCGCTCTACCGGGTGCGCTCGATTCAGCGCGCTTTGCTGATGAGCGCATTTCCGTCGTTGGCGTCTATCTGCGCGAAGACTGTCCGGTCATCGACACGCCCCTGCGGCAGCTTGCCGGCCTCTTCCCTGAACTCAAGGCGACCGTCGTCGGCATCCTGCGCAATGATCGCATGTTCGTACCGCGGTCCGACGATGCGATGCTGGCTGGCGATGTGGCCTACTTTGCGGCAGATCGAACGCAAGTCCGCCGGACCCTTGGTATCTTCGGGCGTGAAGAAGCCGAGGCAAGCCGCGTGGTTATCGCAGGTGGCGGCAATATCGGGCTCTATGTCGCTCAGGCGCTGGAAACCCGGCAAAGCCGCACGAAGGTCAAGATCATCGAAGAGCACCGCGAGCGAGCGGTTGCCATCGCTGATGACCTCCAGCGCACGGTCATTTTGCATGGCAGTGCGCTTAGCCAGGACATCCTGAACGAAAGTGACATCGCACAGACTGACACGCTCGTGGCGCTCACCACCGATGACCAGCACAACATTCTTTCTTGCGTGATGGCAAAGCGCCTGGGCGTGCGCCAAAATCTAGCGCTGATCAACAACACGTCTTATCCACCGCTGGCCCAGTCGCTGGGTATCGATGCCTATGTGAACCCGCGACAGGTCACCATCTCACGCGTGCTTCAGCACGTGCGCAAGGGCCGGATTCGGCAGGTGCATTCCCTTCACGATGGTGCAGCGGAGGTCATCGAAGCGGAGGCACTCGATACGTCGCCGCTGGTCGGACAGCAACTGCGCGATCTGGACCTTCCCGATGGTCTACGAATTGGCGCAATCCTGCGTGGCTCGGAGGTCTACATGCCCGATGGCGACACCACCGTTCGCCCCGGTGATCGCGTGGTAATGTTCTCTCTGGCCGGACAAGTGAAACGTGTGGAGCAGCTCTTCCGCGTCTCGCTCGAGTTCTTCTAAGGTCGACGGGCGGGCAGGGGACATGCTGGTAGGGCTGCGCGCGCTGGCAGGCATCGCCTTCGTCTTCGCTTGCGCGATGTTGGTCTGCGCTGGCCTTGCTTTGGGCGCCAATGACGACGATGGCCTGTCAGTTTTCGGTGGCTTGTCGCTCATCCTCTTGTTCTTTGCGATCAGCATCCGACTGGCCTTTGCCGGACGTCGTGCCCCGCTGACCCGACCGCTCAGCTTTCGCATTTTGATTCTGGCTTGGCTTATTGCTCCAGCTTTGGCGATGCCGCCTTTTCTTTTTTTGACGGACCTGAACTTTCATCAGGCGGTTTTTGAGGCCGCCTCGGCTGTCACGACCACGGGTGCGACGGCCTTATTGAATCTCGATCAGGTGTCCAAACCCGTTCTTGGCTGGCGTGCCTGGCTGCAATGGTTGGGCGGCCTTGGAACACTGATGTCGATCATTGTGGTGCTGGCACCATCGGGGGCAGGTGGGACGCCATTGCTGCGCCTCGGCGGCGATAGCCGACAGATCATGCAGAATCGCCTTCGGGGGGTGCTTGCCGCCTATGTTGGGGTGACGCTCGCATGTTTCGCCTTGCTTCTGGCGGCCGGTCTTCCAGTTTTTGACGCCTTTGCGCTTACGCTATCCACCGTTTCGACCGGCGGCATGATGCCGCGATCAGGCAGCCTGAGCGACTATGGCGTTCCGCTTGCCGAGTGGGTGATCGGCGTCTTCATGCTTCTTGGGGCCACCAGCATCATGTGGCACCGCATCGTCACAACCGGCAGGTTGGGGCGCTCGGTTACGCTTGTTGAGAGCGGGTCGCTTGCCATCATCGCGCTCGCGCTTGCTGTCGCTTACTCGATTGCTTTTGCCTATGCGGCAGGATCAGGAACCGTTCTGGCGCCTATCACAGCGCTACGCGAAGGGTTCGTAACGGCGGTCTCACTGGTAACGACCACGGGGTTCGAGGCCCGCAACGCCGGTGCAACGGCTCTGCCACTGAGCCTTACTCTCCTAATGATTCTGATCGGTGGTGGCATGTTCTCAACCGCCGGCGGTCTGAAGCTCTACAGGCTGGTCCTCATGGCCCGCCATAGTGCGACAGAGCTGGAAAACATCATCTATCCCCACGCCGTACATACCGATCAGATAGGCCGTTTTTCTTACAGCGCCGAAGCGATGCGCGCGGTCTGGACAGCCCTTGTTTTGTTTCTCCTTGTTTGGGGGGTAACCGCACTTGTGCTGGCATGGTCAGGGTTGCCGCCTGACGCTTCGCTGGTCGCGGCACTTAGTGCCATCACCAACGCCGGTCCGGTCTATCAGTTCGGTTGGGCGCCATCGGCCTTCTGGCCGCTCTATGGCGAGATGACTGCGCTATCAACCTATGCTCTCAGCGTTGCTATGGTGGCTGGCCGCCTGGAGGTCATAGGTCTGGTGGCCGGCTTTAGCCTGTTGTTTTTCAAGCGTTAGCTTGAATTTTTCCTCGACGCGCAATCATCCTTTGGAGATTGAAAGAGGCGTGCTAGCGTGACATTTCGGTGTCGCCTGCCGGCACCTTGTTGCGGCCAATAATCAGACCAGGGGGGAACCATGGCACCAGAACGGACACAAAATCTACAAGATGCTTTCCTAAATCATGTGCGCAAGCAGAAAGCATCGCTGACCATCTTTTTGGTCAATGGCGTCAAGCTTCAGGGCATTGTCACCTGGTTCGATAATTTCTGCATTCTCCTTCGTCGTGATGGCCATTCCCAGCTTGTGTATAAGCATGCCATCTCAACGATCATGCCGGCGCAGCCGGTTCAGCTTTTTGATCCGACCGATGAGCAAAGGCCGGAAACCTAGGACGATCACGCTTGGCCAAAGGACAGAACGGGCAGACCGACAAACCGGCCGGCAAACCACGCTTTCAAATTGAAGACACGCGCGCTCGTGCAACCCGCACAGCGCTTATCGTTCCCGATGTTCAAAGCCGGGCAGGGCGTTCAAACACCGGCAACGCGCCATTGCTTGGTGTGGAGCCGCGGTCGCTTGATGCACGCGCGCAAGAGGCTACCGGCCTAGCTGCTGCCATCAGTTTGGACGTTGTCTTCACCGAAGCGCTTACGGTTGCAAATCCTCGTCCAGCAACCCTTCTAGGATCTGGAAAGGTGGAGAGCCTGGCCATACGGTTCCATGACGAGGCAGTGGAACTCGTCATCGTCGATCATGAACTCACGCCAATTCAGCAGCGCAATCTGGAGCGTGCCTTCAAGGCCAAAGTTCTCGACCGTACGGGCCTGATTCTTGAGATCTTTGGCCGTCGGGCACAGACCCGAGAGGGCGTGCTTCAGGTCGATCTAGCCCATCTCACTTACCAGAAGAGCCGCCTGGTTCGCTCCTGGACCCACCTTGAGCGTCAGCGCGGTGGCAAGGGCTTCCTGGGCGGCCCCGGTGAAACCCAGATCGAGGCCGATCGCCGCGTCATTCAGGACAAGATCACGCGTCTCAAGGGTCAGTTGGATGAGGTGCGCCGCACCCGGACACTTCACCGTTCGCGCCGCAAAAGTGTGCCCGCCCCGACCATTGCTCTTGTTGGTTACACAAACGCCGGAAAGTCCACGCTTTTCAATCGCTTGACTGAAAGTGCAGTAAAGGCCGAGGACCTGCTGTTTGCCACACTGGACCCGACTTTGCGTCGCGTGCGTCTGCCCAAGGGCACCGAAGTCATCCTCTCAGACACCGTTGGGTTCATTTCAAACCTTCCCACGGCCCTTATCGCAGCCTTCCGCGCAACGCTGGAGGAAGTGCTGGAGGCCGATCTGATCGTCCATGTCCGCGACATCACCAATCCCGATACCGAGGCGCAGCGCCAGGACGTCCTTGACGTTCTTGATCAGTTAGGGATTGTCGATCGCGACGGCAGCGGCGACCGACCTATTCTTGAGGCCTGGAACAAGGTCGACCGTCTTGACGGCGACCGGCGGCTGCTCGTCGAACGACAGGCTTCGACAACCGGTCCGTCAGTGATGCCGGTATCCGCGGTCAGCGGCGATGGTCTTCAGGCGTTGCTCGAGGCAATGGAAACCTCCATCGCATCAACACGCGAAAAGGCCGTCTTCGATCTGCGCCCAGAAGACGGTGAGGGCAGGGCTTGGCTGTTTGCCAACGCAACAGTGCTAGACGAAGAGGTCAGCGAGAACGGTCATATACGGGTCGAAGTCGCGATGACGCCACGTCGCATGGCCCATGCGCGCGAACGTTTCTCGCCGATGGGGGCGTCAGCCGACCCGATTTAAACAGGGTTGGCCAGCGCCTTCTTTGCTTCACGCCAAGCCGCTTCCATTTCTTCCAAGGACGCTTGACCCACCGGACGAGTTCGTTCACTCAAAAGCTCTTCAACCATCTGAAAACGCTTGATAAAGGTCGAATTTGTGCGCTCGAGCGCAACGGCCGGATCGAGATCGAGTTTGCGCGCCAGATTGACCAACACGAACATCAGGTCACCGATCTCAGCCTCCAATCGATCGCGATCACGCTCCGATGCCGCCAGCTCTTCGGCAATCTCTTCAGTTTCCTCGCGCACTTTCGCCATCACCGCTTCGGGATCGGGCCAGTCAAATCCAACCCGCGCGGCTTTTGCCTGGAGTTTGTAGGCCCGCTGCAACGGGGGCAGGGCGCCAGGCACCCCGTCCAAGGCACTGGGAGCTTGCTCCTCCACATGGCCCCGCGCCTCTCTGCGCGCGCGCCGATCTGCCTTTTCTTGAACCTTTATCTCTTCCCAGCGAACTTTCACCGCCACCGGGTCATCGCGATCGACATCCTCAAAAACATGGGGGTGCCGCCGGATCATCTTTGCGATAATCGCACTTACGACGTCGCCGAATTGAAAGCTGCCTTCCTCGTCGGCCATCTGGGTGTGAAAGACGACCTGAAGCAGCAGATCGCCCAACTCATCGCACAGATCGTCGCGGTCGCCATTATGGATCGCGTCGGCGACCGCGTAGGCTTCCTCGATGGTGTAGGGCGCGATGCTGGCGAAATCCTGCTCGACATCCCACGGACAGCCAGTCGCCGGGTCGCGTAACTTGGCCATGATGGCCAGCAGCGTCTCAATCCGGTCTTTGGGGCCATCCCAGCTTTCTGGGCTGTCCTGGCACTTTTCGTTTGCTTGTTCGATCGACAGGTTCGATGCGTGCTCAGCCATGGCTACCTCGTTGCCGCTCACCAACGACCATAGATGTTCGCGGGCCAAGATGAAGGGGAGCAGCCTTGATTGGGCTAAGCCACCCACATGTGTTTTTTGATATTTTTCCGATAAGATATATTATGGAACATAAAATATGGCCGACAACGACATCAACCCACCGATATGCTTAGCCCGTCATAGGCTGGCTCAATCTGGCTGGGCGTTTCGCCGTTCAGCGTTTCATAGTCCAGATCGATATGAAGGTTTGTCAGGACCGTACGCGCGGGCTTCGCACTTTCATGGAATGCCAGCGCCTGTTCGACGTTGAAGTGGCTGCCATGGGGCCGGTAGCGGAGCGCATCCAGGATGAGCGTTTTCAATCCTTCAAAGTGCACAAGACTGGATTGCGGCACATTACTGACATCAGGCAGGTAAAGCGCATCGCCAATGCGGAACCCGAGCGCGGTGATATCCCCGTGCGTGACGGGCACAGGCTTGATGATGATTTCGCCACCCGGACCGTCAACGATCACATCCTCGCGGTGATTGATTGTTTGTCGATCAAGAATGGGCGGATAGCTCGATCCATTGGGTGTCTCAAAGACATATCCGAAGGCTGATCTGGCGCGGTCGAAAGTGCGATCGTCCATGAAGACGCGGATGCGCGAGCGTTGTGTTAGAGCATACGGGCGCAGATCATCAATGCCGTGCAGATGGTCGGCATGCTCATGCGTGTAGACGACGGCATCGATGTGCGACACGTCGGCCTCGAGCATTTGCTCGCGAAAGTCGGGGCCGGAATCGATCACGCAATAGGTTGATCCGCCGGGTCCTCGCCTTTCGAGGAGTACCGAACAACGACGGCGTCGATTCTTCGGGTTGGCCGGGTCGCAATTGCCCCAGCGATCCTTTTGGGACGAGCCCCCTACCCGCGGAACGCCACCTGAGGACGCGCAACCCAGGATCGTCAGCGTAAGCGTCACGAGAGCTTCACCTTGTTGAAAAGGCGCTGGAAATTAGACGTTGTGATATCAGCGATCTCATTGCTTTCAAGCCCGCGAACGTCGGCCAGCACATTGGCCGTATTCGTCACATAGGCCGGTTCGTTGCGCTTCCCGCGATACGGCACCGGTGCAAGGTAAGGCGCGTCGGTTTCCACCAACAAACGATCCTCGGGAACCTTGGCGGCCACATCGCGTAAGGCCGCCGCCGTCTTGAAGGTAAGAATGCCAGAGAACGAAACGTAGGCGCCGAGCGCCACGCCACGCTTGGCCAGGTCCTCGCCGGATGAGAAACAATGCAGGACCATCGGGAACGGTCCATCAGTTTCGTGCGCTTCTTCCAGGATACTGGCCATATCGTCGTCGGCCGACCGGGCATGGATGACAAGCGGCAGCCCCGTGATGCGCGCTGCCTTGATATGCCGCTTCAGCCCTTCCGCTTGAGCATCGCGTGGCGCGTTGTCATAGTGATAGTCTAGCCCGGCCTCTCCTATCGCGACCACCTTTGGATGGTCCGATAGCCGAACCAGATCTTCCACCTGAATATCGAGTTCTTGATCGGCATTGTGTGGATGCGTGCCCACAGAGCAGGTGACCTGCGGATAGTGCTCTGCGATGGCCTTGATCACATCAAACTGGTGTACCCGCGTGTTGATGGTGACCATGTGGCCGACACCAAGCTCCCCTGCCCGCACGACAATGGCATCGCGTTCCTCGTCAAAGTCGGGAAAGTCTAAGTGGCAATGGCTGTCGACAAGCATTCCGCGCAGACCTTCAGCCGGCAGGTGCTTGGGCGGTGTTCTCCGCCTCGACATAGCGCGGGAAAACGCCTGAGGGTTTGGGCAGTTCGGTGCCAGGCTGAAGCTGGCCATCGTCTCCAAATCGGTCGAAATCGCGCTCCGAGCCAGGAACTGCGAGCAAATCCAACAGCTTGCCGGAAGCATCCGGCATCACCGGCTGCGCCAGAAGTGACACCTTGCGGATGGTTTCAGCCGTTACCCAAAGAACGGTGTTCATGCGTTCAGGATCGGTTTTCTTCAGCGCCCAGGGTTCCTGGCTCGCAAAGTAGCGATTGGCATCAGCCACCACGGTCCAAACTGCCGTTAGCATGCGATGCAAAGCCTGTTCGTCAATCGCTGCGCGCGACTCGTCAAGAAGCGCATCGGCTGCCTGCAGCAATTGCTTATCTGCATCGGTAAGGTCAGAAGGCGTGGGCACTTTGCCGTCGCAATTCTTGCCGATCATGGACAGAGAACGCTGCGCCAAGTTGCCAAGATCATTGGCCAAATCGGCATTGATGCGGTTAACGATCGCTTCGTGGCTATAGTTCCCATCGCGACCGAACGGAACTTCGCGCAGGAAGAAGTAGCGCACCTGATCACGGCCGTAGTGCGCGACCATGTTGAACGGGTCGATGACGTTACCCACCGACTTCGACATTTTCTCACCGCGGTTGAACAGGAACCCGTGCGCGAACACGCGTTGAGGCAGCGGAACGCCGGCAGACATCAAAAAGGCGGGCCAGTAGACGGCGTGAAACCGTACAATGTCCTTGCCGATCACGTGCAGATTGGCAGGCCAATAGCGCCACAGCGGGTCGTCTTCATCGGGAAAGCCGAGACCTGTGATGTAGTTGGTGAGTGCATCCACCCAGACATACATCACGTGGCGTTCATCGCCTGGCACTTTGATGCCCCAGTCGAACGTTGTGCGGGAAATGGAGAGGTCCTTTAGGCCGCCCTCGACAAAGCGCACCACCTCGTTGCGCCGTTCATCAGGACCGATGAAATCCGGATTGGCCGCATAATGGGCAAGCAGGCGGTCTGCGAAGGCCGAGAGCCGGAAGAAATAGCTCTCCTCTTCCACCCACTCCACCGGCGTCTGTTGCGGCCCGAGCCAAACGCCGTCGTCGTTCAGGTGCGTCTCATCTTCCTGGTAATAGGCCTCATCGCGAACTGAATACCAGCCGGCATAGCTGTCCTTATAGATGTCGCCGGCATCAGCCATGCGCTGCCAAATCGCCTGGGAGGCTGCATGGTGACGGGGCTCGGTCGTGCGGATGAAATCATCGTTCGAGCATCCCAGAATCTCCACCATGGCCTGGAAGCGCGGGGCATTCTGGTCAGCAAGCACGGCTGGCGTTGTGCCAGCTTCCCGCGCTGTCTTGTCCATCTTCAGACCGTGCTCGTCGGTTCCGGTCAGAAACCGAACATCATATCCATCCAAGCGTTTGAAACGGGCGAGAGCATCTGTAGCCAGCGCCTCATAGGCATGACCGATATGCGGCGCACCATTGGGATAGGAAATTGCAGTGGTGATGTAGAAAGGTTCGGACATTGAGGGGAAAAGTACTTTCGAACGGACTGTGGGTCGTTGGCAACGACGAGGTGTCGGCCAACCCTGTTAGGCTTGGCCCTCGCTATAGACCCGATCCAGCCCGGCGAAAAGCGCCATGATACGCTCTGATATGTCGAGATTGATCGCCCGGCGTATCGAAAGTTCTTTGCCAAGCTCGCTCCATAACTCAGCGAGCGAACGCCGCCCGCTGAGATCAAGTGTTTGGTCCGGTGTTGGAAGCGGTGAAGGTTCTGCCTGGCCCCTCACCCGCCGTGAGAACCAGTCATCCATGAGACCGAGCATCGTGCTGCGACCTGTATCATCAAGAGCTGCAAGAAAGCTGGCAAAGGCTAGGCGATCGGGAAGGCTGCCGGAGCCGCGAGCAGCCTGCATGCAGAATTGCCCATACGCCTCCAGCAGTTCAGGCTCCGCAAGAAGGTCCTGAACCACCCCTGCCCGGCCATCGGCAAGTGCACGAGCGACGTCGTGCATTTGCTCGGGCACTGCGTCCGGCTGAGCGCCAAACGCAATCTTTCCAAGTTCGTCTTCGCTCAAGCGAGAAAAAGCCATCAGACGACATCGCGACCGAAGGGTCGGCAAAACTGCGCTCAGACGATGGGCGATCAGAAACAAGACAGTCTTCCTGGGTGGTTCCTCCAAAGGTTTCAGCAACGCATTGGCGCCTTCTGCATTGAGGTCATCGACCGCATCGACCACCAGCGTGCGCCATCCGCCATAAGCCGCAGTCGATTGGAGCGTGTGAAGGCCATCACGTACGGTAGCGACGGGAATAGTCTTGGGCAGCTTCTTACCGCCTGTGAGACCAGTGAGCCGATCAATCCAGATTGCGTCGGGATGGGCATTCTGTGCGATGAGCCGAGCATCGGGATGGTCGGCTTCAATCCTCAGTCCCCCACCTTCCTGCCGCGCCCCTTCGGCGGCCAGATAGGCGGCCGCCTGGAGTGCGAAACGGGCTTTGCCGATGCCCTTTGGCCCATGCAGCAACCAACCATGGTGAAGACACCCGCTGGAGACGCTCTCTCGGAACGTCTTCTGCTGAACACTGTGACCAACCAGAGGACGCTCCAATGCGCCTTCTGACAGGAAGGGCGACCTGTTTCCCTCTTCGGACTGCTTGGAGGATTTTGATGCAGCGCGGGCCATACTTAGACAGACACCTTACACAAGGCCGCGCAAACGCATGGCATCGCGAACGGCCTGTGAGACCTTGTCCGGCGTCCCACTTGCATCAATCAGCACGCAACGGTCCGGAAATCTCTTGCAAAGCCAGCGGAATCCTTGGCGAACCTTGGCGTGAAAACTGGCATCTTCCTTCTCAAATCGGTCATCGGCGTCCTGTTTGACGGCCAGGCGGGCTTTTCGCCGTTCATCGGCTGTTTCAGCATCAACGTCGAGCACTAGCGTTGTGGCAGGCATAAGCCCGTCGGTGGCCACCTGTTCCATCTGGTCGATGGTGTGCATGGGAATGCCGCCAACATAGCCTTGATAAATGCGTGTTGAATCCGCAAAGCGGTCACAAACGACAATTTTGCCGTCAAGCAGTGCCGGCGCGATCAGATGGTCAACATGATCTCGCCGCGCCGATGTCAAAAGCGACGCTTCGGCGAGCGGTCCAAGATCAGCGCCATGGCCGGAGAGCAGAACCTCGCGCACCACGGCGCCGGCAGGTGTTCCGCCAGGTTCATGGGTTGCAATCACGTCATAGCCTTCCTCGCACAACTGAGCGGCAAGGTTTTTGGCTTGTGTCGATTTGCCGGACCCCTCCCCGCCTTCCAGCGTGATGAACAGGCCGCCAGGGAGCGTTTTACGAACGGATGGCGCGTTGGAGCCTGCCGCCGTGCGCTTCGCCATGGTTAGAATGATCCGGCAAACGAGATCGGTGGAACCCAACCGAAGACAAGCTCGAGGAATCCATCACGGGCGCGTTGGACCATGGAACCTTCAGGTACGTCGCTCGCCGCCACCAAAGGTGTTTCCTGAATAATGGTTCCGTCACGTTCAACGAGCAGTTGGCCCAACTCATCGCCTTCTGCAATTGGCGTGGGAACAGGGCGCTGATAGATCACCCGTGCGCGCACCCGTTCCTCCCCGGCAACCGGAACCAGAAGGTCCAACGCCCCGCCTTCTGCGATCAGCCCTACCTCGCGTTCAAGCCCGCCATGGGTCCGGGCAAACGCAATCGGCTCCCCCGGCTCAGCTACCCTGACGGTTCTGAAGTCCTCAAAAGCATAGCGAACCAATCGGTTGGCCTCGTCGACCCGGCCTTCTCGTGTATCAACGCCAGAAAGCGCAAAAACGCCCCGCCTGCCATCACGTTCCACAGAGCCGACAGCACCATAGCCGGCCGCATCGCTAAAGCCGGCGAACAAACCGTCCACACCAGCAATCTCACCCATCATAGGGTTGCGATTGCGTTGAAAGATATTGTTCCAGGTAAAATCCGCTTCGGAGAACAATCCATAAAGATCGCGGTGGTCAGCGATGAGCTCGGTCGCGACCACCGCCATATCGCGAACGGTGGTGTACATGCCCTGCTCTGGTTGGCCCGTCGCATTGGTGAAGACGCTATCTGTCGCCCCCATCTTCGCGGCCAACTCCGTCATCATCTCAGCGAACTCACGCTCTGAGCCGCCGATTCCCTCGGCGAGCGCTATAGCCGCGTCATTGCCTGCCATAACAATCAGGCCACGTAACAAATCAGATATGGCAACGTCGCTGCCCAGTTCAGCGAACATTGCGGCGCGGCCCGACGGTCCTCCGCCTCGTCGCCAGGCGTCCTCACTGATCTCAATGGTGCTGTCGTCGTTCCAGGCACCGCGCGCCAGCTGCTCGAAAACAACGGCAGCCGTCAGTGTCTTGGCCATGGAGGCAGGTTCAAAGCGCACATCAGCGCTTTGGGAGTAGAGCACGGTTCTTGAGTTGACGTCGTAGAGGAAGGCCCGCGGCGCTCGGCTTTCAAAGGCAGCAACTGATTGAACAGCTACCAGAAAAACCACAAGAGCGCTCAAGGTTCGCTGAGCGAATCCCACCAAGGGATTGCACACCGAGCGTGTGAACGTCTGGGCCATCAGCACACCTGCCAAACATCACGCGATTGGCCAGGCATAATACCGCATTGGGAACAGCCTGGCTTTGGCCAGCATAGTACCCAATGGGTCAGGACTTAGGCGCCCTCAATGCTGGCAATGAAGGCGTCGGTGTAGCCTTGCCCGGCCAGAGAGCGCAAGAGGTTACGTTCAGCCGCTGCATCAGCAACCGGTGCGCGCAGGCGCACACTGGTAAGCTCCCGGCCAGATCGGTCCAGTTGCTCGGTCTCCACTGTACCAAGCGGCGCCAACGCTTGTTCCAGTCGCGCAACATTGGAAGGGTCGCCAAAGATGCCGATCTGAACAATTGCCATGCGCCCAGTGTCGGTGATGGGGGAAGCCGCAACCAGCCCATTGGCAGATTGTCCGACGCTGAGCCGCTCAAGCGTTTGCGATTGCAAAGCAAGCTGTGTTGCAGCTTCGAGCGCATCGGTACGCGCCGTCAAATGGGCGGAATCGATGCGCGCCATTTGGTGCACGTTCGACTGATTGCGTGGTGTGAAACCCGTTGTCAGGTCGGTTGCTTGGAAGCCAATAGCTGCCGGCGGTATGGGACCAGATGGCGGGCGTGGCGCAAAGGTCGCGGTCGGCGTTGTAGCCGGAACGCCAGGGGTTTGGAAGGCTGCAACCGGGTTGCGCACCGGTGGCGTAAGATCCATCGGCGCCCCTGCTGCGCCGCTCGCTTGCGGTTGGAAGAGCGTGTTGAGGAAGTTCTGCGCTGGCGGCTGAGCGACAGGTTGTTGAACCGGTTGTGCCGCAAGCGCAACTTGCGTTGGTGCAACAACGGGTGTCGGCGCAGGAACGGGAGCGCGCGCCAACATGACATTTGGATCGCCACCGCCAACGGGCACACCGTTGATCTGTGCGGAAGCTGCCAACCAAGCCACATCCTGGCCATGCAATGGCGCACGGTCGACAAACTCAACGCGAACGTCAGCAACGCCGTCATTGCGGAAGTCGAGCACATCGGCCGCGCGGCTCGACAGATCAATGATCCGGTCGTGCGCAAACGGACCGCGATCATTCACCCGAACCACCACCGACCGGCTGTTTTCAAGGTTTGTAACACGCACATAGCTTGGCAACGGCAATGTGGGGTGCGCGGCTGATAGCGTGTGCTGGTCATAGATTTCGCCATTGGCCGTCAGGCGGCCATGGAACGCGTCACCATACCAGGACGCGATGCCGGTGCGATCATAATTGGGATCTTCTCGCGGCGTGTAGAGCTGACCACCGATCCGATAGGGCCGACCGACCTGATCTCGCCCGCCACCGCGTGGCAGGTTGGTTTCCTGGTTGGTCACCCTAGGACTGGCAGCAACGCCCAGCGCGGCATCATTGATGCCGTCACCACCACCGCCATCATCAAACGAGGCGATGGAATTGCATCCGGCGAGCGCAAACGCGCAAACGCCAGCCGCCGCAATCGCGCGGTTAAACGGGAAACGAACAAAACTAGAGACCGCCCTAGAAGCGGACGTCAACGCCCCTCCTGGGGCGAAAAACCATCGTGTCATCACGCCATACTCGATACAAATTGGCGAGCCGCGCGACAAGGCAAAAGCTCAAACAAGTGCCGCACGACAAGGTTCACAACATGTAACCCTGTCCCATCACATTGCGGCACAAGCGTGAACGTGGCGTTAAACCTTTGATCGATCAGCGTTTTGGTTAACGAGGCCTATTCACCGTACGGAATCCAAATGTTCTTGATTTCGGTCGCTCGGCGCAACCATTCGGCCCCCTCCGCATCGTCGGAGAACCAGTCGATCTCGCTACCATTATCGACAAAGGTCCGCTTCAGATTACCAGCCGAAAGCTCCTCAACGCGTTTTGACAGTGACGCGTCACCAAAGGCCCAAACGGCATCGACATCAGCGTGAGAGGCGAGCACCTCTCCTAGCTCCAGAGAATCGCCAGCCACGATGTTGAGCACGCCGCCCGGCACGTCAGAGGTGTCTAAAACCGAGTAAAGATCGGATGCGGCCAGCGGATTGACCGAACTGGGTACTGCGATCACGCGGCTGCCCATTGCAATCAACGGTGCCGCGAGGCTGACCAAACCCAGCAAGGGAGATTCCGGCGGGCAGACCACGCCGACAACACCAAGCGGCTCGTTCATGGCCAGTGCAACGCCGCGCAGTGGCGGAACGTGCACACGCCCGTCATACTTGTCGGCATAGGCAGCATAGGTGAACAGCCGGTCGATCGATGCTTCCACCTCTTTGGCACTCTTGGCCGGTGTCGTTCCGGTGACCTTAGCCATGCGAGCGGCAAACTCATCGGCGCGCGCAGACAGGTTTTCGGCCAGATAATAGATCACCTGTGCCCGATTGTGCTCGGTTGCTCCGGCCCAGCCGGTGGCCTTTCGAGCGGCGGCGACCGCGTTGCGGATATCCTTGCGATTGCCAACACCGACCTCGGCGACGATTTCGCCGTTGGGGGTCACCACCGGGCGGGAGTAGTTCCCGTCGGGGCGCACCTGCTTGCCGCCAACATAGAACTTCGCCGTACGGTCGATGGTCGGCAGGTCGAAACCGCCGGCGCTTGGCTTGGGTTCTGGCAGCGTGCTCGTCTTGCGTTGCTTGGCCTTTTTCCAGAGCTTGGGCTTCAGATATTCGTAAGCGCCCTCTAGGCCCCCTTCCCGCCCGAAGCCAGATTCCTTCTTACCACCAAAGCCGCAAGCCGCATCGAACATGTTGGTGGCATTGACCCAGACAACACCGGATTCGAGCCGTGCCGACATATGCAGCGCGAGGCCGATATTCTCCGACCACAGGCTTGCCGCCAGCCCATAGCGTGAGTGATTGGCAAGTTGCGCCGCCTCATCCGGTGTACGGAACGTCATGGTCACGGCAACGGGCCCGAAAATCTCTTCCGTCGCGACCGTTGAGCTGGTGGCCACATTGGTCAGAAGCGTCGGCGGGAAGAATGTCCCCTCACCTGGCACAGCATTCGATGGCTGGTGGATCTCAGCACCCTCGTCCACGCCTTGCTGGACGAGGCTCGAAATCCGGTCGAGCTGAACAGGCGCGACTATCGCGCCCATGTCGATGGCCTTGTCCAACGGCGCGCCAACCCGCAGCGTTTCCATCCGCCGCTTCAGCTTGGCGATGAACGTGTCTGCGATGCCTTCCTGCAGCAGAAGGCGTGCGCCGGCACAGCAGACCTGACCCTGATTGAACCAGATTGCGTCGACCACGCCTTCAACCGCGCCGTCAAGGTCGGCATCGTCGAACACGATGAAGGGCGACTTGCCGCCCAGTTCAAGCGTCAGCGACTTGCCGGATCCCGCGGTGCTTTTGCGAATGATCCGTCCGACCTCGGTCGACCCGGTGAAGGCGACCTTGTCGATGCCCTCATGGTCGACCAGCATCGCACCGGTGTCCCCTTCGCCCGTAATGATATTGAGGACACCAGCTGGCAGGCCTGCGTCACGTGCCAACTCGGCAAAGAGCAAGGCTGTTAGCGACGTGAACTCCGCTGGCTTCAGAACCACCGTATTGCCCAGCGCAAGTGCCGGCGCCAGCTTCCAAGCAAGCATCAGGACCGGAAAGTTCCATGGGATGATCTGGCCAATCACGCCGGTCGGATCGTAGTCGGCAAAGACCTTCGATTGAAGCTGCGCCCAGCCAGCGTGATGGTAGAAATGCCGCGCTGCCAGCGGCACGTCGATGTCGCGCGTCTCGCGGATCGGCTTGCCATTGTCGAGCGCTTCAAGAACGGCGATCAATCGTGCGTTACGCTGGATCGAGCGGGCCCGCGCGTAAAGGTGCCGCGCCCGTGCATGCCCGGGCAATGCAGCCCATTTCACTTGTGCCTTACGGGCCGCTTCAACGGCCGCATCGACATCGGCTTCGCTGCCTTTGGAAACCTTCGCCAGATGCTTGCCGGTGGCCGGTTCAACGCTTTCGAAATGCTCCGCACCAGCAACGAATTGCCCGTTGATAAAATGGCCAAAGTTGCCGCTATGGCCTGCCAGCCATTCGCGCGCCGTTCCATCGGCTTCGAATGCCGGGCCATAATCCATCGTGTCGAAATAGTCAGCGACGCTCATTTGTTATCCAATCGGGTGGCGCAGGAAGGCGGAGTAGGCACCGGAGATGTGATGCTCCAATTGCCGTTCAATATCAGCCAAGAGGCTTGAGGCCCCGAACCGGAACAGGTCCGGCTCCAGCCAGTCGCGACCGAGCTCTTCCTTCATAAGAAACTGGTAGTTGAGCGCATCCTTGGCAGTCGAAATGCCACCAGCGGGCTTATAGCCGATTTTAAAGCCTGTGCGCTCCTGATAGGTCCGAATTGCTCGCAGCATCACCAGTGTAACGGGCAGCGTGGCATTGACGCCCTCTTTGCCGGTCGATGTCTTGATGAAGTCAGCGCCGGCCATCATGCACACCATCGATGCCCGTCCGACATTTCGCAGTGTTTTCAAATCACCGGTCGCCAAAATCGCCTTCACATGTGCATCGCCGCAGGCTTCGCGATAGTCGCGCATTTCGTCGTACAAAGCCTGCCAATTGCCGGTGAGAACATGCTCACGCGTGATGACGATGTCGATCTCTTGCGCGCCGTCAGCGACTGATTCTTTGATCTCCTGGAGCTTGATATGATGCGGCGCGAGGCCGGCAGGAAAACCGGTCGCCACCGCGGCAACAGGAATGCCTGTGCCATCAAGCGCCGCAACAGCGGTGCCAACGAAGCGGTGATAAACGCATACGGCGCCAGTCGTGATCGATCGGTCGCCCATGCCGAGCGACTTCAGAAGATCACGTCGGACAGGATTTGCAGCCTTTCCACAAAGGCGACGCACCCTCCCCGCCGTATCGTCACCGTTTAGGGTGGTCAGATCGATGCAGGTTAAGGCTTTCAAAAGCCAAGCAGCCTGGGCGTCTTTCTTCACCGTCCGCCGGCCCGGCAACGTCGCAACGCGACGCTCGGTTGCAGAGAGGTTGACGCGCACATCCCGCACCCAGCCTAGATCAAGTGGCATGGGCTTGTTTCGGGGATGGGCTTTATGGCCGGCCGGCGCGGCGGCAGCGATGGAAGTCACATTCGATGTCATGGGTTCAACTCAGCACAAGCGCTGCAACTCATCAGCGCATTGGAATGTCTCTTAGCATGGTCTTCCATCGAACGACCACTGCTATTGACCCTCGCGGATGACCGGTCAGCGGTAACTCAACCGCCGTCTTCTAATGGGTGCCGCGTTCCTTGAGGATTGGATTAATCATCACGGTTTCGCTCAGGCGCATCGGGTCGGCCAACCGAGCCTCAAGCAGGCGTAGCACCTCATCAATCATGGTCCCCAGCGGATTGCGGACGGTCGTCAGATTGAAATCAGGCCAGGAGGCGAGCGAGACATCATCGAAGCCAACAATGGCAACATCATCGGGAACGGTCTTGCTTGTGTGATTTCGAACATAGGAAAGCGCGCCGAGCGCCATGGCATCGTTGGCGCAGATAAGACCGTCAACGCGGTCATCGGCGAGCAAACTGGCTGCCGCTTGCGCGCCGCCTTCGTAACTGAAGTCCGATTGGACCTGGCCCACCAAGGAAAGCCCGTTTTGAGCCAAGGTGCTGGTGACGCCAGACAACCTTTCACGATCGGATGACCATGTGCCTGGCCCGCCGATGTATCCCAAACCCTTGTGTCCGGATCGCAGAAGCAGGTCGACCGCCTGCGCTGTTCCTTCCGCATTGCGACAACACACGCAATCGGCAAATGGCGCGTCGACGATACGGCCGGAAAAGATCAGCGGAATGTTGAGCTTGGCGCAATCGTCAAACAGATGGGCGGCGAGGCTACCCCCGCGCACGATCATCGCATCAAGCGGGTAGCCGAGCACGGCCATAATCGCCTCTTCCGTCACTGGCATAGAGCCGCCGACCAACAGCGGCCACTTGTTGGCAGCGTTGAGGCGCGAGAGAAGCATCGCGGCGAACTCGGCATCATACTGATTGGTCATGTCGCCAATGATCACGCCAACCAGGTTGGAGCGCATACCTTGAAGGCTAGCGGCCAAGGCATTGGGTCGATAGCCAAGCTTGACTGCTGTTTTCAGAATGATCTCGCGTTTGTGTCGGTCGAGATAGGCATTCGGGTCGAAGGCACGCGAGACGGCGGAACGCGACACGCCGGCCTGCTTGGCAACGTCGCTTGCCGTCACCCGTCTTGGTCTGGAAGCAGGGTCAGCCTCCGAGTGGCCGGCTGGTGTTTTGGTCATGCGCAAGACCTCACATTGGCAAGCGGCAACGCTGAGAGCGCGCTCTAAGTCCAGCATTTCTGGGCGATAGCGAGCGTCATATCGCTGTCACCAAACATCTGTATCTGAACACGTGTGCAGACAGTGCGCAATCTGTGGCGGGAAACACTCTTTCAGAAGCATCTCGGGCAACTTGGTTGGTTTGCAAGGCAACACGTCTTGCACGCCCACTGGGTCCAATCGGTCTTCTGCAGGGTCCCGTGGATGACGCGTTCTTGCACCGAAGAAGGTTCGCTGGCGGTCAGTTGTCCCGAACCATTTTCGCAACGGCCAGACCTGGTTCAGGTCCGGCTAGCCCAACAATTTCTCGCCTTTCGGCATCCACACCTTGGAGCTCACACATGAAATCCCTGAAGATCGCGACAGCAGCCGCTGCTCTCAGCATTGGCTTTTCCGGCGCAGCCTTCGCCCAGACCGAAATCACCTGGTGGCACGCGATGGGTGGCCAACTGGGCGAGTCGCTCAACCAGATCGCTGAAAACTTCAATGCCAGCCAGGACGACTTCGTCGTGACTCCGGTTTTCCGCGGCACGTATGAAGAGACGCTGACAGCCGGCATCGCTGCCTTCCGCGCAGGCGAACAGCCCAACATCATTCAGGTTTTTGACGCCGGTGCCGCAACCGTGATTGCCGCGCAAGGCGCAGTCGTTCCGGTCGAGCAGCTGATGGCCGAATTCGGTGGCGGTTTCGACATCGAAGACTACATCTCCGGCGTCCGCTTCTTCTACGCTGACAGCGACGGCACGATGATCGGCATGCCGTTCAACTCATCCACCCCGGTGCTGTACTACAACGCCGATGCGCTGGCTGAGGCCGGCGTCGAAGCGCCATCGACCTGGGAAGAGTTCCAGGACGTAACCGGTCCGGCACTGCGTGAAGCAGGTTACATTCCGCTCGCGCAGTCGCACCTTCCCTGGATCTTTACTGAGAACTTCTTCTCTCGCCACAATCTGCAGTTCGCGACCAATAACAATGGCTATGACGGCTTGGACACCGAAATTCTGGTGAACCATCCGGCGATCAAGGCACACTTTGAGGCTGTTGTTAGCTGGCAGGAAGACGAACTATTCGAGTGGTACGGCACTGGCTGGGGCGACAATCAGCAGCCCTTTGAGAATGGCGAAGTGGCCATGTGGCTGGGCTCGTCCGCGTCCTTCGGCGGCCTGATGCAGAACGTCGACTTTGAGTTCTCTGCGACGATGCTGCCTTACTGGGAAACGGTAACCACCGAGCCAACTCAGACCTTCATTGGCGGCGCGGCACTGTTTGCCATGTCCGGCAAGTCCGATGAGGAAAACGCGGCGACAGCAGCCTTCTTTGAATTCCTGGCCTCCGCTCAAGCTCAGTACGATTGGCATGCCGCCACCGGCTATGTGCCGATCACCAGTGCTGCCTATGATATGGCGAAGGCCGATGGTCACTATGATCGCTTCCCGGCTGCCGAAGTCGCGATTGACCAGCTTTCGCTGCCTGCTGGCGAGTTCACCCGCGGTTATCGGATGGGCTTTTACGTGCAAATTCGTGACGTGATGAACCGTGAGTACGGTCGCATTCTGACCGGTGAAAGCGACGTCGACAGCGCATTTGAGACGATCGAGGAAGAAGCCAACCGCCTGCTGGCCCGGTTCGCGCAGACCCAGGGCTAAGACCCACACTGCCACAATGAAAAGTGGTGGCCGTCAAAAAAGACGGCCGCCGCATCCCTGTTTAAGAGGTGCCTACGTTGAAACGGGCTGTTTTTTCCAATCCCTGGCTGCCGATCCTGATTCTGACACCGCAGCTGGCGATTATCGCGGTCTTCTTCTACTGGCCCGCTGGCTTCGCCATCCATTCATCCTTCTATCTTCAGGACCCGTTTGGCTTCGGGTCCACTTTCGTGGGGATGACCAATTACACCGATCTGGCCACCTCATCAGAATACGTCCGGGTTGCCTGGTTCACGCTGATTTACACCGCGCTGGTGACCTTCTTTTCACTCGCAATTGCGCTGCTATTGGCGGTGAAGGCCGACAATGTCCTGCGCGGAGCAAAAACCTACCGCACCTTGCTGATGTGGGTGTACGCCGTCGCGCCGCCGGTGGCGGGCCTGATGGGCCTGATGCTTTTCGATCAGGGCACCGGCCCCATCACGCAGCTCTTTGCGCAGTTTGGCTGGGAATTTAAGCTCGGCGTCAATTACTGGGATACAGCGACCGCGATGGTGATCGTTGCGGTTTGGAAGCAGGTTCCCGTCAACTTCATTTTCTTCCTGTCCGGGCTGCAGTCTATTCCCAAATCGGTTCGTGAGGCAGCCTTGATCGACAACCGTTCGGCTTCAGGTCGGTTCTGGGACGTCATTTTTCCGCTGCTTGCGCCCACCGCCTTCTTCCTGCTCATCATCAACATCACCTATGCGCTGTTCGACACGTTCGGCGTCATCGACACGCTCGTTCAGGGCGAGCCAGGCAACAACCCCATGCCACTCGTCTACAAGGTTTTTGTTGATGGGTTCCGCGGCAACGATTTGGGCGGCTCGTCGGCACAGTCGGTCGTCTTGATGCTCTTGGTGCTCCTTCTCACCGTCTTCCAGTTCCGGCTCATGGAACGCCGGATCCACTACACCTGAAGGGCGAAAGAAGCGTCATGGCCGACATTATCGATACCGCACCTTCCGCCGAGGCAGAGGAACGCACCGTGGCCACGCCACTCTCACGCAGGTCCATCAAATGGAACGTGGTGGGCGATCACGTGATTCTGATCATTGGCTCGCTGTTCATGTTGGTCCCAGTTTTTCTGGTGTTCATGACGGCGAGCTACGACCAGATAACGATCCACCGCGAGGGCATGCAGTGGACTATGGGCGATCAGCTCGGCAAGAATTTTCACGACGCGATGTTCGAACGCGGTGGCTTCACCGACACCGTCGATGGCATGCGGATGCTGACCAACTCGATGATCCTCGGTGTCGGGTTTGCCGTTGGCAAGATCATCATTTCAATGCTTGCAGCCTACGCGATCGTTTACTTCCGTCTAAAGTTCGCAACGTTCGCGTTCTGGGTGATTTTCACCACGCTCCTGTTGCCGCTTGAGGTGCGCATCCTGCCCTCCTATGAGGTGATCCAGTCTATGGGGCTGATCAACACCTATACCGGGCTGATCGTGCCGCTGATTGCGTCGGCAACGGGAACCTTCTTCTTCCGGCAGTTCTTCCGATCGGTACCAGAGGAATTGGTTGAAGCCGCGCGCATCGACGGTGCTGGGCCGGTGAAGTTTTTCATCGATATTCTGATTCCACTGTCACGCACGATGATCGCAGCGATCTTCATCATCATGTTCGTCTTCGGTTGGAACCAGTATCTGTGGCCGACATTGATCACCACCGAGGAAGGGGTCTTCACCCTCGTGCGCGGTATCCGTCAGATCGTTCAGACCTATAACGACTCGGCCATTCCCGAGTATGGACAGGCCATGGCGCTGGCGAGCATCGCCATGCTGCCCCCGGTTCTAATCGTAATCTTCTTCCAGAATTGGTTCGTGAAGGGCCTGACGGAATCCGACAAATAGCGGCCCAGCGTTTGGTGCCGAATGAATAAGGTTGTTTTGCAATGGCAAAAGTAACGCTGGATGGTGTGCGCAAGGTCTACCCCAATGGGGTGGAAGCCGTACGGGCCTCAAGCTTTGAGATCCCTGAAGGTGAGTTGGTTGTCCTGGTCGGACCGTCCGGCTGCGGCAAGTCCACCTTGCTGCGCATGGTCGCCGGCCTTGAGGCCATCACCGATGGAACGCTCAAGATCGGAGACGCCGTGGTCAACGATGTTGATCCGGCAGATCGGAACATCGCCATGGTGTTCCAAAACTATGCGCTTTATCCGCATATGACAGTTGCCAAAAACATGGGCTACGGGTTGAAGAACCGGGGCTTGCCCAAGGCGGAGATCGACCAGAAGGTCCAAGAAGCGGCCAAGATGCTCAATCTGTCGGAGTTTCTGGACCGTCGGCCCAGCCAGCTCTCTGGCGGTCAGCGCCAGCGCGTTGCGATGGGGCGTGCCATTGTCCGTGAGCCTATGCTCTTCCTGTGCGATGAGCCGCTGTCCAACCTGGATGCTAAGCTGCGCAAGCAGATGCGCATTGAAATCCGCTCGCTCCAGCGGCGTCTGGGGGTGACGGCCATGTACGTGACGCACGATCAGGTGGAGGCCATGACAATGGCTGATCGGATCATTGTGCTCAACAATGGCCAGATCGAGCAAATCGGCACGCCCTCAGAGATCTACAACAGTCCGGCCTCAACCTTTGTCGCCAGCTTCAAGGGCGCACCGCCGATGAATGTGCTGGAAGCCTCGCGTGATGACAGAGGCCCGCTGCAGTTGGGCGTAAACGTTGCTCTGCCAGTGCCAGCACCTGAACAGTGCAATGGTTCGGTTCTGGTGGGTATTCGCCCCGAAGATGTTGCCTTGCGCGAAGACGGCCCCCTCACCCTTGATGTGCACATCGTGGAAGAGCTTGGAGCTCATCGCCTGCTTCACGGCCATTTGGGCGGGCAATCCTTCTCCGTGTCCGTTCCCAAGGACCAACAGGTGGAGGTCGCCCCGGTCAACATGGCGCTTAAGCCCGAAGCAGTTCATTTCTTTGACACCGACACCGGACGTCGTCTGTGACCAAAATGGTCCAAGCGCTGCCGGAAGTAACGGCAGCCGAGCGAGAGGCAATCATTGCCTCGCCGCGCACCATATCGGCCCATCAGGCATTGATGACGCAGCTTCCTGCGATGCAGGCCTTGGAAGTTGGCGGTTCGACCTCCGTTGAACGACTACCAACCCGGTTCAACGTTGCGGCCTGGAATGTCGAGCGCTGCCTCTACCCTGAGGAAAGCGCCGATCTGCTTGCTCAGCATTCCCCCTCCATTGTTCTCCTGAGCGAGATGGACAGCGGCATGGCAAGGACGGGCCAGCGCAACACGACGGCCGAGATCGCTGCCAAGCTAGGTATGCGCTATGCCTTTGGCGTTGAGTTCTATGAGATGGACCTGGGCGGTCCCATCGAGCGCGCGCTATGTGTGGACGATCACAATCAGCTTGGCTGGCACGGCAATGCGATTTTGTCCTCCGTGCCTTTCACCGATTTGGCACTTATCCACCTGGATAATCAGGGACGCTGGTTCGCCACCGATGGCGGCCGCACAAGCGACCCCAACCAACCGCGCGTCGGCGGCCGTATGGCCATTGCGGCAATGGTTGAGACCGAGTCCGGACAGGTCTGCGTGGCCTCCACTCATCTGGAAAGCAATGCAGACGCCGCCTACCGGCACGAGCAGTACGATCATCTCCTGGCGAGGGTCGAGGATTTCGCTGCCGGCGCCCCCATCCTGATCGGTGGTGACCTCAACACCGGCAATCACCTGCCGCCCGACTATGCCTGGCAATCCGAGACACTGTTTCAACTGGCGGAAGACCGGGGATACTCTTGGGAACTGACGCCCCCGGGGATAACGACCCGAGCAAGCTCGCTGTCACCTGCACCAAGCAAAGAGATGAAACTCGATTGGTTCTGTGCGCGAGACATTGAGGGAGACACTGGTTCTGTTGTTCCGGCCCTCGGGCGGGACGGTAGGGCTCTTTCCGATCACGAGTGCATTGTCTGCAATGTAGGATTGCCAAGCTAGCAAAGCCATCAGAATTCAGTCGGCTCGGCGCTCTACTTGGCTTTCTTCAGCGCATACTGCGTCATCAACGGCCCAACGATCTCGAAGAAGATCGTGCTGGCAATCGTGATGGTCACGATGATTTCGCGGTACTGCGGGAAGTGGTCGCTGGCGACCAGCGCCATGCCAATGGCAACGCCTGCCTGCGGCATGAGGGCCATGCCGGTCAGTGTACCCTGCCCGCCTCCAAGGTCGGTCAATCGGCCGGCCAGCCATCCACCCAAAAAACGCGCGGCAAACCGCAGCACCACATAGCCAATCCCAATCGTGCCGACGGCAACCAGCGCCTCCACATGCAAAGATGCACCTGCCATCACGAAGAACAACAACAGGAACGGCCACTCGATCCGCTCGATCTCATGAAACGGGCGATCATGGTGCCGGGCAAAATTCACGATCACCATGCCGCAGACCATTCCCGCCAAAAGGTAGGAAACGCCGAAATAAAAGGACAGTCCCGTACACAGAAAAACCAGACCGATAGCCTCAACGAGCGATGGCTCGCCGGGCTTTAAGCGTCCTGTCAGGTAGGCTGCCGGAAACCCTATTGCTGCGCCAAGGATGATCGCCCCACCTGCTTCATAAAGCGCTGTCGTGATGGTTCCACCGTCAGCTCCATAGCCGGCAGCAAGCGCGGCCACCGTCAAAAGAAGGCTGAACGCCAAAAGCCCCCAGGCATCGTCAATCGCGACAATCCCAACCAGACGGGTCACGAACGCGTCCTTGCGCCCCGACTGGCGGATCACATCATGTGTGGCTGCCGGTGCGGTTGCCGCTGATATCCCGCCCAGCAGCAGCGCGACGGGCAAGGGAACCCCGAGCAGGTAAAGGCCACCACTCACCAAACAGATCGAATCGGCATCCACGACGACCGAGATCACCAGTATATCGCGTCCTTGCGCCGCCAAAGTGGACCGGCTGAGGGAGTGGCCGAGCAGGAAAGCAACCATAGTGAGCGCAAGGCCGGTATAGACCTCGCTGCCTTGCGAAAACGCCGCTGGCAGAACATCGAGAACCGGAGGCCCGAGCAGAGCGCCCAGCAGCATTAAAAGCGTGACGCGCGGAACGTGGACGATGCGTCCCAAAGCATCCAACGCCAGACCGCCAAGGAACAAAACACCGGCGGCGATGAGAACGATGGACGGTTCCATTGGGCAGGAAAACTCACTTCAGGCATGCGCTCAATCTCAGTCAAGCAGTCCGCCACGAGCCGTCAGGGCTGGCGGCAAACGATACCTGCACCGATACATGCGCTATGGCTTATGTGCGCAGGAATTTGCAAGCCATTCAGGCGCTCGTACGTATTGGCGCTATGGCCAAGCGGCATACGATGCCCGCACATCCTCTTCGGCGCCCGTAGGTCTGTGCACCCTGCGGTACTTGCCGGGCGATACATCTTCATGCCGCTGGAAAAACCGGTTGAAATAGGCGGCGTCGCTGAACCCTAGCCGATAGGCAACCTCGGCAACCTGTAGGTCAGATTGCAAAAGCAGCGTTTTCGTCTCGTCCATCAGACGCGCTTGGATATGGGCGTGCGGTGTTCGGCCAATGGCCCGCCGGACAACGGCGTTCAGCCGGTCACGCGTGACGTTGAGTGCCTGCGCATACTGGCCGACGGTCCAGTGCTGGGTGAGTTGCAGTTCCACAAGCCCAAGGAAATCCTGAACAATCCGACTTGGCAGGAGAACGGGCTTTTCAATTTTGGGAGCTGCTGACCGCCAGGTGTGGATCAGTATCAACGATACCAACATCTGAACTGCGGTATCCGATCCGGGCGCATTGTCCGATAGCTCTGCCTCGATCTCGTCGAACAGACCGCGCAGACGAGGAATGGACTTCTTGGCAGCGGTGTCCAAGACGACCAGACGCGCGCCTATTGTTTGGCGGATATGCCCCGATAGAACCCCTGTCGACATCGCCCGGCCGATGATGGTTTCGGTTAGGCGTAGAGAAACCCCACGGGTTCCGGCGGACATCCCAAGGCGTGCCAAGGCGCCGACTGGCAACCAGACCAAACACGGCGCGTCCAGATCGATTTCGTTGTCGTCTTCGATCAATCTGGCCGCTCCCGCATCAAGCATGAACAGGCCGGCGCGGCGACCGCGCAACGCGAACTCGATTGCCGTCAGCGTGCTGTCGATCCGGTCCGCCTGGATTGATGGAGCTTCTCCCATCATGGAGCGTCCCACCCTCATAAAAGTGCAATTTAACACTCAAATTGTCTATTACTGGTTCCATCGCTGCAAGCTATTTTTCCAGGATGCCGTGCCGCCCCATGAGGAAGGCTCAGGCAGCACACCGCGCAAAGCGGGACCAAAAATTGGGAGGATACAATGAAATTCACCAACTTTGGCTTGGCGACCGCGTTTGCGACAGCCCTGACCGTTACGTCGCCCGCTGCGCAGGCGGAAGAGCTGTCGTTCGCAACTTTCCTGCCGCACAACCATGAAACAATCACCGGTATGTATGCGTGGTTCGAGAGCGAGGTTGAGGAGCGCTCAGGCGGAACACTGTCGTTGAGGCTCTACCCGGCAGGCCAGTTGGGCGCAGGGCCGACGCAGCAATACAGGCGGGCGCTCGAAGGCGTCGCTGATATCACATTTGGCTTAGCGGCTTCCACGCCCACCCTGTTCCCCAGATCCCTGATTGCCACACTTCCTGGTAGGGCTGTTGACGCAGAGGACGCAACCCGCCGGATTTGGACCGTCTATGACGAGTACCTGGTGGACGAGTGGACCGACGTGAAACTCCTTGCATTGGGCACTGCGGCCGGACGCATGCTCGTCGGTAACAGGGACTTGTCGACGCTGGATGGCATGCAGGGCGCCAAGCTCGTTCCATTTGCTGCTATGACGACGCCGGTCGTCCAGGGCATGGGCATGGTCCCGGTTCAGATGGAGCCCTCTGAACACTACACCGCCCTTAGCACTGGAACGATCGACGCTGCGGTCTCAACCATCAACAACCTCTTGCCGCCATGGAACCTTGATGAGGTCGCCGACTACGCGATTATCAACACGCCGGCATCCCAACTCGTCCTCTTCATGGTCATGAACCGGGAGCGCTACGAGAGCTTGTCGGCCGAGCATCAGCAAGGCCTTGATGACATTTCCGGTCTGCCACTTTCCCTAGCGCTTGCTCGGTCCTTCGCTGACTATGATGACTATGCGCTTCAATGGATCGACGAGCAGATCAAAGTCGGTGAGTTGAACGTCGAATGGATCATCACGTCGGACGACGAGCGCGCTAAAATGGAGACTGCAGTCGCCGACGGTATGGAAGAAATCTACCAAGACTATGCTGAGCGTGGGATCGATGACGCGCGTGAAATCTACGAAGCACTGAACCAGTAGCTTCACCCAATGCCAGGCCAGGTCGGGGTTCACCGGCCTGGCACAATTCCCGCAAAGGTCCGACCAGATGGAAGATGCCGAGCCCACCTTGCCCGCGGGCATTGGGTTGCTGGACCGGGTGCTGACCTGGATCACTCTGATCCTGGGCGGTGCAGCCCTGGCATTCATGACAGTTTATTGCGCTGTGAATGCTGCGATCATGCGCAAGGCGCTCAACTCTCCCATCATTGGTGCAGAGGACATTCTGATCGTTGCGCTGGTCGCGATCGTCGCCCTTTCAATACCACTTGGGGCTAGGACTGGCGCTCATATCGAGATCGACTTTCTGGAATCGCGCATGTCAGCGGCTTTTGCAAAATGGTCGATGATTGTCGTCAAGTGCGCCGGTTTCGTTCTTCTGGCGATCATGGCATGGCGGCTTTGGCACTCGGGCGGCAGCGCCGCAAGATTTGGCGAAACAACGCAGCTTCTGCTCATTCCTTATGGACCGTTCTACTATCTGCTCGCTGTCTCAGTAGCGAGCTATGCCGTGGTGCTTCTCCTCGACATCTGGCAGCTCTTGCGGTCTGGAAAAGTCGTGAGGCTCAAGATCGCAGGTAATGACCTGTGATCAGCATGACGCTTCTTGGTGTTCTGGGGATGTTGTCCCTGTTCGTGCTGCTTGCGCTGCGCATGCCGGTCGCCCTTTCTATGCTGGGTGTTGGGTTCGTCGGTACGATCATCGCAAACGCAAACCGGCTGATTTTCACTGGTATGGAATCGGATATGGCATGGGCAAGGGGCCTGCGCATCGCCTATTCCAATCTCTCCGGTGAGGCCTTTGAGGCGGCTTCCAACTACAATCTCCTCGTTGTTCCAATGTTCATCCTGATGGGTTCGCTTGCCGGCGTGTCGGGTATGTCAAAAGACCTGTTCACCGCTGCCTACCGTTGGATGGGACACCTGAAGGGCGGGCTTGCTTCCGCCAACATCGCAGCCTGTGCGGGGTTTGCAGCACTGTCGGGTTCATCGCTGGCCAGTGCGGTTACCATGGGGCGCGTCGCTTTGCCGGAAATGAAGCGTTACGGCTATGGCGACAGCCTAGCCACCGGATCAGTGGCAGCCGGGGGCACGCTTGGCTTCCTGATCCCTCCGTCGGCCGGCATGATCATCTATGCCGTCTTGACCGAGCAGAGCATTTTTCGCCTTTTCATGGCCGGGGTTTTTCCAGGTATCATCCTGACTATCCTGTTTATTATCGCGATCAACCTGGTGGTGATGCGTAATCCGCAATCAGGGCCGCCAGGCGAACGATCAGGTTGGCCAGAACGTTTGGAAGCGCTTGGCAGCGCTGGCCCGATTCTAGGTGTGGTGCTTATCACGATCGGCGGCATGTACACTGGATTCTTCACGCCGGTTGAGGCCTCCTCTGTGGGTGCGTTGCTCACCGTCCTCGTTGCTTTGTGGCGACGCTCGCTGACCTGGTCGACGCTTAAGTCGGTGATCCTCCAGACAATGAATGCGCCTGCTACGATCTTCCTGATCATCATTGCAGCCTTCGTCTTCATTCCGTTCATCGCGCTGACAGGCTTGCCCGCGCAGCTTGTAACGCTGTTGACGTCGCTCACCATCGGCGAAATTGGCATCCTGGTGATCATCATCCTGATCTACATTCTCTTGGGCATGTTTCTAGAGACCATCGCGATGTTGGTCCTAACCATTCCGGTCGTGATTCCGATTGCCGTGGCATTGGAATGGGATCTGATCTGGTTCGGGATCATCGTGGTCATCGCGCTGGAGAAAGGACTGATCTCGCCGCCAGTGGGCATGAACGTGTTCATCGTGAAATCTATCGCGCCCCAGGTGCCAATGGGGACAATTTTCCGGGGCATATGGCCGTTCTGGTTTTCCATGTCGTTGATGATCGTTTTGCTCGTGATCTTCCCACAGATCGCGCTCTATCTGCCTGAAACGCTCGCCAACCGATAGCGAGCAAGGGTGTGGCGACGGCACCTATGAGCAATCAAGTGGGCCAGAACGCGCGTTTGGGACCGGTAAGGCGAAAGACACGGAGACATGTATGGGAATGCTCGAGCTACTGATCGCCGGCGAGGATGTGGAAGCCAAGGGCGGGCGCACCTTCTCGCGTGAGAATCCGCTGACCGGCGAAACGGCGACTGTCGCGGCCGCTGCCTCGGTCGATGATGCATTGCGGGCTGCCGATGCTGCTGCAGCCGCCTTTCCCGGCTGGTCAGCGACGGGCCCGGGCGAACGTCGCACCTTGATGAACGCAGCGGCTGATGCGCTTTTGGCGCGTGCGGACGACATTGTAGCCGCGATGGCCGATGAGATCGGCGCAACCAAGCCTTGGGCGATGTTCAACATCAAGCTTGCTGCCGACATGCTGCGCGAAGCAGGCGCGATGACGACCGCGATTAAGGGCGAAATCATCCCCTCAAACCGACCAGGCAGCATGGCAATGGCGATGCGTCAGCCGGTGGGTGTGGTGCTGGGCATAGCGCCTTGGAATGCGCCCGTTATTCTAGGTGTGCGGGCGATTGCCATGCCGCTTGCCTGCGGCAACACTGTTGTGCTGAAGACCTCGGAGATCTGCCCGCGCACGCACCGTCTGATCGTCGAGGCGATCCAGAGCGCAGGCTTTCCCGCTGGCGTGCTCAATGCTGTGTCCAACGACCCCGCCGACGCAGCGCTGATCGTCGAGGCGCTCATCGGTCACGCCGCCGTCCGCCGGGTCAACTTCACCGGCTCCACCCGTGTTGGGCGGATCATCGCCCAGTCGGCAGCCAAGCACCTCAAACCTGCGCTTCTGGAACTGGGCGGCAAAGCCCCCCTGATCATTCTGGACGACGCCGACATTGAGGCAGCGGTCGCAGCGGCGGCGTTCGGCGCTTACATGAACCAAGGCCAGATCTGCATGTCGACCGAGCGGATCATCGTTCAGGAGCCCATCGCTGATATTTTCGTCGAAGCCTTGGCGGCAAAGGTCCGCAAGCTGAAGGCCGGCGATCCCCGCGAGGCCGCCGCCCCCCTTGGCTGTGTAGTTGATGCGTCCGCTGCTCAACGCATTGAGGGGCTAATCGCTGACGCTGTCGACAAGGGCGCAGACCTGATCGCGGGCGGCGTGGTCGATGGTGTACTGGTCGCCGCAACACTTTTGGACAATGTGATGCCGACGATGCGGATCTACAAAGAAGAGAGCTTTGGGCCAACGGCGGCGATTGTCCGGGTCGGATCGATCGATGAGGCAGTTCGCGTCGCCAACGACACCGAATATGGGCTGTCCGCGAGCGTGTTCGGCGGCAACGTCATGCGCGCGCTAGGCGTCGCGCGGCGGATCGAATCAGGCATCTGCCACGTCAACGGTCCCACCGTTCATGATGAAGCGCAGATGCCCTTTGGCGGGGTGAAAGCGTCAGGCTATGGCCGCTTTGGTGGAACCGCTGGAATTGAGGAGTTCACCGAGCTACGCTGGATCACGATCCAGGAAGGCATACCGCATTATCCGATTTAGGGAACGTGCAGCTGCTGCTTGATCTACTATCAAACACGGTGAGACCCAGACTGTGGATGGAGTTCTTTTATCGGCATCTACGCTGAGAAATGGCCGGAAGTCTGAGGGTTGGCCACCTGGTTCGCTCCGATGACCTCAATGCGAACTTCAACGAGCGTACATAAGACGCAGAACATCGCTAATTCGATGAAGTCATTGCATAAAATGGCGGGCACGGAGGGATTCGAACCCTCGATACGGCTCAACACCGCATACTCCCTAAGCAGGGTAGCGCCTTCAGCCACTCGGCCACGTGCCCGTTCCCGTCGCTTGTTAGACGGGAACGGTACTTTGTCAACATGGCCCGTTCGCCCCTGTGGGCAATGTGGCCATGGCATTGTTCGTTAGTTGCCGCCGCAACGCTTTACGATGGCGTTGTAGTAGTAGAACTCGGCGCTATCAGGTGTGCAACGGTTACGCATTTCACGCGCATACTGCATTTCAGTCAGGCGCTCGGCTTCTTGCCGCATGCGCTGACGATTGTAGCTTTCAATGGCGCGCTCAACCGTCTGAGTAAAGGCCTTGATCATTGGCATTGGAGAATTCCTATTGGTTCGTGTCGTCGGGGGAGACACGATCCAATTAGACCCTTCATTGCCACTTGTGCAGATCGCAAAAAACAGGCCAGCCATGCAATTTGTGCAGAGCAGCATTCACCGCTCATTAACGGATGCGTTGCCGGGCAACATCCCACATGGACTCAGCGCGTGATCTGACAATTTCCTGTCGGCACGCGCTGGGTCTGTCGGCCTGAAATTCCGGTCAGCTAGGCTTGCGCGGCCAGAAAACCACGAGCAAGCTGTAAGGCCTGTGCAAGCTGCGAAGCTGACAGTTCAGCTGCAATCTCTTCGCGATAGCGCTTGGCGGCTTCCTTACCTTTGGCAGCGGCAAGGTTGAACCATTTGTGCGCCGCAACAAGGTCAACCGTTACGGAGCGGCCGGTCGCATACATCATGCCGAGGTCGAAAAAAACATCCCCATTGGCAATTCGCTGGCCAACATAGCCGGCCTCGAAATCATTCAGTGCAAGACGTGCCATTGGTGCCTCCCCTGGCGTTTGGCTTTTTCGGGTCCCCACGACCCTTGCGTCACGCATCACTATGCAGAGGAGGATTGAAGCAGCAGCTAAAAACTTCGATTAATTGAATGCAAATGCGGTATTCATTCTCTCGTAAGGAGAATTGATGCGGTAACCATATGCGGTAGGTGAATCAGGGGTTGGTAAAGGCAGGCATCTTACTGCCTTTACCAATTGGCGCGCCGCCCTTTACTTGTCATCAAGCATGGCAAGAAGAGCCTCGGCGGAAGACGCACCGGCTTCGCCCGGCGATTCCTCCACCGCCAGCTTCGTCACAACACCGTCCTGGATGACCGCGACGTAGCGCAGCGATCGCACACCAAGCCCCGCATCTGTGAGGTCGAGCACCATATCGGCCGCCTTTGTGAAGGTGGCGCTTCCGTCGGCAAGAAACAGAACGGCGTCACCAGCGTTGCTGGAGTCTTTCCAAGCCGTCATGACGAAGGGGTCGTTGACGGCGACCACCGCAATTGTATCCACACCTTTGGCCTTGATGGCGTCGGCATGACCAACGAAGCCGGGCAGATGTTGGTTGCTGCACGTGCCGGTAAACGCACCAGGCACGGCAAAAAGCACAACAGTCTTGCCGCCGAACAGAGCGGATTTCTCCATCGCCTCAGGCCCTGAGGGCGTAACGGCGGTAAGCGGAACATCGGGAATGGATTGACCGACGGTAAGCGGCATAAAGAGTCTCCTTGATGGAACTGAACTGGCCGGGGAAACAGCCGTGGCTGATATGGCGCGCCATCCCTCTGCCAGCCAGTGGTAAAGGGTCAGAATCGCCAGCTATGGAATCGTTTTCGCCTACTGACCACTCGATGTCGGTGGCGTAGCACCAAGATCGTAGCTTTGGATGGACCTTCCGGGCTCGATGACATGCAGCCAGATCGCCGGCTGGTGAAACGGCCAGTTGCTCTGTATCGCTTGCCGTAGGGTTCCACCATCATTGCGACCCTGCTCTGACGCCACCATGACGTGTTGGCCCTCTGCCCCTTCAAGCACATAGATTGCGTCCTGAATGGCCGTACCAACCACGCTGTCAAACGGGCCACCATCCTCCGGCAGTTGCGCGGCAAGCGCGGCGAGCAGTGATAGCGGGGGAGAAACGCCGGTGTTGTCCCCGGCGCCGACACTGAATTGGGCGGTTTCGGGAATGCAAAGATCTGCACACAGGCCGAAAGACAGTGACAGATCCAGGCGCAGGGGCGCGCTGGCATCAATTCGGCGGACGACAATTGGCCAAACGGTCATGGCGTCGTAGCCGATCGAACTGCCGTCCGCTTCCTCAAACAGGACCGGGGCAGGATAGTGCACGGTCAGATCGCCAACGTTTGCGCTGTTCGTCCAGTTCCATGTTGGCGCCAACCCAAAACGGCCAGGCAAACGCCAATACGTCTTCCAGCCAGGCGAAAGATCCACTGTCAGAAGGAAAAGGCGCTCATCCTCATCGAGCGCTATGGCGGGCCCAACCAAGCTCACAGCAAGAGGGGTGGCCTCAACGAGGCTCAACACTGCGCCTTCAAAACGGGCTTCATGGTTTGCCTCAGCGCGCGCCGCGCCGGTACTGCCAGCAAAGTGCAGCATCGCCACCGACCCGACCACTAGAGTGCGAAAACCTGGCCGCCATCGCTTTGCGATACATCTCAGCGCTATTTTGATCAGCACTTTGTCTTGACCCTGCCTGCCAGTCCAATAACGGTTGCGCCATGGACGTCTTCCCCAGCCTTGCCGGCCAAGTTCTCATTGCCATGCCGTCGATTGGCGATGCGCGCTTCGAGCGCACCGGCATCTATTTGTGTGTTCATGATGCCGACGGTGCAATGGGCTTGATAGTCAATCGTCCAGATCCTGAACGCACGGTGGCCAAGGTGCTCGATGAACTGGGCATGGCGGCCGATGACGAAGCGGGTGCTGAGCGGCTTTCCTCCCGCGTGCTTGTCGGCGGACCGGTGGAGAAGACGCGTGGCTTCGTTTTGCACACAACGGACGATGCCGAGCGTGAAGGAACAGTGGCCGTCAGCGATAATATCTACCTCACAACGACGCTGGACGTTTTGCGCGATCTAAGCGCCGGCCGTGGGCCGGAACACTTCCTATTGGCGCTTGGGTTCGCCAACTGGGACGCCGGTCAGCTTGACCAGGAAATCCTGCAAAATGCTTGGCTTCCAAGCCCCGTGGACTCTGAAGGCCTGTTCGAAACGCCGCCGGAACTGCATTACGCCGCCAGCCTGACGAGGCTGGGCGTGGACCTGCACCAGCTGTCGCCCGTTGCCGGACGCGGCTAGGCGAAGTCCACGCCGATCGAAGCCTAACGCGCGCGCTGGTTAAACAGCGTCTTCTTGTCCTCATCGGACATAGGCTTGCGCCACTCAGATCCGACATCAAACGCCTTCTGAACAGCGGTGCGCGCCATTAGACGATCAATCCATCCTCCGACATTTGGGAACTCAGCAATATCCATTCCCTGCTTCTCCCAGCCACGGGCCCAACCGAGGCAGGCCATGTCGGCAATCGTATAGTCGCCGGTGATGAATTGCTGGCCTTCCAACTGCTTGTTGAGAACGCCATAGAGACGGTGAGTCTCATCTGTGTAGCGCTTCATCGCGTAGGGAAGCTTTTCAGGAGCGTACTGATTGAAGTGGTGGTTCTGACCAAGCATGGGACCGAAGCCGCCCATCTGCCACATCAGCCACTCCTCTACCTTCACCCTCGCGCGTTCGTCCGTCGGATAGAATTGGTCAAACTTACGACCCAGATATTGCAGGATCGCGCCTGACTCAAAGATGGAGATTGGCTCACCGCCCGGACCTTCTGGGTCAGTGATCGCCGGCATGCGGTTGTTGGGCGCAATGGCCAAAAACTCGGGCTTGAACTGGTCGCCAGCACCGATGTTGATCGGGTGAACATTGTAGGGAATGCCCACCTCTTCGAAAAACATGGTGACCTTGAACCCATTTGGCGTTGGCCAAAAGAAAAGGTCGATGGGCTGGGTTTGCTGCGTCATGAAAGAATGACCCTTCAAAGCTTGTCATAGATGGGAAGGACCAGAGCAGAACGCGCCTGGTCGGGATGGGATCAACATAGGGCATTGCAGATCAATTCGAACACCCGGTGAGAAAGTTTGCTCACGCAGTCGTGACTGAGACTTCGAAGCCAAAAGGCAACCGGCGAGTGCGCCGTAACCATTTGATGACCCTTTGCAAAGAGAATTTGGGCGTTTGCAACGGTCTCTGAACCCAGGTTGACCTCACCCATGGAGCTTGGTGGTTTCTCCCCAGCCCAATTTGCGCTTCGCTCGCCAGTTGCCCCGCCAACTGGTGGGAAGGCGCTCGCCGGTACAGGTGGCGGCCAAGGTGGCAGTGGCGCCAACGCTCAAGGCCAAAAGCCAGGCCAACCAGGCGCCACGACCGCTACCGGCGAGCCGCTAACCACGGAACAGCAAAACCAGGTCCGCGACCTGAAAAAACGTGACCAGGAAGTGCGCGCTCACGAGCAAGCACATGCCGCCGTTGGTGGGTCTTACGCCAGTGCGCCAAAATACACCTACACCCAAGGGCCCGACGGCAAGAAGTATGCGGTCGGCGGCGAGGTACAGATCGATACCTCTCCTGAACGCACGCCTGAGGCAACCATCAGAAAGATGGACATCGTCATCGCGGCGGCGCTTGCGCCGGCTGAGCCCTCTTCTCAGGATCAGGCCGTTGCCCGCCAGGCGCAGCAACAACGTGCCCAAGCACAAACCGAACTGCAGGACCAAAGCGCAGCCAAGCGCCAGGAACAATCTGGCCAGATTGGCGAGAGAGACGAAGAGAGCGACAACGCTTTGCCGAGCGATCTATTAGCGCAAATCGTCAGCCAGGCGAGCGGACAACAAACCGGTAGCTTATCAGGTTCTGCACAGTCGGCTGCCAACGCCTATAGCAGCGCTGCCGCGCTTGCCGGTCAGCTATTTGGTGGCTAGCTGGGCTCTTGCAGCGTCGCCACTGAAAACAGCACGCTGAACTGCTCGCACCAGATGACCACCGAGCCAAAGCGGCCAACATTCACATCATCGGGGATGGTGTAGGTCTGGTCGCCAATATTGCCCTTCAACTGGCCAAGCGACACCCATTGACTATTAAGAACCGCGCCGGATGAGAACGGAGTCGGGTCTTCGACGAGCCAGACTTCCAGATCGGGTCCATTGGTGACCTCAAAATCCGTGAAACGCATCAAATGCGCGCCCGTCGCGCTCTGCAACAGCTGAGCCAGACCCTCGCCTTGATGTGCTCGATCCGCATCCTGAAAGGTGCCTGCGCTCAGAACGCTCACCATCAGCTCGTCCGGCAAGGCTTCTGAGACAACCTGATCGATCCATAAGGGTGAGAAAAGGTACCAGAAAGCGTTGCCGGCAACGAAACCGATCACCAACGCTGGAATGGAGTAGAGCAAAAATCGCCGCATGACGGGTCCCCTCGCCTGTTCAACCGCCGGATTCAGCGGCATAGCCACCAGGAACAACATACCAGAGCGTGGAGCGATAACCATCCTCGCGGAAGGCATGCCGCCAAGGCACGATCACCTGACGGATCGGCTCGATGGGTTCAAACCCAAAACGGGCCTGAGCCGCCGCCAGCCTTGCATCCAACCGTGTTTCGTTTTGGACGATGAGTAGTGCTGTCTCTCCCGGCTCAAGGCGCCGCTCGTCCGGCCAACCAATGGCAACGACGTCGGTTTCCTCCGGCAGGAACGCAACCAAATTGCCACCGAGACGTCGATCCTCTGCGATCACGAGATCAGCGCCATCCTCCGCGAGCGTGTCAGCCAAGCCTTCAAAAGGAATGCCGAAATAGCACCGGCTGCAGACTGGATCGAGAATGATGAGGTTCGCCGCCCTTGCAGCAAAAGCGGCAATCATCAGAACCAGACAGAGCATCAAAAATCGCGAAACCTGCCTTGCCGATGGTTCCGCGCGTCGGATGAGCAACATCAATAGGACCGGACCAAGCACAAACAGCGGCATCACCGCATGCTCAGAATAATTGCCAAAACCCATGCCAAAACCGAGCACGATTAGCCCAACGGCTGCTACCACGAGAGTTCGCAGCAAAAGCAATGCCCGTTTGTTTTCGGCAAACCAAAGATCAGCACGCTTCCGCCAAAGATCTCTTCCGAACCAGAGCGCCAGGAGTGGGAGCAAAGGTGAGAGAAACCATAACGGCCTATTGAGCCCAGCAATGAGACCCTCGAAACGCAGCGTCCAAGGAGCGTCGGCCAAATCGGTCAAATCACCCAGCATGCGCCAGGCCGGCGCATTCCAGAACGCGTCGTCGGCCAACCAGTAAGGCGATGCAACTACCAGAGAGGCAGCCAGCACGACTAGGAAAACGGGACGGCGCACATGCAGCCAGTTCGAGCGCTGCGAAAGCACGGCGACCGCTAAAGCTGCAAAGAACCCGAAGAACCAAGAGTTTGAGAACCAACCAACAGTCAGAGCTGCGAACAGGGCCACCGCTGGCATGACGCCAGGTCGCTCTCGCCACAGCATCCACGCATAAAAGAGCCCGGCCGCTGCTGCCATCGCCACCATCGGGTGAGTGAAGCCTTCATGGAGCCGCCACGAAATCTGGTAGACGAGCGCGTAGGCTTCTACGGTGATGAGCGCCCAAATGGCGCTGCCAAGCATGCGGCGTGCGATCAGGTAAACCAGGACCAATGTAACGGTCAGCAGTCCATAACGCAGGATCTGGAAGACTGTGGCCGTTGGACCAAAGACCTCCGAAAGCAGCAACGCCAACCATTCAAACAGCGGCGGTTCGCCGGTCCCGTAGGACCACTGAAAACCTTGCTGTATAGAAAGGACGATTTGTGGGTCGTTCTCACCGAGATTGCCAGAGGTCGTCAGCCGCAGGACCGAATGGATAAGGCCGTAAATGCCAACCAAAAGCGCGGCGCCGGCAACACCTGTCACCCAGTTCTTACTACCCTCGGTACTGGCTGCTGCGACGCCCATTTCTGGCTATCCGGCATACATCACAGGTCAAGCTTCTCGCGCACCAACTGCTGAACAGCCTGCGGGGTGGCTTTGCCGCCCGTTGCGTTCATCACCTGGCCGACAAACCATCCAGCAAGGTTGGGCGTGGCTTTTGCCTGTTCCACCTTGTCCGGGTTGGCGGCGATCACTTCATCGACAGCGGTCTCGATGGCACCCATGTCGGTGACCTGTTTCATGCCACGATCTTCGACGATAGCCGCCGGGTCGCCGCCTTCAGACCACACAATCTCGAACACATCCTTGGCGATCTTGCCGGATATGACTTTTTCGCCGATGAGGTCGACGATGGAACCCAACTGGTCCGCTGAGACCGGGCTGTCGCCAATCGCCAATCCTTCTTTGTTGAGTCGACCGAAAAGCGCATTGATGGGCCAATTGGCCGCCTGCGTGCCATCGCGCCCTTTGGCGACGGCATCAAAGAAGTCGGCGCGTTCCTTTTCTGCCACCAACACCGACGCGTCATAGGCGGTGATGCCGTAGTCTGAAATGAAGCGATCTTTTTTCTCGTCCGGAAGTTCTGGCAGATCGGCTGCCAGGCCATCGACAAACGCTTGATCGAACTCCAGCGGCAAAAGATCTGGATCGGGGAAGTAGCGATAGTCATGCGCCTCCTCTTTGGAGCGCATGGACCGCGTCTCGCCCTTTGTGGCGTCGAACAGGCGTGTTTCCTGATCGATAGCACCGCCATCTTCAAGAATGGCGATCTGGCGGCGCGCTTCATACTCAATTGCTTGCACGGCAAAGCGCAAGGAGTTCACGTTCTTAATCTCGCAGCGCGTGCCCAGCGGCTCGCCGGGCCGGCGCACAGACACATTGATGTCGGCACGCATGGAGCCTTCCTCCATGTTGCCGTCGCATGTGCCCAGATAACGCATAATCGAGCGCAGCTTGGTGAGATAGGCCCGCGCCTCTTCTGAGGATCGCAGGTCCGGTCGAGAGACAATCTCCATCAGAGCTACACCCGACCGGTTGAGGTCGACGAAGCTCATGGTCGGGTGCTGATCATGGAGGCTTTTGCCTGAATCTTGTTCCAGGTGAAGCCGTTCAATGCCGACCTCAATGGAAGACCCATCTACCATATCGACGGTCACGATCCCCTCGCCCACGATGGGATCGAGAAACTGCGAGATCTGATAGCCCTGCGGCAGGTCGGGATAGAAATAGTTCTTGCGGTCAAAGATCGAGCGCAGATTGATTTTTGCCTTCAGCCCAAGACCAGTCCGAACGGCCTGTTTCACGCACTCTTCGTTGATGACCGGAAGCATACCGGGCATGGCTGCATCGATCAGCGAAACATTTGCATTGGGCGCTGAACCGAAGGCCGGCGAGGCGCCGGAGAACAGCTTGGATTGGCTGGTGACCTGAGCATGGACCTCCAATCCGATGATCAGCTCCCAATCGCCGGTTGCGCCCGGGATGAATTTGGCTGGGTCAGCATCGCGCATAGGATGGACTGGCTGAACGTTCATGACGCAAGTTCCCGCGTTTGATCAACAAAAGACTGGGCTGATTTGGAGCTCATATGAGCTTCCTCCCGCTGAACGGCCAAATCAACCATGTTGCGCCAAAAGGCTTCGGTCAGATCGGGGTCAAACCTCAATTTTTCGGCCTGTTTCCGGGCGTTACCGACAACCTCTTCGATCCGATCACTCACATGAGCCGGCATACCAATCTTGGGTTTCAGCTTGGCTGCACGATCAATGAACGCAAAACGCTCGGCAAGAATGGAAACAATCATCGGATCAAGCGTATCGATGCCGTTGCGCACGTCCGACATGGTTTCTGCCGAAACAGCGTCGGGACGTGAGAGTTGCTTTCCAAGAAGCGCCCTAGAGTAAGTCACGTCCGGCAATGTCTGGCCTTGGGCGTCGCGGAGGTCCAGAAGCGAATAGCCTTGCGTACGGTAGAAGCGCAGCGCACCGGCATTCTGGGCGTGCGTAGTTAGCCAGGTGGATTGGCGTCCGTTGGCCTTCAACTGAGCCTCTCCAGCCGCCAAAAGAACAGCCCCAAGCCCCAGTCTCTGATGCTCTGGATCGATCCAAAGATCTGAGATTTCACCAGATTGTGCATCAGGACTCACAAAGCCCAGCACCCAGTCCTCGGACGTCAAAACACGGAGACGTGGTAAGGCTTCTTTGATGAACGCCG